>CAJFIN010000020.1 GCA_904381335.1 Candidatus Neoanaerotignum galli | reverse complement strand
CGGCTTGTTTGCCGCTTTTGTCATCAGCGAAAATTATCTTACCACGCTGTTCGTGGTTTGTCAAGCACTTTTTTCATATTTTTTTCAAAGTTTTTACTTTTCGATTCTCATCAAATTGAATCTGCCATGCTTGAGTTGATTCAACCAACGGGTTGTTTTCACGAACAAGTCAATATTATATCGTATTTTTCTGAAATGTCAAGGCAATTTAGAAACTTTTTTTCTCCAAGCATAAAAAATTACACCACAGATCACTAAACAAAGAGAAACCACTTGACTAACCGCAATATGGGTATGCCACAGCAACAGCTGATCCGTACGTAGTCCCTCAATCCAAAACCTCCCTATACCATATCCCACCGCATATAAGATGCCTACTTGCCCATCAAAACTCTTTTTGTATTTCCGCAGCAGCAATAAAAAAATGAACCATGCCAGGTTCCACATGCTCTCATATAAAAAGGTGGGATGAACCTGAATATACTCTGCCCCATTGACCACGATCGTATGTGCCAAAATATCCGGTGTCAAATTTGCGCTTGCCACTTGATTTTTCAGATATCGCATCGCAAAGAGACCATCTGTATATCCGCCGAACGCCTCCCGGTTAAAAAAATTGCCCCAACGGCCACACAATTGACCCAACAGCAAACTAGGCAGCACAGTATCTGTCATCAGCCAAAAGTTTTTCTTTTTTTTCCATGCATAAAAAATGCCATATGCAATCCCAGCGATCACTGCGCCATAGATACCCAATCCGCCATGGCGAAAATTGAAAATTTCCAGTAAATTATCCCGATACATATCCCAGGAGAAGATCACATAATACACTCTGGCGCCAATAATACTAATTATAATAGCGCCCACAGCAAAATCCATATAGGCATTCGCGTCCTGGCCTGTACGTTTCGCTTCGTGCTGCACCAACAACACTGCCGCAACAATGGCACAGGCAATAATCAGCCCATACCAATAGATGTTAAATCCAAAAACTGTAAATGCCACTCGATTCAAATGAGCGATCTTAATCCCTAAATGGGGGAACCATACCTCCGGCATGTTCTCTCCTCCTTCCCTATCGCTCCTAGTATAGCGCAGATTCCTCTTTATGGCAATAAAAAACCGCCGAAACAATCCAGCGGTTTTTGTTGCTTTTCTATATTGCCACGTTCTAATAGAGCAATTATCTCTTGTTAGAAGGTCTCCAGATGCCAAACTTCTCTGCATCTTTAATCAGGCCATCCCGGAAGTCAGGGTGAGCCAGTTTAATGATTTCTTCTGCTCTCTGCCAGGTAGACAGACCCTTCATGTTGGTGCAGCCATATTCAGTAGCTACATAGAAGGTGAAGAAACGAGCCAGGGTTATATTGGTTCCAGGAGCAAAAGAGGGAACAATTCTGGATTCTACCTTCATGTTACCATCTTTGTCTTTTCTGGTTGCCGTGGAGTTCATGCAAACGAAACCTTTACCGCCTTTGGAACGGAATGCACCGTAGATGAAATCCCACTGGCCGCCAACGCCGGAGATCTGTTTTGGACCTACAGATTCAGAAGAAACCTGGGTATACAAATCGATGTGCAGGCAGTTATTTACGCCAAACACTTTATCGTTCTGCATGATTACAAACGGATCATTGGTGTAAGAAGCAGGGAACTTCAAGCAGTTCTCGTTCTTATCCAGGAACTCATACAGAGCTGTAGAGCCCATTGCAAAGGTGAATACCATTTTGCCTTTATTGATCTGTTTGCAACGGTTGGTCACTTTACCAGCTTTATACAGGCTCATAAAGGAGTCCATCATCATTTCAGTATGAACGCCCAGATCTTTGATATCGCTGTTTACAATAGCTTCACCAATCTTGTCAGGGATACCGCCGATACCCAGCTGCAGGCAACAACCGTCTTCCAATTCTTTCATTACGTTTTCAGCGATCTTGGTATCCACATCGCTGGCAGGTCCCTTCGGAAGGGATTCCAGAGGCTGGCCATTGCCTTTTACGATGGCATGTACCTGAGAAATATGGATGGCCGTAAAGTCGCCGCCATAAACATGAGGGAAGGCTTCATTTTCTTCAATGATGACATAATCTGCGCTTTCCAGTACAGAAGGAATGTAAGAGCAGGTGGTAGAAGTGTTGAAGAAGCCATGTTCATCCATGGGGCAGGTAGCAATAAATGCTACATTGATCTTTCTGATTTCTGCCAAACGGCCGAACTCTTCATAGGTGCCAGGGATATGATAGGCAGACTGTCTTCTGGACTGAGCTGTCAAAGAACGGTCGTCAATATCAAATACTTCCCGGTCAGGGTCAGCCTGATAAATCGCCGTGTTCAGCTTCAGGGTACAGGTTTCCACATGGATATCATGGAGTTCATTTTTTCTTCTGGCCAAAGCGGCATCCAGCACGGGGGTGATGGTCACAAATTCACCGTAGTAGATCCAGTCGCCGTCTTTTACGACTTTCACTGCTTCGTCAGGGGTGGTCAGCTTAGCCTGATATTGCTCTTGAAAGGTTGCCATTGGAATATTTCCTCCTTTTTCTTTGGACAAATGGGAAGCGGGCGGCAATCATTGCCTTCTTTGGCTCTGAGCACCTTCCAGAATAGATGCCCGCCAAAAAGATGCCGGAAGCCACCGAACACCTTCTGGCGCCTTACCCGCAAGCATAGACTATGCGCCGAAACGGCAATACCGTTTCCAGCGGAATCCACGGCTGCCGCCCAGCCAAATGGCAGCAACCGGAGATGCCAGAAAAATTACATCATTTCTGCAAAGCTCTGTACTCTTGTACGGATCTGTTCCAGAGAGTTGGCCTGCTGGTCAATCTCGATCATCAGATTGCGGATATCTTTATTTTCCAGCTGGGTGTACAGCAATGGATAGTCAAATTCTTCCGGATCGCAGAACTTCATCTGGCAATAGATGAGGGCGTCTGCACCGTATTTTTCCACCATCTCCACCAGCATGGGGATCCGTTTTTTATCCCGGTCGGTGGCTAAAGAGCAGCCATACATATTCTGCCACTGTTTTGCAAGGCGCATCAGCGGATCTTCATCCCCATCGGGTACATCTACACGTACCTGACGGCTTTCCTGAGCCAAGTCATCAGCTACAACAGCCAGACCAAACTCTTCCAAGATTTCTAAGAATTCATCAGGCTCTGCCGTGATGCCGGTCAGGATTACTTTCTTGCCGTTCCAAGCTTCCACAGGCATTGCTTCCAATTCAGCCGTCAGTTCTTTAATGGCAGCCGTGTGATCTTTCTTATCCATGAAGAATCTGGATTTCATAATGGCATGACGTACCACAGGTGTGATGATCTGCGGATAAGAAGCAGCCACTTCCAGGAATTTACGCGTAGCCTGACGGTTTTCATTATATACTTCGATAGCCTCGTTAATGGCTTCATCCGTAATTTTTACGCCAAGAGCTTCTTCCAGTCTCTGACGAACCAATTTGTATTCTTCCACCAGAAACGTATTTGCGCTGGCCAGCCCTCTGTTTTGAGGATGAACAAACTGGATCACAGGGCATTTGCCTTTCCATTTTTGACCCATACATTTCAATGTGTCACAAGGAGAGGATACAACAACAGCCTTCAGGTCATCATATACGCCTTCCAGCTCCATTTCCATGATCGACTGCATAATCGAGCAGGCAAAAGCAGGCAGATAGGTTCTGGCTTTAGAGATGGTTTTTGTTGCTTTTCCCCAGCAGCCAACAGGCAGTGCGCCAGCAGCATAAATGATTTCTTCCGGCGTATATACAGGCAGAACGCCCACGGCAGGTTTGCCGGTTTTTGCCTGTGCATCAGCAATGGCCTTCTTCGGATTGGAGGCGATCGCCTTGAAATTTGCTACGATAGTTTCTACTTTGCTCATTTTTCACGTCCCCCTCACAAATTATTTGTTTTTGTTTTCTTCCATAATTTCAGCCAATGCTTCCACACGGGTGTCAAACTGAGCTGGAGAGAAGTTTCTGGGGTCAGTCTGGTCACCATCGAAGCTTACATAGGGAACGCCCGTTCTTTCTTTAACGATTTCAGCCGTTTCCACGTTCAGGAAGCTCATCAGCTTACAGCTTCTGTTGAGGTGGTAAGTGATACCGGTGCTGCTGGTGCTAGTCAATACATCGGTGATAACGTCAACCTTATGCGCCAATTCGGTATTGGAGTACATCTTGCAGTAGGCTGCACCCATTTCTTTCATGTTGCCAACCGTATAATGGATGCTCCAAGCGCCAGGATAGGTAGAACCTACCATGTTGCAGCCCAGGCTCTTCAGAGATTTATAGGTGTGAGACAGATATGGCCAGCAAGCAATACCTTCCCAAGCGATACGGAATTTCTCTCCGCC
Source organism: Candidatus Neoanaerotignum galli (assembly GCA_904381335.1). Classification (GTDB taxonomy): domain Bacteria; phylum Bacillota; class Clostridia; order Lachnospirales; family Anaerotignaceae; genus Neoanaerotignum; species Neoanaerotignum galli. The sequence goes on along the minus strand of CAJFIN010000020.1, from coordinate 22,533 downwards.
TTTGAAAGCGTCTTCGCCGCGGTCAGCTTTTGCCTGCAGTTCATCAGCCAGGGTGTTGAAGGTATCTTCAGCAGCATATTTTGCTCTCGCACATACAATCAAAGCCATGAAGTTGAACATATCAAAGCCGTTCAGAGGAGAAGGTACGATACAAGCTTTACCCATAGCTCTGTCCCAAGCGTCCACGGAGCGCTGGCACTGTTCCTGTACTTCAATGAATTTCTGGCGGTCGAAAGGTTTGCCACACAGGTCTTCCAGCTGTTTGATGGCATATTCAAACTGATCAGCGATATACTCTTTGGTATATTCGGGAATAGGCCAATGATGAACATAAGGTACATCAATGATGATGTAAGGGATATTCAGTTCTACAGCCAGGTTTTCATACCATTTCAAAAGGGTATTACAGATATTGTTGCAGGTGATGATCACATCCGGCAGGGGAATCCGAGGGCCGGGGCATTCTTCCAATTCTTTGGGGGTTACACCCGTTTTTGCCTCTTCCACAAGCAGATCCATATAAGCCAGGTTGATCCGCGCATAGGAGCAAATATCCAGAGAATAACCCCGACGTTCTGCGATCTCTATCATAGCTAGTGCACCATGTTTTGCACCAACAGCTGCGGCATGGTTTTCTGGATAGATCATGTGGATACCCATCGTCTCGCAAAATTCACAGGGGGCGATGGAGGAGGACCAACATACCAGCTCACCTTTGGCTTTGCCTTCCAAAGCATCTTTGTACATCTTGTCCTGATAGTACACCAGTTTTTGTTTTGCCGTCATTCCTTCTACTTCACTCATGCGTTATCCCTCTTTCCTAAATAAATTTATTGTACTTTCTTTGCTTCATCATAGGCAAACAGTGCAGCGCCTAAAGCGCCCACCACTTGCGGATGAGGAGCAACGATCACCTTTTTTTGCAGTTCCTTGCTGATGGCACGAACCACACCTTCATTCTGGGCCACACCGCCGCTCATAACGATGTCTTCCTCCAGGCCAGTCCGATATGCCAAACCGCAGGCCTTGCTTGCCACAGATGCATGCACACCGGCGATAATATTTTCTTTCGGAACATTATTGGAAAGGTGAGAGATCACTTCTGATTCGGCAAACACCGTACAGGTGCTGCTGACAGAAACCACTTCCGAAGCTTTGCTGTCATATTCGGCCATTTTATCCAGGGGCACTTCTAATACCCGGCTCATCACTTCCAAAAACCTTCCTGTACCAGCGGCGCACTTATCGTTCATAAAAAACTGGCTGACCATTCCCCGTTTATCGAGTTTAATCGCCTTGGCGTCCTGACCGCCGATATCGATGATGGTTCTGGCTGTGGGAACCAGAAAGAAAATCCCTTTGGCATGACAGCTGATCTCGCTGATCTGCTTTTGGGCTTGCTCCACAGAAAAACGTCCATAACCCGTGGCTACCACCTTTGCCATATCGTCAAAGGTAAGCCCCGACTTGGTGAAAGCCTGATGGAGCACGCGATCCGGGCCCGAAGAACCTGTTCCAAACTGAACGACTTCTTCGGCAACGATATCGCGTCCGTCTTTTAAAATAACTACCTTGCTTGATGCTGAACCGATATCGATTCCCAATGTGTACATCAAACCGCCTCCTTGGTTCTGTCGTTTTCGGGCAAACGCCGATTGGAACAAACCTCCATTTACTCCTAAAATGAACAATCGTCCATGCAGCGCCCACCTTCATACAGCCTATATTATATCTTCTCACTAGAAAAAAATCAATAGTACCACGGAAAATCTTTTCCGCCGCCGCCGGCTTTGCTGCGCGGTTTTTTTGTCAGAAAAACGTAGGAAAATCCCGTCTTTTCGTTAAAAAATTGTCTATTTTTCTTCAATTTTTGCCGTATTTTTCAAATCATGTCTGCCAAAAAACTGGTCATGAAAAAGGGGGTCCCACTAGGTAGGGCAATGCAGCCATGCCGTATGACACTGTCTTTTTTCTTGTGAATTTATCCACGAAAAACTGTTCTTTTTTTCACTGCTTTGCCAGGGCGTCTTTTAAAAATTCCTGACCCAATGCTTTGCCGCTTTCATAAAAAACACCGGTCTGTCCCGCCGTCTCTTCCGTAAAATGATCAACCCCCTGGCGTTTTTCATCGCTTCTCCAAATCAAAAATGGTACCGGATCCATGGCGTGGGTCTTGGTGGCGATCGGCGTAGGATGGTCTGGCATAACCAATACGCTAAAGGGCTCCCCATCTTGTTTCAGCGCCGCCACCACTGGTCCTAGGATATCCTGGTCAATCCGTTCAATGGCGCGGATTTTGTTTTCCAAATCCCCCTGATGACCGCATTCATCTGGCGCTTCCACGTGTACATATACATAGTCTCGCCCTCTGCGGAAAGCATCAATCGCCGCCTGACCTTTTCCGGCAAAATTTGTGTCGATATTGCCCGTTGCTCCAGGCACATCCACCACTTCAAATCCCGTACCAATGCCAATGCCTTTGATTAAGTCCACTGCGCTGATAACCGTCCCTGTCAGTCCAAAAGCTTCCGCAAATTTGGGAATGGATGGCCGGGTACCTTCTCCCCATAACCAAATGGAATTTGCCGGTCGCAATCCCCGGGCTTTTCTGGCCTGATTAACCGGATGGTCTTTGAGCACCTCATAGCTTTTTTCCATCAATGCCAAAATCTTTGGCTGTTTTGGCAAGTATGGTCCAATCACGCGGTCAGAAATATCATGGGGCGGAGTCAGATCCAGTCCATTGGGACCGCCTTTCCAAATCATACAATGCCGATAGCTAACGCCGGCATAAAAGTGGATCTGCTCATCTGAAAAGGCTTCATTAATGGCATCGATCAGCTGAGATGCTTCTTGCGAGCTGATTTCCTGCGCACTGTAATCGGCCATTGTCTTTTGGGCATAATCTGCCTCGTCAGTCAGCGTCACCAAATTACAGCGAAAAGCAATATCCGTATCCGCCATGTCAATGCCAATGCTCAATGCCTCTAAGGGGGAGCGGCCCGTATAACATGTGGTGGGATCAAATCCCATCGCCGCTAGGTTTGCCACATCGCTGCCGGGTTTCATCCCATCGGGCACCGTCTTTACCTTTCCCACCAGCGCTTCTGACGCCAATGCATTCATGGTTGTTTTTTTTGCCACATCCATCGGCGTTTTTTCTCCTAAAGAGGCAATCGGATAGTCTGCCATCCCATCGCATAACATTACAAAATATCTCATTTGGGGAACCTCCTTTGCATTTCGCTGTTTTCGCTGTTTGGAACATACGCTCCATAACTACAAATGATTATACATCAGAGACGTTTCATTGTAAATCCTTCTACAAAAGCCCAAACCACTCCAAAGCAGTTTTTTCCTAAAATAATGCTACCACTTCCTCCGGCGTATCCACAACCCAAATGGCTCCCGCCGCCAGCAGTTCTTCCCGCGTACCATAGCCATAGGTAATACCCACTGTTGATACGCCTGCTTTTTTAGCTCCTTCTACATCAAACTTCCGATCCCCCACCATAATCGCATCTGATCCCAAATGAGCTAAACAATCGGCTACTACCTGACTTTTTTCATGAATCGTATCCGTTGTTCCGCCAATATAATCAAAATAGTGTGCCACTTTTTTATCTTCTAAGATCTCCTGTGCATATTCGTGAGGCTTATTGGTGGCCAGGCCCAGCTTCTTGCCCTTCGCTTTTAATGCCGCAAACAGTGCCTGCATCCCGTCATATAAGCGGCATTGTTTCCACCCTTTGACTCGGTAATAGCTATGATAGGCCGTCATCGCGTCCTGGGCTTGAGCCTTGGTTAAATGAAAGTGGGTTTGCAAAGTGTCAATGATGGGCGGCCCCACAAAAGGCAAAAATTCCTCTGTAGTAATCGGAGGGAGCCCCGCATGGGCAAAGCAAACGTCAATGGCATTCATGATTCCTTCTAAAGAATCGATCACCGTTCCATCCAGATCAAATAGTACAATCTCATTTGTTAAGTGCATCTCTGATCCTTCTTTCCTTTTTAAGACAACAGTATGTAAAGTCCATAAAGTAATAATAAAAATCCGATGTTATACGTCGTAAATAAGCAAAAATACTTTTTCTTTTCTTTCGGATACTGCACTGCCACCTGCTTATAAGAAATAAGGCTGGCCATAGAAGCAATGAGCGTGCCTAAACCGCCCAGGTTGGTGCCCACAATCAAGGCGGAGATTTGATTTGTATAATTACTTAAAAGCATGGCTGCCGGCACATTGCTGATCACCTGGCTGAGCAATATGCTCACCAACGTTTCCCTGCCCGCCAGCGCTTGCTCCATCATGGCCCGCAGCTGAGGCAGCGCATTTAAATTGCCCGTAAAAATAAAGAAAAAAACAAACGTCAGCAGCAAGCCAAAATCAGCCTGCAGCAAAAGCTCCTTTTTTTTCCATAGCAGTACGACTACCACAATGCCCAATAAAACCCCATCCGGCAGAGCCCCACTGACGGTGGCAATTGCACAGGCAAACAATACCCCATATGGCAGCAGCTCTCTTGCAGAAAGAAGCGCTTTTCCTTGGCTGGCCACCGGCAGCATTCCCTTTGGCACGCCCAGCCATAAACTTGCCGCTAGCAGCACCGCTGCCAACAGGGTATATGGCAGCATTAAGATAAAAAAACTGCCCACGCTCATGCCAGAAAGGGAAAAAAGATAGATGTTTTGGGGATTGCCAATGGGCGTAAACATGCTGCCTAAATTAGCCGCAATGGTCATCAACACCACCGTCAGAGGAAGCTGCCGCCGCAGCCCCGTCATCTCTAAAATTCCCATACCAAAAGGCACAAACGTCAATAAAGAAACATCATTTGTCACCAGCATACTGGCAAAAAAACACAAAAATACCAATACCGCTGCTACGCCCCGGGGCGATTTAACCCGATGCAGCAAGCCCTGCCCCAGTGTCAAAAAAGCGCCTGTCTGCCGGATTCCTTCCACAATGACCATTAAACAAAACAGCATAATCAGTGTATGCCAATCTAAATAAGATGCATATACCGGCCCTGGCGGCACCAATACACAAGACCCTGCCGCTAAGATCAAGCTGACTGTAAATACCACATCTTTTTTAAAATATGCCAAAATTCGCCGTGCCACACTTTTCTCCCCTTTTTTTCTTTCCTTACCATGGGCATTATAACAAAAACTGCCCCCTTCGGGCAAGGGGTCCATCAGATTGCCCTTCTCTCATGGAAAAAGTCATGCTGTTTTTGCATGGTCTCCCCTGTTTTTTTCGTCATTGACAGTCCAAAACGGCAGGGTTACAATGAAAAAGTCAAAGGAAAAAGTCCACTTTTGTTTACTAAAAATATCAGAAAGAAGGGGAGTCACCCATGTCTGTCTATCTGCTTGATGAGATCAACCGCTGTCTGAACTGTAAAGTACCCCAATGTGTGAAAGGATGCCCTGTTTCCACTCCCATTCCCCAGGTCATTGCCCGCCTAAAGCAAGGAGACCTCAATGGTGCCGGAGAGATGCTGTTTCAAAATAACCCCTTATCCGTAATGTGCGCTTTGGTCTGCAACCATGGCCAACAATGTGAAGGCCACTGCGTGCTGGGCCGCAAAGGCACACCCGTCCATTTCAGCGCCATCGAACAATATGTCTCTAACACCTACTTTGACAAAATGCACCTCTCTTGTGCTCCCAAAAACGGGAAAAAAGTCGCCGTCATAGGCTCCGGCCCGGCTGGCATCACCATCGCCTTTCTTCTGGCCCAAAAAGGGTATCAGATCGTTATCTTTGAGGCGAAAGAAAAAATCGGCGGTATGCTCCAGTATGGTATCCCTGATTATCGCCTGCCAAAAACCATTTTGGAGCGCTATCGGAAAAAGCTGTTGGAAATCGGCATCCAAATCCGCCTAGACACCACCATTGGCGGCACATTAGAAATTGGTGATCTTTTTGCCGATGGTTATGATAGTGTGTTTATCGGCACTGGCGTATGGCGGCCTAAAAAATTAGGCATCCCCGGAGAAAGCCGGGGCGATGTGCTTTATGCCATTAATTACTTGGCAAACCCAGACGGCCATGATGTAGGTGATCGGGTGGCCGTCATCGGGGCCGGCAATACGGCGGTGGATGTGGCCCGCACTTGCCTGCGTAAGGGAGCCCGCCATGTCACCTTATATGCCAGAGGCACTCGTATTCGTGCTTCTGAGGATGAAGTGGCTTATGCCAAACTGGATGGTGCAGAATTTCAATTCTGCCGCCAGATCATGGCCATCAATGATGAAGGTCCTCTCTTTCGTCTAGCTCTGCTGGATGATGAGGGAAATCTGCAAGGCTATGCCAGTCAGCCGGAACAAGAGCAGGCAGATACCACCATTATTGCCATCAGCCAAAGTCCCAAAGATAAACTCATCCACACCACCCAAGGCCTTCAAGGTTCGGAACAAGGGTTCCTGATCACCGATGAAAATGGGTTGACTACCTGCCGCCGGGTCTATGCCTCCGGCGATGTGGTATTTGGCGCCCGAACTGTGGTGGAAGCGGTGGCCTTTTCCAAACGAGTGGCCAATGCCATGGATCAAGAAATGCAGCGTCCTTGTGCCGATGATGTAAAATAAAAAGCCGCCCCGCTTTTTGCTTCCAACATGCCATGGCAAGGGGCTTTGGGACTTCTCTTTCGTCCCTACACAATGGCTTTTTTCTGTGTCTCAGCCCGACCTGCGCTATGGATACAGCCAGGGAACCAGCGACAATGGCGTTTTTGATCATTTTAAGCCTTGTCTTTTTCCCTTTTCCTTGCCTTTCATGCGCAGCTTCTGATTTTTGATAAAAAAAGACCGGTATAAAGCCGGTCCTTTTTTTAATTTTCACCCTTGTTGTTCTGATCTGCTTCCTTTTGTTCTTTCGGGTCAGCCGTATCTGCTTTTCCCGGCTCTTGGGCGGAAAGTGTCCCACTGGGAGCAGCAGCGATGTCTTTGGACGCTTCTTTACTCGTCTGGCTTTCATTAGCTGGCGCCTCTGATCCCTCCTGGCGGATTGCATCCGGATCGGCCTCTTTCAAGATAGCCATAAACTCTTCACCGGTAATGGTCTCTTTTTCCAGTAAGAATGCCGCAATCCGGTGCAGTGCTTCCACATGCTGTTCCAGCAGATGGATGGCCTTTTGATGCGCTTCCGCCACAATCCGGCGCACCTCCTCATCCAGTTGAGCCTGGGTCTGGGGCGAACAATTGGATACACTGCGTCCATCCAAATACTTGTTTTGGATACTTTCTAAGCCCATCATGCCAAAGGTATCGCTCATCCCGTACTGGCTGACCATACTGCGCGCTAGCTTTGTTGCCTGCTCAATATCGTTGGCCGCACCTGTCGTTACAGAATGAAAGATCACTTCTTCTGCCGCCCGTCCTGCGGTCAGCGTGGTAATCTGATCCAAAATTTCTTCTTTGGTCATCAGATACCGTTCTTCTTCTGGCATCTGCATGGTATAGCCTAAAGCGCCCATGGTACGCGGCACAATGGTGATCTTTTGTACCGGCTGGCTATGCTTTTGCAGAGCCGCTGCCAGGGCATGGCCCACTTCGTGATATGCCACAATCCGGCGTTCTTTTTCGTTCATGATGCGGTCTTTCTTTTCCTTGCCGGCGATGATGACTTCCACTGCCTCCATCAGGTCTTCCTGGGTTACCTTATCCCGTCCCAGGCGTACCGCCCGCAGTGCCGCCTCATTGACAATATTGGCCAAATCTGCGCCAGCGCCGCCGCTGGTGGCCAGGGCCACTTTGTGTAAATCAATATCAGAGTCCACTTTAACGTCTTTTAAATGCACTTTCAAAATTTCTTCCCGGCCCTTTAAGTCAGGCTTATCCACAATGACCCGCCGGTCAAACCGACCCGGACGCAGCAGTGCCGGATCCAGCACTTCCGGCCGGTTGGTGGCGCCCAGTACCACGATTCCCTTACTGGGATCAAAGCCATCCATTTCACTTAGCAACTGATTTAATGTCTGCTCCCGCTCATCATTGGAGCCCAGCTGGTTATCCCGGCTTTTCCCAATGGCATCAATCTCATCAATAAAAATGATGCACGGTGCATTTTCCGCCGCCTGTTTAAACAAATCTCTTACCCGGCTGGCGCCAACACCCACAAACATCTCCACAAAGTCTGATCCTGTCAGGGAATAAAACGGCACTTTGGCCTCCCCTGCCACTGCTTTTGCCAGCAGAGTCTTACCTGTTCCCGGAGGGCCTACCAGCAGCGCCCCTTTGGGAAGCTTTGCGCCCACTTTTGTGTACTTTTCTGTGTTATGCAGATAGTCCACAATTTCCATCAAACTTTCCTTGGCCTCTTCTTCCCCAGCCACATCTGCGAACGTCACGCCTGTTTCTTTTTGCATATATACTTTGGCATTGCTTTTTCCCATGCCCAATGGTCCGCCGCCCATGCGTTTGGCCATAGAGCGCATAAAAAAGGAAAACACCACATAAATTAATACAATGGGCAAAACCCATGCCACAATGAAATCAAGAATGGGCGAATTATTCACTACGGCCTTTCCAAAAACCACCCCTGCGTCATCCAGCCGCTGCCATAGCGATGGGTCATCAATCAGGCCCGTGTAGTAATAAGACGGACTTTGACGGTAAAACCCATTGGTATCTTGCTGATCTTGCTGGTCTGGTTTGGCTTGGATCAAAAGCCGGTCGTCTTCTACTTCCACCGCTTCTACCTGCCCATCATCCACCATGGTCAGAAACTGACTATAGGGGATTTCCTCTGCCGTGCTGCTGGAAAAAGAAGCAATCAGCATATTAAAAAGACAGGTGCAAATCAGTGCAATTACCATAAACCAAATCAATGTTTTTGTTTCATTTGGTCCGCCCTGATTTTGGGGCGGCTTCTGGCCCGATTGGCCTGGCTGTTGTCCATTTGTCATCTTATCTTCCTCCTCTTTTGTAGTCTAACTATGCTCCAGCAAATGGGAGCGAATAGGTTCTTTTTTATTATACCCTAATTTATATGCAAAAAACACCCTTTTGTTTATCCAACTACACTAGCAATCACATCTGCCAGCAATTCCATCGCATTACAAGCCTCCTCATATGTATTGGTCTGGGCGCCTACCTCCACCAACAGACTTTTTGGCTTCATATGTAAGCTGTACCGGTATGCATTGAGATAAACATTTCTTGCCCACCCTGGGTAAAGATGTTCGGCCGCTACCTGCATTTGAAAAGACAGCGCCAGATTATCTTGCCGGTACGGGTTAGCGAGGTTTGTCAGCTCCGTAGGCTGGCCATCTTCCATGAGACGGCACATACCATTAAAAAACATAATTTTGGCACAGGGCTTTCCATTTACTTCTTCTACCAAATGCACCGATTCATTGACCCCATCCCGATGTAAATCAATGACTAACTCAATGGAAGGATTTTCTTCTAACACCTGCCGGATATCTGGCTCCATACGTTCATATGCCCCCAAAATCTGGCTTTGACCATCCACAATATCGTACTGCCCTGGATGATGGAGTACGGAAATGCCATATCGCTGTTCCAGCTGCTCCTTCAGATATTCGCCTACGCCCCATACCCCTTCGGATACCCCGGCACTGTCTGCAAATTTTTCCTGGGAATGGGTATGGAAAATCAATACCTTTGGCCCTTCTTCCGTTCGATCCAAAGAAAAATCCCGGGCCAAAAAATCCTGAGCATCCACATCGCCGGGCAGCAAAGCCGTTCGGCTATCCACAATATAAAAATGGCTTTTTAAATACTCTAGGTTTGATAAATCCTCTAATTCTTCCGCCGTCACCTGCCATTGGGGCCCTACAGCCACTTCTGCTTCCGCCGTCAACTCCTCCTCGCCCACCGGGGCAATCCGATCTGCTTGAGCTGTGGAAGAAGGTGTGGAAGGGGAAAATCCAAATACCGCTTGGGCAGGGTCTGCCTTTGGCCCAGCGGCCAGCCCCAGTGCCGCCAACACCAGCACAGACAAGGCCATCTGCCCAAAAAAACGGCCATAGGCAAAGGCTTGTTTTTTTCTCATCTCTGCACCCCCCTGCCATCCATTTTATGCAAGATGGGCACAGGGTATGCGTTAGAACGTCAGCTCCCGATATCGGTCAATGGCAGCAAATATCTCTTGACGGCGGGGCCGAACCAAAAAAGGTACCGCCCTTCCTTCTCCCAATGCCGCCACGGTTTGTTGGTTTAAAACCTCTTCCAGTGCATCCACCACTTGCTGCACGGTACGCTTTCCATCCATCAGATGTCGGGCGGCATACCGCAAGCAGTAGCCCAATGCCGCTGTCTCTTCCGAGGATATGATCTGCTCCACGGCTCGTAAGTCCAAGGTCTCCCGCCCCAATGCCAAGCTATCCATCCCCAATGGTTTTATCTTCACCCTTTCACCTGTCAGCGCTGGTGCCTTTGGCCGGCGATCAAAGCAAGGCATCTTTACAGAAGGTAAGTCCGTCTGCTGCAAAGGAAACGCTGCCGCCGCTTTTTTGGCTATGGCCGTAATATCCTTAGGTACATACCGGTCCATTTGCAAGATATGGTTTGCAGGATGAAAAAAAGCACCAGAGCTGCCTGCCACCAATACCACCGATACTCCAAACTGAGTATAAAGTGCTTCAATGCGATCTAAAAAGGGCGTAATCGGTTCCATCTCCCGGCAAATTACCCGCTGCATCAACGCATCCCGCACCAAAAAGTTCGTTGCGCTGGTGTCCTCATCTAATAACAGCAGCCGGCTGCCTGCTTCCATCGCCTCCACCACATTGGCCGCCTCAGACGTGGAGCCGCTGGCGTCTTTTGTGGTAAAATTGCGGGTATCCTTGCCACTGGGCAAGTCATGAATAAAGAGAGAAATATCCGTCTTGTAAACGCTGCGACCATCTTCTGCACGAATCTTCATGGCCGTTTCATCCGTAAGGACATATTCCCGTCCATCCCCGGCAATATGGTCATACACCCCTTTTTCTATCGCTTGCAGCAATGTGCTTTTTCCATGATAGCCCCCGCCGCAGATGAGTGTGATCCCCCGAGCAATGCCCATACCCCGCAGTACGCCGCCTTTGGGCAGCGTCATTTTCACTGCCATGCTTTCTGGCGCATAAAACGGCACTGCCCCCGCCATTGGCTGTTCCGATACGCCTGAAGCTCGAGGCAAAATACTGCCATCTGCCACAAAGGCGCAAAGCCCCTGCTGCGCCATCTGGGTGCGGATGGCCTCCTGGTCTTGTGCTAAGTCCGCTACGGCCTGCAGTGTCTTTTTATCCCACTGGTCATAGCATAACGCATCTGTCACGCACCGAGGTAAAAACTCCAACAGCATCCGCTCTAGCCCTCGGGCCTGGATGGTACGACCAGCGGCAGGAAACCCCGCTTCCAGACGTGCCACAACATTCCCTTTGTCGTCTATATGGCAGGAGGATCGCTCCACAATCTCCGGCCCGCAAGGACAGGTCCCCATGCGTCCGCTTTGTCCCGATCCTTTGACGCGAAAAGAAACCTCTTCCAACAGCTTTCCAAATCGCCGGGTTAAGGTGTCCTCCAGCGCCCGTTTTTGCCGGGGCAACCGAAAAAGAGATGCCGGAAACGCCGCCTCCTTGGCGTCAAGCCGCACCGATAGCTGGGATGGTGCAGCAAAGGGGTCCCCCTGTACATGGTCAATGGATAATACAAACCGGCCTAACTGGTATGCCCCCGTCAAATCTTTATATGCCGGATACCCCCGATGATCTATGCGCGTTAACAGCGCCCTCAGATCTTGTTCCGTTTTCATCGATATACCTCCTCCTTTGCCGTTTCAGGCTAGCTTTGTCTCATTGTACCACGTCCAAAGAAAAATGGTCAGAAAAAACCAGCCTTTTTCCGCTTTCTTCTCCTAATTCTTCAAAATGGTATACTTCTCCTTGGCTTTGCCCATACTAATCGTAAAAAAGGAGGTCTGTGGATGAAACCCCTTTGTATTTTACTGACGCTGCTTATGGCTATTTGCTTGCTTTTCCCCCCAACGGTGCAAGCGGCAGCGGCGCCCGCCTATGGTCTTGGCCAAACGGGCGGGGTCTCTTTTGCCCAATTAAGTCAAGCAGAACATATCTTAGGAAACCATACGATTTTTTCCTCTTCCTTTACCGATGCGGACCCCTTTCCCTTTTCCTTCGTGCGCCAATGTCTTTGGGCTGACAAAACGCCTTTGCTGACGCTGCGCCCCTCTTTCGATGGCCAATTTCCTTCTGCCGCCAGGCTGCGCTCCTTCGCCCAATCTGCCGCCTCTTTTTCCGGCGCCATCTATCTTAATTTATTCCCCTATGACCCGATGCTTTGTCAAAACCCACTGATTTATCAAGCCAACTGGTCTGAAGCTGCAGCTATTTTCCGCCAGTACGCCCCCAATGTCCGCTTGATTTGGAGCCTGCCAGCGGACGATGCCGCCTATGCCTTTTCTTTCTGCCCGCCCCAAAACCGCTTCGACTTTTTGGGCATCAGCTGTTTTTCTACGCCTGAAGAAGCGCTTCCCCGCCTGACTTTTACCCTGCGCCTGCTGTCTGCCCAAACCTCGCTGCCCATTGCCATCACCGGTCTTGGCATTTCTTCCTTTGATACGTCCACCCACCGTTATTGTCAAGACGCCGTAGCCCTGGCCTTACCCAATGTTTATCATGCCCTGCGCAGCCAATCCCTCGCCTTTGTGGTTTATCAAGATCAACAAAATGCCCTGGCGCCCCCACCCGGCGTTCAGGCTGCCACCTATGCCTTATCCCAAGATACCCTTTTAGCAAACGCCTACCGAGCCGCTCGAAGCCATTGACATCATCGCTGTTTTTTTCTAAGATTAAGAAAAACAGCCTGCATTAAGTCATTAAAAAAGGAGGTTTTGCTGTGGCACAAGGATTTTTCCCCTATCCCAAAGGGTTTCTTTTGCTCACTGAAGCGAACGGCGCTCTCACTGAGCTGTCTTTCTCCGCTGCCCCTGGCCCTCACCAGGATGAAACGCCCCTTCTGCAGGCCTGTCGGCAGCAACTGGCAGAATATTTTGCCGGCACGCGATGGCATTTTTCTCTGCCTCTGGCTCCAAAAGGCACTGCTTTTCAAAAAAAGGTGTGGCAGGTATTGATGCAAATTCCCTATGGCCAAACCATCTCCTATGGTCAGTTAGCCTGCCAGGTAGGCTGCCCCAAAGGTGCTCAAGCCGTAGGCAGCGCTAATGCCCGCAATCCCTTACCGATTCTCATTCCCTGCCACCGGGTCATTGGCCGTGATGGCAGTCTCACTGGCTATCGTGGTGGGCTGGAAGTAAAGGCATTCCTGCTGGCTCTGGAACAAGCTCACCATAAGAATGCTTCCCCTAATCCTATCCGGCAGTGAGCTCCATGGCTGTATGAAAAATCGTATGATGAAGGAGATGGCAGGTTTTCTGTTTCCTGGATTCGCTTGATAAACGCTTTCCTTTGCTTTTTTGTTTGTCCTATCTTTTTCCCTCTTGGGGCTATGTTCCAGTCACTCTTTTCCCTGTGCCTGAGGTCCATCCTTTGGGGTTGATGGTATCCAAAAAGTTGCTGACCCGCTGTTTAGCACAGAAAATCATGTTTCCTTTACAACACAATGCTCCGTTTTGATAGTCAAAGACGCCCGCCTTTGGTTCCCCTCTCCAAAGACGAGCGTCTAACTTAATATCTGGCATTGATATAAGCATCGATCACCGATACCCGGCTTCCTTCCACAAAAACGCCTTCTTCCCGCAGCCGCTGTAACAAAGATTGGCTGGTAGAATGAAGGACCATTTGATAAAGCTGAGGCCCATGGCAAATGATCTCAAAAAGTTTTCCCCGCAGCGCCCTGCTTTTTACCTTCACAAAGTAAGCTTCAATCCCTTGATACTCCAATAATTCCAGGGCTTTGCGTGTTGCAGCATCCTTTTTCCGATAATAATAGTCACTTTGGGCCTGAAACTGCTTTTTCAGCGGAAATTCCATTTCTTCATGAACGCTGATGCTCCGCTGTTCTTTTGCTAAAGCGTTATAAAATTGATAATTAAACAGGCATTTTTCCACCGAATCCAAAATGGTAAATGGTCCAAAATCCGCCCCCGTTACCGCCTGATAATTGGCCTGTAAATATTCCCGTTTGGTCATATCCCCCTTTAGGTATTGATCTGTGAGGGCTTGGCGATGGCGAAAATACTTTTGCAGCTCATTCATGGCCGTTCAATCCCGGGCCATTGGGCTACAATGGATTCAGCCACTTCTTTGGCCACTTCTTCCCCCTGCAGTGCCGCTAGCACCGTCAGCGCAAACGGTATCGCCGTACCCACGCCGCGGGAAGTGATGATGTTTTCCGCTACACAAACAGGTGCCTTAGATACTTTTGCTCCTGTCAGGCCTTCTTCCATCCCAGGATAACAGCAGGCCGGTTTTCCCTCTAAAAGGCCCAGATACCCTAAGACGATAGGCGCCGCGCAAATCGCACCAATGATCTTTCCCTGCGCTACTTTTTCCTGCAGCAAAGCGCCCAATGTTTGCTGTTCCTGCAAAAACTTCGTTCCTGGCATACCCCCTGGCAAAAGATAGCAGTCCGCCTCTTCTTTGCCTGTAAATAATGTATCTGCTTCCACCGCAATACCACTGCGGCCTGTTACCCGCCAATTCTGGATGGAGATCATCTCTACTTCAACGCCGCCCCGGCGCAGCAAATCCACTGCCGTCAGTGCTTCCACCTCTTCAAAGCCATTTGCCAAAAAAATCGCTGCTTTTTTCATCTCGATCACCTCTTTCTGCTCCTATTATAGCCCTTTCCCCAGGAAAAAACAACGTGCTGCCTTGTCCTTTTCGCCTGTCTGTGCTACCCTTCTAAGAAAAGAACAAAAAGAGGTGTCTCAAATGGAGATTGAACGTAAATTTCTCACTGTATCCCTACCTTTTTCTCTCAAAGATTATCCCAAAAAAGAGATCAGCCAATGCTATCTTTCTTTTTCTCCTACCATTCGCCTGCGCCGTCAAAACGGGGCCTATATTTTAACGGTAAAAGGAAAGGGCCTCATGGCTCGGGAAGAATTTGAACTGCCTTTAAGTGCAGAGGAATATGCCCATCTCTTACCTAAAGCAGAAGGCCAGATGGTGGAAAAAACCCGCTATCTTGTACCTCTTGCAGAGGGATATACCGCCGAAATCGACCAATATCATGGCAGCCTTACAGGGCTATGGACGACAGAGGTGGAGTTCCCTTCGCTGGAAGCAGCCACAGCCTTTCTTCCCCCTGACTGGATGGGGCAGGAAGTCACCAATGACCCTCGCTATTCCAATGCCTGTTTAGCCCAATATGGCCTGCCAAGACAGGAAAGCAAGCCTTAAGCAGCCGATGCCTTTCCTTCCTTTGTCTGGCAAAGCATGAGGCGGGGCAGCCTTTCTGGGCACTGAGCGCCCCCTTGAAGACCTACGATAGGGAAAACGAAAAACAGAAAATAGTACGGATAAGATTTTTGCACTGTGGTTTTTGAGTGAAGCTTTCTCCCCGCCCCCTCTGGGTGCATCCAGGGAGGGGCAGGCTCGAAGTTGCGATGCCCGCATGCCCCTCCCCAGGCCCCTCCCTTCGGGCACGCTTTTAGTGGGGAGGGAAGCGCTCTTTTGCCCTTTGGGCAAAGCGCAGGGAGAGGTTGGTGGGGTGGGAAGGGGATGCTTGTTCTTTCCAGTATCCCTTTTGAACTTCCCCCCACTGGGCTATTCCCTGATCCAGCCATTTCCCTAGTAAACTTCTATTTCAGGTGCTAGATTTTCTCCTTGCCTTCTGCGCAAAACCATATCCTCCATCCCCAACCTAGATTGATTTCCAAAAGATGCGGGAAAACGGTGGAATAAAGATGGTTTTCTGTTGAAATTGTGAAACCTTTGCAAAATAATGTAAAAATATGGATAAATTTTTAGTCTTTCTATCTATTGTGCGAAAAGAAAGTTCCCGATATAATATGTTTTAAGGAAATATTTTCTATTTTTGAGCGACTTTGTAAATTTTTTCAAAAAACATCTTATTGGAGGGATTATTTTGAATCAAATCAAAACAAAAATACTGATTGCTGATGATAACAAAGATTTTTGCGATATGCTCGAACATCGCCTAAATCAAGAAGCCGATTTTGAAGTTGTTGCCGTAGCGGCAGATGGAACCCAAGCCTACCAAAAGATCTTCGATACTCAGCCGGACATTGCGCTCATTGATTCCTTCATGCCCCGGCTGGATGGCCTTGGTCTACTGGAAAAGCTCAATGCCCAGCCGCCGGCAAAACGGCCTGTTTTTATCCTTCTCTCCTCTTTGTGCCATGAAAAAATTTCTCAGCGGGCATTTGAACTTGGCGCGGACTACTATATTGTGAAACCCTTTGACATGGATTCGCTCATCAGCCGCATCCGCCAATTTCAACAAGGCGCCCAGCGCCGTCCCATTGCTGCTGCCAGTGCTTCCGCTGTGCTGGAAGCGCCAGAAGGTCAAAGTGCCTATCAATTAGAAGCAAAAGTAACTGCTATCCTCCATGACATTGGTGTACCGGCCCATATTCGAGGCTACCACTACATGCGGGAAGCCATTATTATGGCCGTTAATGATATGGATGTGCTGAATTATATCACAAAGGAGCTCTACCCTTCCATTGCGAAAAAATGCAACACTACCCCCAGCCGAGTGGAACGGGCGATCCGCCATGCCATTGAAGTAGCCTGGAGCCGTGGCAAAGTAGACTTTATTGATAGTCTCTTTGGCTATACTGTCAGCAAAAACAAAGGCAAACCCACAAACTCCGAATTTATCGCCCTCATTGCTGATAAACTTCGTCTGGAGCAAAAAGCCGGCTGAACCCTTTTCCCTTTTCCTGGCATCCCCGTTGGGCAGCTTTTGGCGCCGTTCTCCCCTTCGGCCCATTTCCTCGTTGTCCAGCGTTATTTCCTTGTTTCTATTGGATGCAAAAGGCCCTGCGTTTCCGGAATGATATCCGGGCCGCAGGGCCTTTCGCTATAGGGGCTGCATATCACTGAAACCTCAGTCAAGCCGGATTGCCACGATGGCTGTCAAAATAACGGAGCAAGTCATACACCAAGCGAATTTCCTCTTCTGTCAGTGCGCTAATGTCCAACCGGCGAGACGCTTCAATGCCCAACAGATAATCGCTGGAGACATGAAAAAGTGCCGCCATCTCCACAATGTACTGAGTCGTTGGGGTGGAAATCCCCAGTTCCCAGGCGTTTACACTAGATCGAGTCACATTGAGCCGCCGGGCCAATTCCGCCTGAGAATAGCCGCATTGCAGCCGCAGCTGCTTAATCCGGTCTGCCAGCATTTGCACCACTCCCTCCTGCTTTGTAGTTTACTCTCATCAAGAGGGATTATTCATTATCATTTATTGTATAGTTTTATTGACATCCATCTCTTTTTTTCGTATACTAAAACGGAAGAAAGGAGCGGCATCATGAAAGGACTTTTCTCTCCCACCCCGCTGCCGCCTTCGCCGAAACAGTCTGCCCGGCGCACACTGTTGGGCGCTTTGCTGCTGCTGGGAATCTGTCTGATTTGTTTTCTGAAATCCACCTAAAAAACTGCTTTGTCCCGAAAAATCGAAACAAAGCAGTTTTTTATTGTCCTTGGGCGCCATCTTCCCCCCAAAAATACACTTCTTCCACTGGCAGCACGGCAATCCAGCCTTCTGCTGCTCCCTCCTGCAAGACCGTCTGCCGAATCATCTCTACGATCTGTCTCACTTCTTCTTCTGCTGCCAGCACCTCCAGCTTCGCTTGGGGTGCTAACGCCACAGCATATCTTTGACCTCGATAAAATTGGAGATATTTCTCTTTCTCTCCAAACCCCATCACATTGCTAAAGCCGGCTTCTTTGATGCCCATTTCTTCCAATCTTTGGCGCAAAACCGGTACCATGTTGGTGGGAAACTGTACTTCAATCTTTTTTTTACCCATCCTGACCTCCCTCCTTCAGGATCTCCTGCGCTGTCTGCACCATTTTCATGCCTCGATTCATACTGCGCCGCTGTAAAAAACGATGTGCATCTTCTTCTGAAACTTGGTATCGGTTCATCAACAGTAATTTTGCCCGCTCAATCAACAGCTTATCTTCTATCTGCCGCTCCGTTTTACCAGGAGAAAGCACCATATCCCCATTCTTTCGGCCTAGTTCCAGTACCACATGCACCGTTCGCAGCAAATCTGGTTTTTGTACTGGCAACACTAGAAAAAATAGGCCCGCTTCTTCTTCTACCCATGCGGCTTGGGTACGGCTGAGCAGCACCAACATGCCAAATTGGGGCAGCAGCATTTCCCTAATCTCTGAATAGACCATGTTGCCAACCTTATATCCACAGATCACAAGCCCGCCGCCATACCGGCCTGCATAACGCAAAATCTCTTCTCCAGAGGAACACAACTCCGCATCTGTAAAACCGCCTTTGGCCACGATCTCCCGGATGACTGCTCCTTTCGCTCGGTCGGTAAACCCGATCAACAGCTGTTCCATCCCCATCCATCCTTTTTAATACACGCCAAAATACCGGTTCCATTCCCAGTCGGTCACCGCAGTGCGGTAGGTATCCCATTCATGTTGTTTTGCCGCCACATATTTTTCGCTGAGCTCCTTGCCCAAAACCTGCTGCATCAGCGGATCTGCCAAAAAGGCGTCAATGGCTTCTCCTAAATCTAAAGGCAGTGCACCAATGCCCAGCTTCTGACGCTCTTGTTGGGTCAGCGCAAAGATATTTCCATCCACCGGCTGAGGTGGCCAAATCTCTTCCTCCATTCCCGCCAGGCCTGCCTCCAGCAGGGCGGCAAAAGCCAGATAGGGATTGCAGGCCGGATCCGGGCTGCGCAGCTCCAAGCGCGTATTTTCCGGCTTGCTTTTTGGCACCCGCACTAAATGACTGCGGTTTGCCAAACTCCAGGCCAAATACCGCGGCGCTTCATAACCAGAACAAAGCCGCTTATAGGAATTGACCAAAGGATTTGTCAGCAATGTCATGCCCCGCACATGGGCAAAAATACCGCCCAAAAAATGATATGCCGTTTTACTCAGCCCCAAAGGCCCGGCAGGATCATAAAAAACATTCTTCCCCTCTTTTTCTAAAGATAAGTTAATGTGCATACCGGAGCCATTGATACCATTTAATGGTTTTGGCATAAAGGAAGCTGCCAGCCCATTACGCTGGGCCACGGTTTTTACCACCAATTTTAATGTCTGGATACTGTCGGCAGCCTGAAGGGCGTTCTGATAGTGAAAATCCACTTCATTTTGGCCCGGGGCACTTTCATGATGGCTGCTCTCAATCTCAAAGCCCATCTCTTCCAGCGTCAAACAAATCTCCCGCCGGGCATTTTCTCCCAGATCCACAGGGCTGAGGTCAAAATAGCCTGCTCGGTCATGGGGAATGGCTGTAGGCCGCCCCTGCTCATCTGTTTGAAACAGAAAAAACTCACATTCCGGTCCCACCTGCAAGGTGTAACCCATACGGGCCGCCCGCTGTGTCACTTGCCGCAGCACCTGGCGCGGCGAGGGAGCAAAGGGTTTGCCATCGGTGGTATATACATCACATAAAAACCGGGCCACCTTCCCATGCTGAGGCCGCCAAGGGAAAATCACAAACGTATCCAAATCCGGTCTCAGATACATATCGCTTTCCTCAATGCGCAAAAACCCCTCTATGGAGGAACCATCCAGCATACATTCGTTGTGAAGGACTTTCCCCAACTGGCTGGCGGTGACTGCCACATTTTTTAGGCTGCCAAATAGATCCGTAAATTGCAGGCGAATGAATTTTACATCGTTTTCCATCACCAAATCAATGATATCTTCCTTCGTATACCCCATGGCGGCTCTTCCTCCTCTTTGATCCCTTTTGTAAGAAAAAGGGCGTCCGAAACAAGTTTCAGACGCCCCGTTTGATTCGGTTTCCTATTTTATTATACTCTACCCTTGTTCTTAGCGTCAAGGGCTTGACGGCACGAAAGATTTTCCTCCTGACTGAAAACCCTTCTGCCCTACTGCACCACTTTACATCTGCGGTGCCTGTTTTTCTGCCTGTTTTCTGGCCTTTTTATCCTGGCGTTTTTTCTTGATGCTCCGTTTGCGGAATCGATCCACCAGCAGATACAGCACCGGAATAAAAACCAGCGTAATCAGCGTAGACAGGGACAAACCAAAGATAATTACCAACGCCATAGGCTGCTGCATCTCTGTACCTTCTGTTGTTGCCAAGGCCAAAGGCACCATACCAAGCACCGTAGTCAGCGTTGTCATCAAAATGGGGCGCAGACGGTCCGGACCAGCTTGGAAGATGGCTTCATAAGGAGTCATTCCCGCCTCCACATTCTGATTTGCTTTATCCACCAACACAATGGCGTTATTTACTACCATACCTACCAGCATGATAAAGCCCATAAAGGCCACCGTGGTGATGGAGTTTCCTGTGATAAACAGGCCCAAAATACCGCCCGTCAGTGCAATTGGCATAGAGAACATGATGATAAACGGATAGATGAGAGACTCAAACTGGCTAGCCATAATCATGTATACCAATACCACAGCTACAATCAGCACTAAGCCCAGATCCTGGAAGGATTCATTCATGCTCTCCAATGTACCAGTAAAGGAATAACTATACCCTTCAGGGAAGGCATATCCAGCTAACACCGTTTCCACATCCGTCTGTACTGCGCTCATATCCCGACCATAGGTAGAAGCAGTCAAATCGATATAGCGGCGGCCAGAATCCCGAGTAATTGCCACAGAGGATTCACCCATTTGAATATCTGCCACTTCTGTCAGCGGTACCACTGCACCGGTAGGTGTGGTAACCGTCAGGTTTTTCAGGTCATTTAAATAGCTGTTTTGACCTTCTGCCTTCTGCCGGATGACCACATCGATTTCCGTATCCCCAGTTCGGAACTGCGTAGCCGTGCTGCCGGTAATGGCCGTGCTAACGGCAGAGCCGATCTGGCTAGCCGTCAGGCCATAAGAAGAGGCCTTCGCCCGGTTGATGGAGATATTCACCTCTGGCAGCGTATCGCCTGCAGAGCTTTCCACATTCGTAACCCCAGGCACTGTCTCCAAAATGGGGATAATCTCTTCTGACAGACGGCGCAGTTCATCGTTATCATCGCCATTCAGCCGTACCGTTACCCCTTCGGAACCATAACTACCCATGGCGGCGCTGCTGGCCGATACGGTAATATCGCATCCTGCAATATCCGACAACTGCTTTTCCAGCTCATTGGCCATTTGCTGGGAGGTAATAGAACGGTCTTCTTTGCCCACCAATTCCAAGGAAACGGTGGCAGAGTTAGAAGAAGTAGATACAGCGCTGATCCCGCCGCCGCCTACCATCACATAATACATATCGATTTCTGGCCGGTCTACCACCCGAGAAAGCACTTCATCCACTTTCTCTTGGGTCTTTTCCACCTCTGTGCCACTGGGCAGTTCCACAGAAATGCTGATAGAGCCTTCATCCATTTCTGGCATAAAGTCAAAGCCCATGATCGGCAGCAAGCTCATGGTGGCAAAAAAGGCTACCAATACAATGGCAATCACTGTCTTTTGATGGCCTAATGCGGCTTTTAATAACCGGCGATAGCCATGATCCAGCGCATCCAGTGCCCGACCCCAGGCATCCATAAACCGCTGACCACCGCTTTTCTCCTCCGGCCGCTTGGCCATATTGGCAAAGAATTTTTCCGGATTTAATAGCTTCGTACAAGCCATTGGAACAAATGTCAGCGATACCACTAAGCTGGACAGCAAGGAAAAACAAATGGTCAGCGATAAGTCATGCATCAAATCGCCAATGGTGCCGCCCACAAACATCATGGGGAAAAATACGCCCACAGTCGTCAAAGTAGAAGCCGTAACTGCCATGGCCACTTCCTGCGCCCCTTTTTGGGCTGCGCCTTTCAAGTCGTTTGGCGTTTCTCGCAAGCGGGCAAAGATATTTTCCAGCACAACGATGGAGTTATCCACCAACATACCAATACCAATTGCCACACCGCCCATACTGATCATATTCATGGTCATATCAAAGCACCACATCAAGGCAAAGGTGGCCAGGATAGAGGTGGGAATGGACACACCGATAATAACGCTCATCCGTGGCGAACGCAGGAACACAAACACCACAATGATGGCCAACACTGCCGCCTGCCAAGCGGTAGAAACAATGTTATCCACAGAACTGGTGATATAATCCGCCGTGGAGGAAAGCATTTGGAACTGCACCTGGGGATATTTCGCCGACAGCTCATTCATCGTACGCACCACTTCATCGTTTACATCCACAGTATTGGCGTCCGATTGTTTTTGGATCATCAGCAGCAATGCATCTTGACCATTGATCGTGGCATAACCATTGTTTTCTTTTTCAATGAGGTTAACATCTGCCACATCGCTCATATGGATCACTGCCCCGGAAGGTGTCGTTAACGGCAGAGACCGAATATCTTCTACCGATTGAAATTCCCCTTCGGTTTTGGTCTGGATCTCCAAGGTGCCCTGCATGATAGAGCCTGTG
>CAJFIN010000019.1 GCA_904381335.1 Candidatus Neoanaerotignum galli | reverse complement strand
CGCCACGCTGCAGCAGATTTATGATTTTATCCAAAGCACGCCATTTCCCCAGCAGTGGCTGGATGACGCAGCCTTGCGCTATGCCCCTTGTTCCTGGGAAGATTCGTTTTGGGCGCAGGCAGCAGTTGCGGTTGTAGAGAAAAAATTGCCCGATCTCATAGCGGAATGTGCGCTTTTATTCGCTCAAGCAGAAGAGGGGGGCATCCTTTCTTATCAGCCAAGCCTGACAGAGGTCAAACAGGCGTTGGAGCGCTTGGTTGAGCAAGGGAAACATGGTTATCCCTCTCTTTCAGCAGCATTTCGTTCGTTTTCTTTTCCCACCATTGGCAGAAAAAAGAAAGAGGAAGACGCTGCTTTCGCAGAAGAAATAAAAAGCCGGTATCAGCAGCTAAAAACCCGGATGAAAAAACTAACGGAAACCTTCTTTTTTGCTTCTGCTGACAGTATCCAAGAAAATTTGGACCGTTGTGCCGATGCAGCGGCAACAATTTCCCAAATCATAAAAGAATTTACCGCTGCTTATGAAAAAGCGAAGAAGGAAAAACTGCTGGTAGATTACAGCGATATGGAACATTATGCCATTGACATTTTATGGGAAGATACTGCCGAGGGAAAGGTGCCATCCCCCGTGGCTTTTGCCTTACAGGAAAAGTTTATTGAAGTGATGACAGATGAATACCAAGACAGCAATCAAGTGCAAGAAAGTATCCTTTTGGCTGTCAGTGGCCGGCATGGCGCTGGGAAAAACCGGTTTATGGTGGGCGATGTCAAACAGAGCATTTATGGATTCCGACAGGCAGAGCCATCACTGTTTTTGGACAAGCTGGCACGGTATCAGGAAACGGGAGAGGAGCTTCGCATTGATCTGTCCAAAAATTTCCGCAGCCGCCCCACGGTGCTTGGCCCAATTAATTTTATTTTTTCCCAATTGATGGATGAGGCCTTGGGCGGTATCACTTATGATGATCGGGCGGCGCTTCAAGCTGCTGGCACATTTTTGTCGGTGGAACGGCCTGAGCAGGCCACGGTGGATGTCTACCTATTGGATCGAAAGACAGAAGATACAGGGGACGATACTGAAGATAAGCAAGAGGCAGAAGAACTGGATAGTGCAAAGCTGGAGATGCGGTTTGTGGCAAAGCAAATTTTATCTTTGGTGGAAAGCGGCTATCCCGTACAGGGAGAAGACGGAACGTATCGGCCAGTGCAATTTCGGGACATTGTGTTGCTTTTCCGTTCCACCAAGAATTGGAGTCAGGCGGCAAAAGAGGCGCTGGAACAGGCAGGAATTCCTGTCTATGCCCCTGGCGGCGCAAAATACTATGCTAAAACAGAAGTTTCTTTTGTGTTAAGCTTGTTAAAGACCATCGATAACAGTCGTCAGGATATTCCGTTATTGGCGGTGCTGCATTCACCGGTGTTTGGGTTTACGGATAGTGAGTTGCTGCTGATCAAACTTTCTTGCGAGGGCGAAACGTTTTTTGACCGTTTGGAAGCCTATGGCCAGCGTGAGGACAAAGAAGAATTAACGCAAAAAGTGCAGGCGTTTTTACAAAAGCTTTATCGCTGGAAAGAGGATCGGCATACGCTGCCGGTGCGGCGGCTATTGTGGAAACTTTATGATGAAACGGGATATTATCGCTATGTCGGCTTGGTGCCGCCAGGAAACCTGCGTCAGGCCAATTTAATGTTGTTGGCAGAAAAGGCAGAACAAGTGGAGCAGGCAGGACAGCGAGGGCTTTTTCCGTTTATCCGCTATGTGGAAGAGACGGAAAAAGAAAAGCGGGATGAAGATGCGGCAGCCCTTTTTGGGGAACAGGATAATTTGGTGCGTATCAGTACTATCCATAAGAGCAAGGGATTGGAATATCCCATTGTGTTTTTATGCGGCCTAGGCAAAAAATTAAACCGACAGGATCTTCGGGAAGATATTTTGTTAGCACATCAAGGGGGCATTGCCTTTGATGCTTTTGATCCTGATTTGCGGGTAAAATATGTTACGCTGGCGAAATCAGTGCTGAAAGAGAAAAAAAGAGAGGATAATCAAGCGGAAGAACTGCGGGTGCTGTATGTGGCATTAACCAGGGCCAAAGAAAAGCTGATTCTCACCGGCACTGTGCGGGACATGGCTAGTGCCGCTACAAAATGGTGTACCAAGAGCCAACAGACAGTGCTTCCTTACCTAGACCGGCTGGAAGCGGATACGTATCTGGATCTCATAGGCCCGGCGCTGAGCCGTCATCCAGATGGAAAAGAGTTGTGGGAAGCGGCAGGCAAAAGTGCGCCATCGTTTTTCCTGCCCTATACAGAGGAATCGTCTTTCTTGCTAAAGATGGTTAAACGAAATGAAGTCCTGGCGCCTATGGAACCCTTAGTGCGGACAAAAACGCCGCATCCTCTGCCAAAGAGCAGTGTGTTGGACCGGTTATTTGGCCACTATGCCTATCCCCAAGCCACTCGTCTGCCGGCCAATATTTCTATTTCCGAGCTAAAGCGCCACCTCCAGCAGATACCAGAGGGTGATGTGGCTTATTATGCGCCCTGGACCTCTTTTTCCCTGGCGCCAGGGCCGGAAGGAAAGCTTTCGGCAAAAGAAAAAGGCACGGCTATGCATACACTGTTAGAACATTTGGATTTTACGCGCGACTGCAGCGAGCAGGAGCTCTCCTGTATGGCGGATCGTTTGGTGCAGCAGCACCTGCTGACCAGAGAAGAACGCGCATCTATTGCTTTGTCAAAAGTGATGACCTTTCTTCATAGCGCATTGGGACAGCGGATGCAGCGGGCGAAGTCACTTTGCCGAGAAGAATCTTTCACTATTTCATTGACACCGCAGGAAATCTTTGGCGCAGAGAATTGGACAGAAGGGCCGGAAGATGTGCTGTTACACGGCATCATCGACTGTTATTTTGAGGAAGACGATGGGCTGGTATTTGTGGATTATAAGACCAATTGGACCAGTGATCCCACAGGTATGGAGTTGGCGAAACAGTATCAGATCCAGTTATCTGTTTATGCAAAAGCATTACAACGCATCACAGGAAAGCCTGTCCGTCAGGCCTATTTGTATTCCTTTTATTTGGATCTTGCCATAGATTGTACAGCGTTATGCCAGGGCGGATGGCAATGAATATTTCCCCACCCCCAGCGGGGTGGGGTTTCAGATGGGTTATGCCAGGGCGAAGAAGATGAAAGATATTTCCCTGATGGAAAAGAATATGACTGATTTTGCCTACTGTGCCGAAGTGCTGCAAAGAGAAGAACGCTCCCAAAGGGGGCGTTTTCTCGTACGAAAGATATTTCGCTGAAAAAACATACAGTGAAAAATCGGATCAAGGCCCAATAAAGGGGTGCTCACTCCGTTTTGGGAAAACTTACAGGCAGAGGAGAGAAATGGCAGAGGAAAACTACCAGCAAGGCGGAGCAGCCACATTGGGGTTCTATCTATGGGCATAGGCGAAGGAAAATTGCCCCAGTTAATCCATCATCTCAGTAAATCAAAGCTTGTTTCTAAGGACCGGCAACTGCCATTTCTGAAAGTGAACAAATCTGCAAGCATTCTGACGATCAGACAAGGCCCCAAAAGCCAAGTATCACCACAAAAAACCCCCGGCAAAGCCGAGGGTAATCTGTACAAAATATCGTTTTTTAATAGGCCCGACCCCAATAAAGCATATAGCGGGCTTTTTTGCCACAGCAGACACAGGTATCGCTGATTTCCTCCTGTTCAAAAGGAATACAACGGCTAGTGGCGCCAGTCAGCTCCTTGATCTCATCTTCACAAGCCTGATCCCCACACCACATTGCTTTGATAAAGCCAGGATGTTCATCAAGGATTTCCTCGAATTCTTCCATATTTGTGGCGGTATAGGTCTTTTCATTTAGGTTTTTGAGAGCCTTTTGGTACATGTTTTCTTGGATCTGCTTTAACAGATCGGAGATGCTCTCTTCCAGACCATCTATAGAAACAGTCACTTTTTCACCCGTATCCCGGCGAGCCAAAACCACTTGATGTTTTTCAATATCTTTCGGACCAATTTCCAGCCGGATGGGAACGCCTTTCATTTCATATTCGCTGAATTTCCAGCCAGGAGTTTTATCTGTACGGTCAGTTTTTATACGGCAAACGGCTTTCAGTCGATTTTCTAATTCGTTTGCTTGTTCCAATACGCCGGCTTTATGCATTGCGATGGGGACGATGATCACCTGGATGGGTGCAACAGCAGGAGGCAGTACCAAGCCGCTGTTATCGCCGTGCACCATAATCAGTGCGCCCATCAAACGGGTGGATACCCCCCAAGAGGACTGATGCACATATTGCAGCTCATTATTTTGATCGGTGTATTGGATACCATAGGCTTTGGCAAATCCATCGCCAAAGTTATGACTGGTACCAGATTGGAGCGCTTTGCCATCGTGCATCAAGCTTTCAATGGTATAGGTGGCTTTTGCGCCGGCAAACCGTTCTTTCGGCGTTTTTTCGCCCTTAATCACAGGCACAGCCAAAACATTTTTGCAAAACTCTGCATAAACATTGAGCATTTTAATGGTTTCTGCCTGGCTTTCTTCATCGGTGGCATGGGCAGTATGGCCTTCCTGCCATAAAAATTCGGTGGTACGCAGGAAGGGGCGGGTGGTTTTTTCCCACCGGACCACAGAGCACCACTGGTTATACAGCTTTGGCAAATCCCGATAGGATTGGATGATGTGAGCGTAATGATCGCAAAACAGGGTTTCAGAAGTGGGGCGAACGCAAACCCGTTCTGGCAGTTCGTTTTCTCCGCCATGGGTCACCCAGGCCACTTCAGGGGCAAACCCTTCCACATGATCTTTTTCTTTTTGCAGCAGGCTTTCAGGGATCAACAAAGGCAGATAGACATTTTCGTGTCCAGTGGCTTTAATCCGGTCATCCATTTGGCGTTGCATCAATTCCCAGATTGCAAAGCCATAAGGCTTAATAATCATACATCCTTTCAGACTGGAATAGTCAGCTAACTCCGCCTTTTTTACCACATCGGTGTACCACTGGGGAAAATCTTTTTCCATATCTGTGATTTCGGCTACCAATTTTTTTTCATTTGCCATAATTCAGGTTTCTCCTTTCCTTCCGCTTCGTTGGCAAAAGCATTTCATTAGGCATTATTTTACCGTATTTTTTTCATTTACACAACCCTTCCCGGGAATTTTTCCTCCTGCATTTCTATGGGAATGGAATAGACCAAATTGTTTTGACAATCTTCGCCGTCCTTACTATACTGATAGAAGATAGAAAAAAGGAGGACCACAGATTATGTTACATAGCCTTTATTTTTATTTTCGCCTGGTATCAAGCCTGGTACTGCTGATTCCCACCATGCGCCGTCTGGGACGGGAGAAGGAACGGCTGCCTAAAGATGAATGGGATAAAAAAGTATGGAACGTTGCTGGAAATTGGGCCAAAGACCTGCTGAGAGACAGCGGCGTGAAGATGCAGGTGGAGGGGCTAGAGCATATCCCAAAAGACCGCACCGTTCTTTTTGTAGGCAACCATCAAAGCAACTTTGATTTTCTGGTTCTATTGGGCTCTTTAGGGGTACCCACGGGCTTTATTGCAAAAATCGAGCTGGAAAAGATTCCATTGGTTTCCACATGGATGAAATATTTGTATTGCCTGTTTATGGACCGCAGCGATATGAAACAGCAAATGCAGACCATTTTGGCCGGGATCAAGGAACTGAAGGAAGGCGATAATCTCATTGTTTTTCCCGAGGGCACCCGTTCTAAGGATGGAAAAATGCTGGAATTTAAGGCTGGCACATTTAAACTGGCGCTCAAAAGCAAAGTGCCAATTGTGCCTTTTACCATCATGGGCTCTGCGGATGCTTTGGAAAATAATCATTATATGATGAAGAAAGTGCCAATCCGTCTAGTGATCCATCCGCTCATTGAAACCAAGGACATTCCCAAAGAGGAGCAAGGCTCCCTCCATCGCCTGGTGGAAGAGATTGTGGCCAAACCCTTTGGGCAGGCCCAGTAAGGAGGCGGCGGCATGGAATATGGCATCATTGGTTTA
The DNA here is from genome assembly GCA_904381335.1 of Candidatus Neoanaerotignum galli. Lineage (GTDB taxonomy): Bacteria > Bacillota > Clostridia > Lachnospirales > Anaerotignaceae > Neoanaerotignum > Neoanaerotignum galli. The sequence continues at coordinate 21,559 of CAJFIN010000019.1, read as the reverse complement.
TTGGTGCTGGTGGCCGTGCTGGAGTTGATCTTGCTGCTGCGGGCGCAAAAAAAAGAGACGCAAACAACACAGTCGGTCCGGCAAGAAGTCTCTTCCTGCGTTTCCAGCTTGGGGGGGATACTTCAACAGACCATGCAGGAAAGCCAGCAGCACCAAAAAGAGCGTTTGGATGATTTGCGGCAGCTTTTGGTCTCCCAAGAAGAAGCAATGAAAAAAGAAGCATCTTCCCGGCAGATGGAGCTTCGGCAAATGTTGGGGATTCAGTTTCAAAATGAAGAACAGCGTTTTTCTACCTTTGCTCAGGAAAACCGCGCAGAGCTGGAAAAAATGCGGCGCACCGTGGAGGAACGGATGGCCCGCATTGAAGAAGATACGGCCAAAAAGCTGGAAGAAATGCGAAAAACCGTGGATGAAAAGCTGCAGCAAACATTGGAAGAAAAAATGAACCGGTCGTTTCGCCTAGTCAGTGAGCGATTAGAGCAGGTTTATCAGGGCTTGGGAGAAATGCAGACCCTAGCGGCAGGCGTAGGCGATCTAAAAAAAGTCCTCACCAATGTTAAGACGCGGGGAATTTTAGGGGAAATCCAGCTAGGCGCCATTTTAGCGGAGATTTTGGCGCCAGAGCAATATGAAACCAATGTGGCTACAAAAAAAGGAAGCAAACAGGTGGTGGAATTTGCCATCAAAATCCCAACCCAGCAGGGAGCTTTTGTGTATCTGCCTGTGGACAGCAAATTTCCGGGGGATACTTATGAAGCCCTTTTGGCAGCCTATGATACAGGCAACGCAGAAGAAGTGAAGCAGGCGGTAAAACGTCTGCGGACGGTCATTCGGCAGGAAGCCAAAGACATCCAGGAAAAATATATCGCCCCGCCCCAGACCACCAGTTTTGGCATTTTGTTTTTGCCGTTTGAGGGATTGTATGCAGAGGCGGTAAAAGCAGGTCTGATCGAGGAGCTGCAGCGGGATTACCATGTGAATTTGGCTGGGCCCAGCACCATGGCGGCGCTGCTTAACAGCCTTCAAATGGGTTTTCGCGCCATGGCCATCCAAAAACGGACTGGGGAAGTATGGCAGGTGTTAGGTGCGGTAAAAACGGAGTTTGATTCTTTTGCCAAAGTGCTGGAGGCCACAAAGGTTCGGCTTGATCAGGCGGGAGGAGAGCTGGAAAAGCTTATTGGCGTGCGCACACGGCAAATCCAACGGAAGCTGGCCTCTGTGGAACGATTGGATGAAACGGAAGCAAAGGCATTGATTGAGGAAGAAGGGGAGTAAGGCATTTTATCATACTGCTTTAGTAGGAGAAATAAACGGAAGATGCTGAGAAATAGAAATCGAATTTGGTGAGAGACGTATACGAGGTTTTGTTATAAATCCATATTGAGGGATCGATGGACAGGGATTTTTTTTGATATTATTCTGATTGGTGCATGGCACTTTCTTTTCTGTGACACATGGGCAGAGAAAAACCTTGTTTTCTGAAACTCAAAGGGAGTTTTCTCCTAAAATGGCGCCTAATGAGTATCAAATCGGGAAATTATGCCCGATGGCGATAGGCGTATACAACGATACTTTCAAGAAAGACAGGCTTATTTGGCCGTCCGTTGAGGCTTTTTCATCAAAGCCAGCGGCAATAAGCTAGGGTAAGACACTCATTGTGTGGTAGTAGGAAACAACAGAAAAAAATTTCCCTTTGCCAGTTGAATTTCAAAAGTGAAAAAAATAGATTGACAGATGATAAAAACCGTGCTATAGTATCTACCAGATAAACCGAAGATGCGGAGATAACACGGAGGGTGCGCTTACAGAGAGTCCGGGGGGCTGGAAACCGGATAGAAGGCATGCCGGCAAATGGACCGCAGAGGGTGCAAGGAAAGGCGGATAAGCTGAGTATTCTGCAACGGAAGGCCACCGTTACTGGGCCTAGGATATGATGGTATCTGAAAGAGAGTGCGCATGGATATATCCGTGCGAAGCAAGGTGGCACCACGAGTTTGTATGACCCGTCCTTGATGCGAGAAAATTTTCTCGCACCAAGGGCGTTTTTTTATTCCGATTTTTCGAAATGTTAGGCTTGTATCATAGATTCCCATAGAAAGGAAGGCGATGAAAAATGGTATCCATTTTCCCTACCCGTCAAGAAGCGGAGCGTTTGGCCCAACAGCCGGGCGTTTGCCGTATCCCTGTGGCGATGACTGTACCCAGTGATAAATACACCCCCGTATTATTACTGGAGAAGGCCATCAGCTGGGGAAAACCGTGCTTTCTGCTGGAAAATGTTGAGGGCGGAGAACGGTGGGGCCGCTATTCCTTCCTGGGGTTTTGTCCTACTGCGCGGTATACCTGCCGGCAGGGACGCATTACGATCACTAATTCAAATGGCATAACAGAGGAGAAAATCCAAGCGCCAAATGATTTTTTGCGGGAGCTTTTAGCGCAGCACAAAAGCCCCGCTGTTGAGGGATTGCCACCGTTTGCAGGCGGGCTAGTGGGCAGTTTTTCCTTTGAATATTTTGCTTATTTGGAGCCGGAAGTGGGCCAGGCGGAAAATACAGAATGTTGGGATGATTTTGATTTATTGCTGTTTGAACAAATCATTGCATTTGATCATCAAAAACAGCGGTTGGTATTGATCTGCCACATTCCCGCCGATGATGTGGCTCAAACATATCCTATGGGTCAAAAGGCATTGGAAGAGTTAAAAAACTTTCTTGATGCGCCAGCAGGACAGGCGGAGCCTCTTCATTTGACTGGACCGTTCGTTTCCCAGTTTACCAAAGAAGGCTATGAGCAGATGGTGGAAAAAAGTAAGCAGTATATCCGGGAGGGAGAAATTTTTCAAGTGGTTCCTGCGAACCGAAAAAAAGCACCATTTACGGGCAGTCTCTTTGACGTTTATCGGGTGCTGCGGATGACCAATCCATCTCCCTATCTTTTTTACCTAAATACCGGCGGTTTGGAGCTGGCAGGAGCTAGCCCGGAGACCCTGGTTAAAAAGCGAGACCGTCAGGTTTATACGTTTCCTCTGGCAGGAAGCCGCCCTCGAGGCCGTACCAAAGAAGAGGACTTGGCATTAGAAAAAGAACTGCTTTCGGATGAAAAAGAATTGGCGGAGCACAATATGCTGGTGGATCTGGGGCGTAATGATCTGGGAAGAGTATGCACCATGGGTTCCGTACAGGTGCAGGACTACCTTTCCATTGCCCGCTATTCCCATATCATGCATATCGGCAGTACGGTTTCCGGTGTTTTACGGGAAGACTGTGATGCGCTGGACGCCCTTTCCTCCATTCTTCCTGCTGGCACCCTTTCCGGGGCGCCCAAGATTCGGGCTTGTCAGATTATTGGAGAACTGGAACAACAAAAGAGAGGCGTTTACGGCGGAGCCATTGGCTATTTGGATTTTTCCGGCAATATGGATACCTGTATCGCAATTCGTTTGGCTTATGCGAAAGACCACCATGTTTTCACCTGCGCAGGCGCAGGTATTGTGGCAGATAGTGTGCCGGAAAGAGAATATGCTGAGACAGAACAAAAACAAAAGGCAGTTTTGGAAGCCATCCGTTTGGCGGAAGGGGGATTACGATGATCCTATTGATTGATAACTATGATAGTTTTACTTATAATGTTGTGCAGCTTTTGGGTTCCTTTGGGCAGGAGGTGCGGGTGGTGCGAAATGATGCCCTAAGCGTTGATGAGATTGCCGCATTCAATCCGCAGCAGATTGTCCTATCTCCAGGACCGGGCCGGCCAGAGGAAGCAGGGGTGTGCATTGAGGTGATTCAGCAACTTTCTCCCCGTATCCCAACGCTGGGCATTTGCCTTGGCCACCAGGCCATTTGTGCCGCCTTTGGCGCGAAAATCACTTATGCAAAACAAATCAAACACGGAAAAGTCAGCACCATTGATTTGCAGTCAGAAAGCCGCCTGTTGGGTGGCTTGGGCAAAGAAATGAAAGTGGCAAGATATCATTCCTTAGCCGTGGCACAGGAGAGTTTACCGCCAGAGCTTCATGCGCTGGCCAAAACCAGCGATGGAGAAGTGATGGCGGTGGAGCATCAGTTTTTGCCCATATATGGGTTACAATTTCATCCTGAATCGGTGTTGACGCCGAGAGGCGGAGAGATTATTCAACGGTTTCTTGACCTTTCTGAGCCATGTATCGGATGACATATATAGTAATCAAGGAGGAACACAACATGATTAAAGAAGCAATTTTACAACTGGCAAAAAAACAGGATCTCAGTTACGATATGGCAGAACAGGTGATGAATGAGATTATGGGCGGAGAAGCTTCCCAAATCCAGATGAGCGCATACCTTACCGCCATGAGTTTAAAAGGGGAAACCATCGATGAAATTACCGCCTCTGCCCAAAGCATGAGAAATCACTGCATTCGCCTGCTACATGAGGTGGATGCGTTAGAGATTGTGGGCACTGGCGGCGATGGATCAAACTCCTTTAATATTTCCACCACCTCGGCCTTAGTGGCAGCGGCAGGGGGCGTGCCCGTGGCGAAACACGGAAACCGTGCTGCATCTAGTAAATGCGGTGCAGCAGATGTGCTGGAAGCTTTAGGTGTTAATATTTCCGTATCTCCGGAAAAGAGTGCCGAAATGCTCCAGCAAAACGGAATTTGCTTCCTGTTTGCTCAAAACTATCATATTGCCATGAAATATGTGGCTCCTGTACGTAAAGAGCTGGGTATCCGCACCATTTTTAATATCCTCGGTCCCTTGGCAAATCCTGCCGGGGCAAAAAGAGAAGTGATGGGTGTTTACGAAGAAGCATTGGTGGAACCTTTAGCCCGGGTATTAAAAAATTTGGGTGTAAAAAATGCAATGGTGGTCTATGGGCAAGATCAGCTGGATGAAATTTCCTTGAGTGCACCCACAACAGTATGCGCACTCAAAGATGGCGTATTTTCTTCTTATGTCATTACACCGGAGGAGTTTGGCTTTGACCGGTGTGAGAAAAAGGACCTAGCTGGCGGCACGGCGGAGGAAAATGCTGCCATCACCCGCGCCATTTTAAACGGAGAGCCAGGGCCAAAGCGCAATGCCGTACTTTTAAATGCCGGTGCAGCCCTATATGTGGGCGGAAAAGCTCCCAGCTTAAAAGAGGGTGTGATTCAAGCTGCCAACCTGATTGATTCTGGTGCGGCTAAAGCCAAATTAGAGGAATTTATCCGCCGTTCCAACGAAAAGGAGATGAGCGCATGATCTTAGATACATTAGCCGGAGCCTGCCGCGTTCGCGTGGCGCAAAGAAAAGCGGCTATGGGAATGGATGCCATAGCCGAAAAGGCATTTGCCTTGCCCAAAGGGGAAGGCGGAAAACTGGAAAAAGCTTTAGGCAAAGAAGGGCTCTCCTTTTTGTGTGAAGTGAAAAAAGCCTCTCCTTCCAAAGGAATTATTGCCCAGAACTTTCCTTATGTATCCATTGCAGAGGAGTATGAAGCAGCTGGTGCAGACGCCATATCTGTTTTGACGGAGGAAGATTTTTTTCTGGGCAGCCCCAGATATTTAGAGGAAATCAGCAGTGCCGTTTCCGTTCCCACGTTACGAAAAGACTTTGTTGTGGATCCATATATGATTTATGAAGCCAAAGTATTGGGCGCTTCTGCAGTCCTGCTCATTTGTGCGATTCTTACCGATCAGCAACTTCAGTCATATGTATCTTTGGCAGAGCAATTAGGCTTATCTGCTTTAGTGGAGGTACATGATGAGTGCGAAATGGATATGGCCGCTAACGCTGGAGCAAAGCTCAATGGCGTAAAAAATCGGGATATACGGACGTTTCACGTTGATCCGTCCTACAGCCTGCGCCTACGGGACAAAGCGCCAAAAGATGCCATTTTTGTGGCAGAAAGCGGCATCACTGGCCCGCAGGACATCCCAAATTTGGTGGATCATGGGGTGGACGCCGTTTTAATTGGAGAAGCAATGATGCGGGCAGATCAGAAAGAATTATTTTTGCAAAGCCTGCGGGAGGCTGCTCGATGACGAAGGTGAAAATTTGCGGTTTGCGCCGGCCGGAGGATATGGAGGCCGTCAATGAGATTCGGCCGGACTTTGCCGGTTTTGTGTTTGCACCCAGCCGCCGCCAGATAGACAAAGAACAAGCTGCTTATTTAAAAGCCCTCCTCCATCCACAAATCCCTACAGTGGGAGTGTTCGTCCAGGCAGCATGCCGGGATATGGCGGCGCTTTATGAAGAAGGAATCATTGATCTGATTCAACTTCATGGCGGAGAAACGGAAGAACAAGTGCGAGAGGTAAAACGGCTAACGGAGGCGCCTGTGATATTGGCCGTTTCTGTTAATGGTTCGGAAGATGTGCTCTGCCATTTGGATTCATCCGCAGATTATCTATTATTTGACCACGGAAAAGGAGGCACCGGCAAACCCTTTTGCTGGGACCACTTGCCGCCCATTTCTAGGCCCTATTTTTTAGCGGGAGGACTCTCATTGGGCAATTTGCCGCAAGCGTTGGCGCTGCACCCCTGGGGGCTGGATGTATCCAGCGGTGTGGAAAGTGATGGAAAGAAAGACAGAGAAAAAATGACGGCCTTTGTGCAGCAAGTGCGTAAGTTTGACCGTAAAGAGGAATCTTAAGGAGGATATGATGAAAAAAGGAAGATATGGTTGTTTCGGAGGACAATATATCCCCGAAACCCTGATGAATGAAGTACACCGTCTGGAACGGGTTTATGAAGAAGCAAAAAACGATCCTGCTTTTCAGCAGGAATTAGACCGCCTGAACCGGGAATATACCGGTCGGCCATCTCTGCTATATTATGCAGAAAAAATGACCAAGGATTTGGGTGGGCCGAAGATTTATCTGAAGCGGGAAGACTTAAATCATACCGGTTCTCATAAGATCAACAACGTGTTAGGGCAGGCGCTGCTGGCCAAGCGGATGGGTAAGACTCGGTTAATTGCAGAAACAGGCGCTGGCCAGCATGGTGTTGCCACAGCCACGGCAGCTGCCTTGTTTGGCATGGAATGTGAAATATTTATGGGAAAAGAGGATACAAAGCGCCAGGCCCTCAATGTCTACCGAATGGAATTATTAGGGGCAAAAGTGCATGCGGTGACCAGCGGCACACAAACATTGAAAGACGCCGTAAACGAAACATTTCGGGAATGGACCCGCCGAGTAGAGGATACCCATTATGTACTGGGTACGGTGATGGGGCCGCATCCATTTCCCGAGATGGTACGAGATTTTCAGAGTATCATCAGCCGGGAAGCGAGGGCGCAGATCTTAGAAAAAGAGGGGCGGCTGCCATCGGCAGTGCTGGCCTGTGTGGGCGGCGGAAGTAATGCCATGGGGATGTTTTATCACTTTATCCCAGATGCGGGAGTGCGTCTGATCGGCTGTGAAGCCGGTGGTAAGGGAGTGGATACACCGCTTCATGCTGCCACCATTACCAAGGGAACCACAGGTGTTTTTCATGGCATGAAGAGCATCTTTTGTCAGGATGAGATGGGACAGATTGCTCCTGTGTATTCCATTTCTGCTGGATTAGATTATCCTGGGATTGGGCCGGAGCATGCTTATCTGCATGAAACTGGTCGGGCGGAATATGTTCCCATCACCGATGATGAGGCAGTGGATGCATTTGAATATCTGGCGAAAACAGAGGGCATCATTTGCGCCATTGAAAGTGCCCATGCCGTGGCACAGATGAAAAAAATGGCCAAAGAATTTTCTAAAGAGGATATTGTGATTATCTGCATTTCCGGTCGAGGAGACAAGGATGTGGCGGCGATTGCCAGATATAAGGGGGTAGAACTATATGAGTAAGATTCACAATGCGTTTGCCAAAGGAAAGGCGTTTATTCCCTTTCTCACTGCCGGAGATCCAGATGCACTAACCACAGTTGCACTGATTTTGGCTATGGCAGAAGCGGGGGCAGATTTGATCGAGATCGGTATTCCCTTTTCGGACCCTATGGCAGAAGGCCCCGTCATCCAAGAGGCCAATATCCGTGCGCTGAATGCTAAAACGACCACAGAAACAGTGTTTTCGATTGTGGAAGAAGTACGAAAACAATCTCAAATCCCACTGATTTTTTTGACCTATCTAAACCCTGTGCTCAGCTATGGGAAAGATCGTTTTTTTGCCCGTTGTCAAGCATTGGGTGTGGACGGCATTTTGGTGCCGGATTTGCCTTTTGAGGAACGGGATGAATTATTGGAGGAAACAAAGCGGTATGGGGTTGATTTGATCTATATGGTGGCGCCCACATCTGACGACCGTATTGCCCATATTGCCAAAGAAGCCACCGGCTTTTTATATGTGGTTTCCTCTCTTGGGGTAACAGGGGTTCGCAGTGAAATTACCACCGATGTGGGCAGTATGGTTAAAAAAATCCGTGCGGTCAGCGATGTACCAACGGCCATTGGTTTTGGTATCAGTACGCCAAAACAGGCCCAGGACATGGCGAAAGTTTCGGATGGCGCCATTGTTGGCAGTGCCATTGTCCGCATGATCGGTGAGAAAGGAAAGGATGCTATTGCCGATGTGGCGTCCTATGTGTGTACGATGAAAGATGCCATCCGTTAGATAAATCCATTGAGCTAATACAAATGCGCCCCTTTTCTATCGATGTGATCGGAAGGGGGCTTTTGCTGTATGATAACAAATCCGTTAGGCAAGAGGAAAGCATGATTCTACTGCGCAGAAGAGCCGATTCTCTATCTCATTTCAAGGGTCTTATGGGATATTTCTGGCTATCCTTCATCTTTTTACCTAAAATCTTGGCAGAAAAAATGCAGCCTCCCTTTTAGATCTATCGCCAGTCCATTCGTTTTTACCCTGCAGGGTACAACCGCGGTAAAAGTGGCTAGAGATATTGTCCTATGCGTATCCATTTGATCGGACAAAAAATAACACCAACAGCTTTTGAAAACTGTTGGTGTTATTTTTATGAAGATTGTTTCAATAAAAGCTGCCACAAACACCGGTTTTTTCATGAAAACTGGCATTGCTGATGGTTCGTAAATCAGCGCTCCGTTCAGATGGTAAAAAATGGGGTTTTGTGCAACAGCGATTTTGCCATTTTTGAGCAAACCATACTCCTTTTTTTTTGCATTTGGGAGAAAAGTGATTTTGCCCTATCCTTGCCATTTTGTTTACAAAAACTTCAACACCCTACAATAAAATGAGATTATACTGGAAAAGCAAGCCAATTCCTGCTTTGAAAAACCATCATACCTGCCAGAAATCACCCATACAGTAACAAAAGAAACAGAAAGGAGGGCCGGAAAATGCAAAACCGATCTTTTATTTTAGGCATTTTTACCGGCGTTTGTGGGGCGGCCATTTCCCTGGTGTTAATCCAATCTGTGGGGATGGGGACGACCCGTTGGACCGTAGGGAAAAAAATGGATCATATCGCTTCTTTACTGGAGGAAAATTATGTGGAGGAAGTGAATGAGACAGCTATGGCGGATGGTGCCTTTTGGGGCATGACTGCTTCTTTAGGCGATCCCTATACGACTTATTTTACTGCGGATGAAATGCAGTCCTTTCTCACCGACCTGGAAGGTAGTTTTTGCGGGGTTGGGGTTACGGTGATTTATGATGAAGACGCCCAATGTCTGCGCATTGTTTCAGTCATGGATGGGTATCCGGCGAAGGAAGCCGGCTTACAGGCTGGCGATTATATTATTGCGGTGGATGGAGAAGACGTCCGAGGCCAAGACGGCAATACTGTTGCCGCAAAAATCCAGGGCAAAGAAGGCACGGAAGTTACCCTTCAAACGCTGCGGGGCCAGCAGCAGCAAACCTATACGCTCACCCGTCAGGAAGTGCAGGTACAGTCGGTATATGGGCAGATGCGCCCCGATGGCCTAGCATATATTGCCATTACCTCTTTTAACAGCAATACCTATGACCAATTTTCATCTACATTAACGCAGTTACGGGCGCAAAACCCCCTGGGCCTCATTTTAGATCTGCGGGATAACACGGGCGGCATATTGGATGTGGCCAACGAAATTGCGGATGATCTCATGGGAGAAGGCGTGATTGTTTACACGGTAGATAAGGCGGGAAACCGCGTGGATTATACCTCTGATGCCGATGCGCTGGGACTTCCTTTGGCCGTTTTAGTCAATGGCCAGTCTGCCAGTGCATCAGAAGTACTTTCCGGTGCCATCCAAGCCCATGGCGATGGTATTTTGGTGGGTACACAGACATTTGGCAAAGGATTGGTGCAAAAAACCTTTGGCTTGGAGGATGGGTCTGCGCTGAAGATTACTGTGGAAAAATATTATACGCCCAACGATGTGTGTATCCAGGGAGTGGGTCTTACCCCGGATGAAGTGGTGGAGCTGCCAGAAGGGAAAATCAGCCCGGCTTTATTAAGTGAGGGAGAAGAAGATACCCAGCTGGAACGGGCGGCTAGTTTGTTGTTAGAAGACGCCGGATGAAGCGGCAATGTGATTTTTACGCATAGGGCCCGACTCCCCTTCATATCCTGCTAATGTATGGAACGTATCGATACAAAAACAGGAAGAAGGCGGAGGGATTTTCATGGAACGGTTTGACTTATATCAGGATATTGCCCAAAGAACAGGGGGAAATATTTACATCGGCGTTATTGGTGGTGTGCGAACCGGAAAAAGTACATTTATCAAACGCTTTATGGATACGGTGGTGCTTAAATATATGCCCGAAGGCCACGAAAAGGAGCGCATGTTAGATGAGCTGCCACAGAGTGCTTCCGGGCGCACCATTATGACCACTGAGCCGAAGTTTATTCCTAACGAGCCTGTGGAGCTGACGCTGGATGGACAGCTGCATCTGCGGGTGCGGCTAATTGACTGCGTGGGCTATTTGGTTGCAGGAGCCCAGGGCCATATGGATGGAGATGGGCCGCGTATGGTGCAAACCCCTTGGAGCAGAGAAAGCATGCCTTTTGAACAGGCCGCAGAACTGGGAACAAGGAAGGTGATTTGTGACCATTCTACCATTGGCATTGTAGTTACTACGGATGGATCAATTACTGGCATTGCTAGGGAAAATTATATTCCAGCAGAGGAACGGGTCATCACCGAGCTAAAAGAATTGGGTAAACCCTTTGTGGTACTGCTTAACTCGACCCATCCATCTGATCCGGAAACCCAGGCATTGGCTTCCTCCCTCTCAGAACAATATGATGTAGCTGTGCGAAGTGTAGACTGTGCCCAACTGACAGAGGAGGATATCTACGATATCCTAGAAGAAGTGCTTTTGGCGTTTCCAGTGCGGCAAGTGGAGCTAACACTGCCCCGTTGGGTGGATACATTAGATGTTGACCATCCGATCAAGCAGCAAATCCTTTCCTCCGCCCGCCATTTAATGGCGCAGATGGACCGAATCGGCGGAGTGAAAGCACTGCTGGAGGAAATGGGCCAGGAACCCTGGCTGCGAAAACTATACATCGATGAAATTGATCTGGGGGAAGGCCGGGTAGCTGCGGAAGGCGCTTTGGCGGAAGGATTGTTTTACCAAGTGCTTAGTGAAACCATTGGAATGGAGCTATCTGATGATTGTCAGCTGATCCATCAAATGCAGCAGCTGGGACAGATGAAACAGACGTATGATAAATTAGAAAACGCATTGGCACAGACCCAGCAGCAGGGTTACGGCATTGTTCCCCCAACTGCCAGCGATATTGTATTGGAAGAACCGGAGCTTTACCGGCAAGGTTCCCGCTATGGTATCCGCTTGCGGGCAAAAGGCCGCTCTTTGCATATCATACAGGCACAAATTGAAACGGAGGTCAGCCCCATTATTGGCACGGAGGAACAAACAAGGCAATTTTTAGAAGAGCTGCTGGCCAAACGGGAAACGGACCCAGATACCATTTGGGAGTGGAATCTCTTTGGCCGTTCTTTGGAATCTTTGGTAAATGATGGATTGATGGGAAAACTATATCAAATGCCGCCAGATGTGCAGATGAAGCTGCAGCAAACACTAGAAAAAATCCTAAATGAAGGAAATGGCGGCCTCATCTGTATTCTTCTTTAACAAAAACACCCTCTTCCTTTCGGTAAAAAAGCCGGTGGAAGAGGGATTTCTTTAGATAAAATGACGAAAAAAATTGCATTTTTTCCGACATACTGTTATACTGATAATTCAATAGAAATGGAGGTACGATCCCATGACGGAACGAAAATTTGAAGATATGCCCATTTCCCCCGCTACGCTGCGGGCAGTGCAGGAAATGGGTTTTGAAGAAGCAACCCCAATCCAATCGGAGACCATCCCATTGATTCTTAACGGAAAAGATGTCATTGGTCAAAGTCAAACCGGTTCGGGAAAAACAGCTTCTTTTGCCATCCCTTGCCTAGAAAAAATCGATCCGGCGCTGCGTCAAATCCAAGCGCTGATTCTGTGTCCCACTCGGGAGTTGGCCATTCAGGTATCTGAGGAATTCCGAAAACTCCTCAAATACCATAGTGGCATTGCGGTGCTGCCTATTTATGGCGGACAGCCCATTAACCGTCAGATTCTGGCGCTGAAAAAGGGCGCCCAAGTCATCATCGGCACTCCCGGACGGGTAATGGATCATATGCGCCGCCATACGTTAAAAATGGAAACGGTGTGCTATGCCGTATTGGATGAAGCGGATGAGATGCTGGATATGGGATTTCGGGAGGACATTGAAACCATTCTTTCCGCCACGCCGAAAGAGCGGCAAACAGTGATGTTTTCTGCTACCATGAGTCCAGAAATCCTGGAGCTAAGTAAACAATATCTTAAAGACCCAGAAATGGTGAAAATTAACCGTAAAGAACTGACGGTGCCACAAATTGAGCAAGTGTATTTTGATGTAAAAGAGCGGGACAAGCTGGAAGCTTTATGCCGTCTGATCGACAGCTATGAGCCAAAGCTTTGTATTGTATTTTGCAATACAAAAAAACGGGTAGATGATGTGGTAGAGCAGCTATTAAGCCGCGGGTATTTTGCTGATGGCCTTCATGGGGATTTAAAGCAGGCCCAGCGGGATCGGGTGATGCAGAAATTCCGCAGCGGCGCCATTGAGATTTTGGTGGCAACAGACGTGGCGGCTCGAGGCATCGATGTGGATGATGTGGATATGGTAGTCAACTTTGATTTGCCTCAAGATGAAGAATATTATGTACACCGCATCGGACGAACTGGCCGGGCAGGAAAAACAGGAAAGGCCTTTACCTTTTGTGCCGGCCGGGAAATTTATCAGCTGCGGGATATTATGCGCTATGCCAATACGAAGATCCTGCGGCAGAAACTGCCCACCCTCACCGATATGGAAGCCACAAAAACCAGCTTATTTGAAGAAAAGGTGCAAACCATCATCGAAGCAGGGGATTTGGCAAAGTATGCCGCCATCGTGGAGGAAATCCTCAGCAGATGCGGGGAAGAGGTAGATGTGGTGGACGTGGCTGCGGCATTGGTGAAACTGGAGTTAGGGGAAAAATTGGCCAGCATGGAAAATAAGAAAAATGACCTCAATGCGCCTAACCATTTTGTGCACCCGTCCGCCCAGCCCAAAGAGGACGGCATGGTACGTCTATTTGTCAATGCCGGCAAGAAAAACCAGATTCGGGCAAAGGATATTGTAGGCGCCTTTGCTGGGGAGACAGGCATGCCGGGAAAACTCATTGGTGCCATTGAAATTTTCGATGAGTTCACCTATGTGGATGTACCCTATACCTATGCCAAAGAAATCCTTAGACGGATGGAAGGCAATAAGATTAAGGGCCGGAAAGTGAATGTGGAACGGGCGAAAAAGGTGATGCCCCGTCAGAACCGGAAAAAAGACGGCCGGAGCAGTCAACACCATGTAAGGCAGGAATAACCTGTCGGTAGAATGACTGTGGTCTGTTTTCTTAGGAAAACATAAAAAAAAGTTGACTTTTTTTTTAAGTATGATAAGATAACAAAGAAGATGATGAAATGGCAAAGAAAGCGAAAAGTATCTTTTCTTCCCTCCCAAGAGAGGCGGTTTCATGGGCTGAGAGAACAGCCGGAATGGGCAGAAAAGAGAAGTTCCCGCTGGAGCCGGTTTTCTGAACCCCATTTTGTGTCAGTAGGAAAATCCGTTTTGCCGCGCGTTAAGCGGCTGTGCGTTTGGTGGTGGCGAATGCCCTGTCAGACGCCGCAGAGCGTTCGCCTTCGGGCGGAAAGCTTGGGTGGTACCGCGGAAGCAAGGATAGCCTTCGTCCCATGTCTGTTTAACAGATGGGACGGGGCTTTTTTGTTTTCTTAAAACAATGAATCATACGTTGTTGGAAGGAGTCAGAACATGAAAGAAAAACTCAAACAAATCCATCAGGCAGCATTGGAAAGCCTGGCAGAAGTAAAAGAAGCCAAAGCATTAGACGAAATGAAAGTGAGCCTGCTGGGAAAGAAAGGAGAATTGACCGGCATCCTAAAAGGGATGAAGGATCTTTCTCCGGAGGAACGGCCTGTCATTGGGGAATTAGCCAATCAGGTTAGAAAAGACATTGAGGAAAAAATTGAAGAAATGAAAAAACGCCTGGCGGCGGAAGAATTGGAAAAGCGGCTGGAAAAGGAACGCATTGATGTGACGATGCCCGGCAAGCAATGCGCCTGTGGCCACAAACACCCCATGACCAATGTAATTGATGAGATTTGCCAGATCTTTATGGGCATGGGATATAGTGTAGTGGAAGGGCCAGAAGTGGAAAAAGACTACTATAACTTTGAAGCACTAAATATCCCTGCAAATCATCCTGCCAAAGATGAGCAGGATACATTCTATATTAACGGCGATATTTTGCTGCGCACGCAGACCTCCCCAGTACAGGTGCGGGAGATGGAAAAGGGCATTTTACCCATCCGTGCCGTTTGTCCTGGCGCTGTCTACCGTTCAGACGAAGTGGACGCCACCCATTCGCCAATTTTCCATCAGCTGGAAGGGTTGGTGGTGGATAAAGGTATCACTATGGGCGATTTAAAGGGCGCTTTAGCAGTATTTGCCAAGGAACTGTTTGGAGAAGACACCAAAGTGCGGTTTCGGCCCCATCATTTCCCCTTCACAGAGCCTAGTGCAGAAATGGATGTAACGTGTTTTTCCTGCGGCGGCAAAGGCTGCCGGGTGTGCAAAGGGGAAGGATATATTGAACTGCTGGGCTGCGGCATGGTGCATCCCAAAGTACTAAAAATGAGCGGCATCGATCCGGAGGTATATAGCGGATTTGCCTTTGGTATGGGCCTTGAGCGTGTGGCAATGCAGCGGTATGGCATCACCGACCTGCGGCTGCTGTTTGAAAACGATGTGAAATTCTTGGAACAGTTCTAAGCAGGGAGGAAAAAAGATATGGATATTTCAATGTCCTGGTTGAAGGATTATGTAGACGTGGATGTAGACGTCAAAACATTTGTAGAAGACATCACCCTCACTGGCTCTAAGGTGGAAGGGTATACCGAAATCGGGAAAGACATCACCGGCGTAGTCGTAGGGAAGGTGCTTTCCATCGAAAAACATCCGAATGCGGATAAATTGGTCGTAACAAAGATTGATATTGGGGATGCAGAACCGCTGCAAATTGTTACCGGCGCCACCAATTTATATGAGGGGGCTTATGTGCCGGTGGCCACTCATGGCGCCACATTGGCCCACGGCGTAAAAATTAAACGGGGCAAACTGCGGGGCGTAGAAAGTAATGGGATGCTCTGCTCAGTGGAAGAACTGGGCTGTGACCGGCATGATTTTCCTGAAGCCCCGGAAAACGGCATCTATATTTTCCCCCAAGATATGACCTTGGGCATGGATGTGCGTGACGCCATGGATCTGTGTGATACGGCGGTGGAATTTGAGATTACCAGCAACCGTCCGGATTGTTTTTCCATGGTTGGTTTGGCCAGAGAGACAGCCGCTACATACCAAAAAGAATTTCGTTTTCCAGAAATTTCTGTCAAAGAAGAAGCCCCAGGCAATATTGACGATATGGTTTCGGTGGAAATCCAAAACTCAGATCTTTGCCCGCGGTATGTGGCTCGGGTGGTGAAAAATGTCAAAATCGGTCCTTCGCCCCGTTGGATGAGAAAACGGCTGCGTTCGGTGGGAATTCGTCCTATCAATAATATTGTGGATATTACCAACTATGTGATGCAGGAAATGGGGCAGCCCATGCATGCGTTCAGCATCGACACCATTGAAGATCATCACATCATTGTTCGTAACGCAAAAGCCGGAGAGCAGTTTACCACCCTTGATGGCGTGGCTCATGAGCTCGATCCGTCCATGCTGGTGATCTCCGACCCGAAAAAGGCAGTGGCTATTGCCGGCGTTATGGGCGGAGAAAACTCAATGATTACGGGGGATACAGCGACAGTACTGTTTGAATCGGCCAACTTCCATGGCCCTTCTGTGCGGATCACAGCAAAAAAATTGGGGATGCGTACCGATGCTTCCAGCAAATATGAAAAGGGGTTAGACCCCAATCTTTGCCAGACCTGCGCCGATCGGGCTGTACAGCTGGTGGAGCTGTTGGGCTGCGGTGAAGTGGTCAAGGGCAGTGTGGATTGCTATCCAAATCGCCGTGACCCCTGGACGTTATCTTATGACCCGGATAAAATCAATGCTTTGCTGGGCACCAAGATAACGGAAGAAGAAATGATCAATATTTTCCGCCGTATTGAGCTGGTGGTGGATCCTGCTGCCCGCACGGTGCAGATTCCAACGTTCCGGCCAGATCTGGAAAGCATGGCTGATTTGGCCGAAGAAGTGGCCCGGTTCTATGGCTATGATAAAATCGAGCCTACCTTGGCTGCCGGTACGCCTACAGTGGGGAAAATGACCTATGCCCAACAGATCACGCACCTGGTAAAGGACGTGATGGTGGCAAACGGCCTGTCTGAAGGCATGACTTTCTCTTTTGAAAGCCCGAAAGTATTTGATAAACTGCGTATTCCAGCTGATTCTCAGCTTAGAAAGGCTGTACAGATCGCCAATCCCTTAGGGGAAGATTTCTCTGTGATGCGTACCATCACACTAAATGGAATGCTTCAGTCTTTATCAACGAATTATAACCGCCGCAACGAGTCCGCTGCTCTTTTTGAGGTGGGGAAAGTATATCTGCCAAAGAGCCTGCCAGTAACAGAACTGCCGGATGAGCCTCACCGGCTGACCATTGGTGCTTATGGCAAAGAGATGGATTTCTTCCGCCTGAAGGGTATCGTGGAAAGCCTGCTGACTCGCCTTGGTATGATGGATCAGGTGGAATTCCGGGCGGAAAAAGAATTGCCGTTCCTGCATCCCGGCCGCGCTGCCGTGATGGAAGCAAAAGAAAAAGCCATTGGCTATTTGGGAGAAGTGCATCCGCTGGTACTGGAGCGCTATGATATTGGTGTTCGGGCCTATGTGGCAGTGATATCCATTGATGATTTGGTGGTTCTGAGTAATCTGGATAAACGGTATCAGCCCCTGCCTAAGTTCCCGGCCATCAGCCGCGACTTATCCCTGGTGCTGCGGGAAGACATCCCCGTGCGAGCCATTGAGAAAACCATTCAGAAGTATGCCGGACCAAACCTGCGTCAGATTCGTCTGTTCGATGTATATACTGGAGCACAAATTGAAGCTGGGTTTAAATCTGTTTCTTTTGCGTTGGAATTTCGTTCGGAAGAACGTACCTTGGTGGATGAAGAAGTCAAAAATACCATGCATCAAGTGGTAGAAGCACTGGAAAAAGAATATGGCGCTGTTTTACGGGATAAATAATGCTTTTGCCAGTCCGTTTTCCATTGGTTTGGAGGAAAACGGGCTGGCGGCTGCCAGAACGCATCTGGCAAAAGAAAAGGAAGAAATGAGGGGAAAAAGTTGCTGAACAGCTTTTGCGTGTGATACAATCCATTAGCGATTTTGTGTGGGGAACACCCATGTCTGTGGCATTGGTAGGCACGGGGATTTATCTTTCCATCAAATTTGGCTTTCGGTATAATTTCCGGAATATCAAATTTAATTTTATGAATACCTTTGGCAAAATGTTTCAAAAAAAGGATGCAACCGAAGGGGAAGGAACGGTTTCTGCCTTTGCTGCGGCCTGTACTGCCATGGCGAATACCATTGGCGTTGGTTCCATCAGTGGCGTGGCTACGGCCATCACCATGGGCGGACCTGGTGCAATTTTCTGGATGTGGATTTCCGGCCTGCTGGGGATGAGTACTAAGGCTTGTGAAATTATCCTAGGCCAGCGATACCGGGTGCGGTATGAAAAAAGTATGGATGAATATCTTTGCGACCGTTCCTTTGTGATGAAAAATGGATTTGGCTGGAAAAAGGCCTCTGTGGTACTGGCCGTTTTTGTGTTTATTTTTGGGCCATGGACCAATGCGGTGCAGACGGAGTCTGTCACTAGTGCTTTGCAAGAGGCGTTTTCTATCCCGCCGATTGCCTCTGTCATTTTTGTGGCTGTAACCTATTTCTTAACTGTAGGCGGCGGTTTGCGCCGGATTGCCTCCATTATGGAACGGGTGGTGCCCTTTATGGCGATGGCCTATCTGGTGGGCGGCATTGGTATTTTGATCCTTTATGCAGATCTGTTGCCTCAGACTATTGCGCTCATCTTTAAAAGTGCATTTACACCCATGGCCGGGGTGGGTGGATTTGCCGGAGCGACTGTCCGGGATGCGATCCGCTATGGCATTGCCAGAGGGTTATATTCTAATGATGCCGGCACAGGCTACGGCATTGTTGCCCATGCCGGAGCAAAAACGGATCATCCCATCCGCCAGTCTGCTTGGGGCTGGGGAGAGGTGTTCTGTACCACCATTTTAGTTTGTTCTGTCACGGCGTTTTCTATCTTGCTGACCAATTCCTATGTGGACTATGCTGATGTAACCAGTGCCCGGCTAACTACGGTGGCCTTTGGCATTGCTTACGGGCGGTTTGGCCAGATTTTCATGGGCCTTGCCATTACCATCTTTGCTTGGACCACCATCATCGGAATGTATTATAGCTGTTCAAAATCAGTGAATTACGCCTTTGGTGATACATCGTTAAATAAAAAAATGACGCCGATATATATGATTTATTTTATCATTCCGGCACTGATCTTTTATAACATGCAGGCTGACCTGCTATGGGCTTTTACGGACCTATTAAGTGCAGCCTATGTGGTGATAACGCTGATCTTCATTTATGGGAAGCGAAAGGAGATTTTCCGTCTTTTCCATGACTTCTGGGATCGGTACGAACCAGCCCTTCGCCGCGGAGAAAAACCAGCGAAAGTGGAATTTGATACAATCGAAAAAGAATCATAATCTACCACAACATGGCGTGTCTTCAATCTTTTTTAGGCACGCTATTACTTGCGCTAAAACAGCTTTCTGTTTTTATTTATTTGAGCAGAAGGGGACTTTCTAAACTGCTGTTGGCTCAGTAAAAGCAGTTTGGTAAAGGTAACGACATCCGCATTTATTTGAGGTGTCCCTGCGGGGAAGAAAATGGTCTTGGCTTTTTTATCCGTGATATCGGGAAAAACCGATGGTTCTTGTCTGATTTTACTAGTAAAGCGGGGAAATAGAATGATAACAGGGCAAAAAAAGAATGCGAAGATAGATTTGCTGATCTTGTTGGCAGTGACACTTGCAATGCTGGTCATTTACATCATACTGGGCGAAAGGATTTCCGCTGTGCTGGCTGCACCGGGGATAGCGGTGTTAGCTAAGGTGGGCTTAGTGGCCTTTTTTCAATTTGGCGTAACAGGGCTTGGCATTGTAATTCTTTCTCTATGGCGCAGGGAAACCCTTGGTCAGTATGGACTACGGCGAAAGGGACTGCGAAAAGCCCTACTTTTGAGTGCGCTATGCTGTTTGCCAGAATTTCTTTGCCATTTGGTGCAGCAGGGTTGGCAGGGCTATTTCCCCTTTTCCGGTGTTATGACCACACAGATGGTGCTGGAAAGCGCTTTGCCGACTCAAATTGCAGGAATGGCCATCACTGTGATTTGTTGGGGATTTTGGGAAGGATTTTTCTACCCTGTGCTTCGGAACAAAATAGACGCTTTGTTGCCGTCTAAACATCGGTTTTGGAGCTTCGGTTCCTTGGTGGGTGCCCTATGGTGTATATTTAGTCATGGTATGGTGGGAACTTCTCCTGCCATTCTCCCGCAAATGCTTTGCACAATGATCCTGATATATGGCATGCTCCTTGTGCAGAAAGAGACAGGAAATGCCTGGGGCTGCGTGGCGATTTTCTGCTTCTACTGGAATGCCATCCGATAATGAAGATTTGGTTGCCGCCTATGGGGCATTTTCAAAGTGTATGAGTAGATAGGATTGATTTTTCATGAAAAAACCTGCTGTCCATGTATCTGGCATAGTACAGCAGGTTTTTGGTATGGTGATATTAATTTGAAAAATTGGGGCGCATCAGGCCGTTGCCTAAGCGTTCTAGTTTTTCTTTTGGCGTTAATTCCTGATCGTCCATACCGGATTCAATCTTCCGGCGAATGGCCTGCATTTTTTCATCCACCTGCGCAATGGTGGTGGCACAGTCCTTTAATTCCTGATAAATGGCTTCTTCATTCTCCACATGTTTTTTGTATTTTAACTGATGTTCCAGGCTAGCCCAAAAGTCCATGGCGATGGTACGGATTTGGATTTCTACCCGCATATTTTGGGTACGGTCGGAGAAAAAAACGGGGATCTCCACAATCATGTGGTAACTGCGATAGCCATTTGGCTTGGGATGCTGAATGTAATCCTTGATTTTGATCACCGTAACATCATCTTGAGAACCTAACATTTCGGCCACATCATAAATATCATCAATAAATGAGCAGACAACCCGAATACCTGCCACATCATTTAAATGTTCCACCACAGAGGAGGCAGAAATTTCCCAACCATTTTTCCGCAGTTTATTGACAATTGAAACCGGTTTTTTTACCCGGTGCGTGATAAACTCAATGGGATTGCGGCGGTTGCGCATGGTTAAATCATCGTTGAGGATTTCTAGTTTTGTGCGTACTTCCCGAATGGCGGAACTATACATCATCATGATTTCTTGAAACTGAAAACTTTCCTCAATAAATGCTTCTGCACTTTGTGATAATGCCCTTGGTGGCAATACATCATGGATAGATTCTGGCAAAAAATCACTTCCTTTATCTTATGTTTTGCATATTTGTATTATAACAAAGAAGCAACCAGAAAAGATAGATAGATTCCAAACTTTTTTAAAATATTTTGTAACATATGGGCCGAAAATGGTCCTATATGATCAAAACGGTGCATTTGAACATCATTCGGGATCGTCTGCGCCCTGTGTTAGGAAACGGTGTAAAATGGTTTTGTTATTTCGTCTTTCAGTTGTTTCTAGGTATAAAGCTTTTGATCAAATTAAAATATTCCATGTTTTTGACGTTTTTTCCTGTGTCCGATGCAAGCAAAGGGCGTATAGGATCTGGGAGAACAAAGACGGCTTTGCTAATTCGGAGCGAAAGGTTGACTAGAAGGATCTTTGATAAAAAAGGAAAAGGCGAAATAGCCATTATCTATGGTTTTGTATCCGAATGGGGACGATGGGTGTAAAAACTTGATTTTCGGGA
>CAJFIN010000018.1 GCA_904381335.1 Candidatus Neoanaerotignum galli | reverse complement strand
TAAAGGCTTTAAAGTCCCACTCCTCCGCAGAAGTCTTATCTCCGACACATAGCTCAACACCCCGGTCGCAAATCTGATCTACCATATTGAGGATACTGTCTTTCACATTTTCCCCAAAAAGTACCCGGCGGCGTTCGCCATAAATGATTTCCCGCTGTTCATTCATTATTTCATCATATTCCAGCAGGTGTTTACGGATGGCAAAGTTATTGCCTTCCACTTTCTTTTGGGCGCTTTCGATGGCCTTGGCCAACATGGCATGTTCAATGGGTTCATCTTCATCCAAGCCCAAAGCATCCACCATCTTCATCGTCTTTTCCGAACCAAACAGGCGCATCAAGTCGTCCTCCAAGGAGATATAAAATCTTGATTCGCCCGGGTCGCCCTGCCGGCCGGCACGGCCACGCAGCTGGTTATCAATACGGCGGGATTCGTGTCTTTCTGTACCAATGATCTTTAGGCCGCCCAACTCTTTTACGCCCTCGCCCAATTTAATATCGGTACCACGGCCAGCCATATTGGTGGCAATGGTCACAGCGCCCTTTTGTCCAGCCAAAGCAACGATTTCTGCTTCTTTGGCATGGAATTTGGCATTTAATACCTGGTGCGGCACTCCTTCTTTTCGAAGCATTTTACTGAGCAATTCAGATTTTTCAATGGTCACTGTACCCACCAGCACTGGCTGGCCTTTTTCATGAGCCGCCACAATAGCTTTCACCACAGCCCGGAACTTTGCTGCTTCCGTCCGGTACACCACATCTGTCAAATCTTTTCTCTGCACAGGTACATTGGTGGGGATCACCACCACGTCCAGGTTATAAATGTTGCGGAATTCCGCTTCTTCTGTCTGAGCCGTACCGGTCATACCAGATTTCTTTTCATATTTATTAAAGAAATTCTGGAATGTGATGGTAGCCAATGTCCGGCTCTCCCGGCGCACTTCCACGCCTTCTTTTGCTTCAATGGCTTGGTGCAAACCGTCTGAATACCGGCGGCCAGGCATGATACGGCCTGTAAACTCGTCCACAATTTTTACTTCACCATCCTGCACCACATAGTTTTGATCCAAGTGCATCTGATAATTTGCTTTCAGCGCATTATTGATGTGATGGAGCAATTCCATGTTTTCCGGATCGGACAGATTTTCTATCCGGAAATATTTTTCTGCTTTTGCCACGCCTTCCTGGGTCAAAGAAACGGTTTTCGCCTTTTCATCTACCACAAAGTCGCCTTCCTCTTGCACTTCTTCCTTCATCAAGGGATTTAAGGCCTCATCTTCATTTAGGATACGGCCCTTGGTCAGCGTTTTCGCAAACCGGTCGGCTATGGTATACAGCTGAGTGCTTTTGGTGCCGCTGCCAGAAATAATCAGTGGTGTTCTGGCTTCATCAATCAGCACAGAGTCTACTTCATCGATGATTGCATAATGCAGTCCGCGCTGCACCATTTGCTCTTTGCGCACCACCATATTGTCTCTCAGGTAGTCAAAGCCCAATTCATTATTGGTAGCATAGGTAATATCACAGTTATATGCTGCCCGGCGCTCATCGCTGTTCATGCTGTTTAAGATACAGCCCACCGTCAGGCCCAAAAACTGGTATACCTGTCCCATCCATTCTGCGTCACGGCTGGCCAGATAATCATTGACCGTCACCACATGAACGCCTTCGCCTGCCAAAGCATTTAAATACGCCGGCAGTGTTGCCACCAATGTTTTGCCTTCGCCGGTCTTCATCTCGGCAATACGGCCTTGGTGCAGCACAATGCCGCCAATGAGCTGCACATCAAAATGGCGCATGCCCAGGACACGTTTTGCCCCTTCCCGCACCACAGCATAAGCCTCTGGCAGCAGATCATCCAAGGTCTCCCCTGCCTGATACCGCTTTTTAAATTCCTCCGTTTTCCCTCGCAGTTCTTCATCGCTTAGGGATGATATGGTGCTTTCCAAACCATTAATCTTGGCAACAATAGGACGAATCTTTTTGATCTCCTTTTCGCTGTAATTGCCAAAAATCTTTTCCAACAAACTCATCTTTTTCCACCTCAGATTGAAATTGTTCGATCTCCATTAGGATATTCACTGCCTTTTAGTGTATCAGATTCCGCCCTTTCTAGCAACCTATATTCGAATAAATTTAAAGTTCGTTCATATTTTATTCATATTTTTTTGTTGAAAGGACGCGGTTTCCCATGACAGACAGTTGCCATTTTGCTATACTACTATCATAGTAGCTTTTTTCTTACAAGGAGGGTTTGCCCATGTTTCGTGAAATGAGGAGACAAAAACAGCAACTATCGCCCGAACGCACTGAGGCAATACTGCAAACTGCCACCTGCGGCGTACTAGCAGTATCAGGGGATGATGGCTATCCCTATGCCGTGCCTTTATCTTTTGTCTACGCCGAAGGAAAGCTTTATTTTCACAGTGCCAAAGCCGGCCATAAAATCGATGCCATCCAGCGTCAGCCCAAAGCATCCTTTTGCATCATCGACCAGGATCAGATTGTTCCAGATGAGTATACCACCTATTACCGCAGTGTGATTGCCTTCGGCCAGATCCGTCTTTTGCAGACAGAGGAAGAAAAACGCCATGCCATCACTTTGCTGGCCAAAAAATATTTCCCCAACGACACGGTTTCCCACCGGGAGGAATCCATTAACCACAGCTACGCGCCTGTTTTGATGCTGGAGATGGCCATCGAGCATGTTACCGGCAAAGAAGCCATTGAATTAGTGCGTGGGCAAAACGCCTGATACGGTTTGTCTTTCTCCGCCAAACCTGTTTGTCTCATGGCGCATGACCGTATCGCCGCAAGAAATCTGATGTGCCTATCGCCTGATTCTCCCCCAAGCCAAGTACAACAGGTGAGCCCGTTTTTTCATTCTTTAGAATTGTAAAGAGGATGTTTTCCCCCTTGCAAAACGGATTTGCCCGAAAAGAAACGGCCTGCTAGAACTTCCTAGCAGGTCGTTTTCTTTCCAGAAACCATTCTAATCAAAGAAAGCAGTCCCTTTTTCAAGGTTTCTTAG
The DNA here is from genome assembly GCA_904381335.1 of Candidatus Neoanaerotignum galli. GTDB lineage: Bacteria > Bacillota > Clostridia > Lachnospirales > Anaerotignaceae > Neoanaerotignum > Neoanaerotignum galli. The sequence continues at coordinate 25,308 of CAJFIN010000018.1, read as the reverse complement.
GGCTCCTGTTTAGAGGAGCTGGTATCCCCCCTCTGCCCCTGCTGCATTTTTTCCAAAGAAACCGTAGAATCTGCCGCTGCATCGGATGGGGCTTGCCCCAGGCTTTCTGCCTGCGGCACTGGTTCCGCTGCAACGGGTTCAGCCACAGACTTCGGTGGAACGGATAAAATCCAATTCATCTTATCCTGCATGAGGATATACCCCGCCATGGGGGCAAAAAACCACAAACGATGCAGACAGTCGCCAATTCATGGCCGATGCCCCGCTGTAAGCCCAGCCGGTCAATGCGCTTTCCACTTTGATAAGACCAATAAATCTGATAAAACGGAAGAAACATACAAAGCAGCAGCTGTGCCACCGGGCTGCGCCGTGGCATAGAGCGTAAGCAATTTACATATTTTGTGGTTCTATAAATCCAAATCAGACTCCAAGTACCAAAGGTGAAGATCAACAACAAGACATGACTTGACATACGGCAAAATGCCTCCGGCGGCAAATAATCTGCACCATCGGCCATGTCTTCCGCCACAAAAACAGGCTTTTGCCGGCCCTGAGGAAAAGCCAGCCAAAGGCAAGCAAAACACCCCACCAGCCATTGCAGCACATTCTGACATAAAATCCGCAAAAAAGTGGTTACTTCCAGGCCGTAGGGAAACGCCGCCGCCATCCGCAAAAGCGCTATCACATAAGTCACACCATATAATACCAAAGGCAGCGCCCAGATTTTCTCCCTTACTGCCGCAGATAGCGGCTATAAAAAAGAACACCACACCAAGTAATGGCAGCAACAGTAGGATGATCTGTAAAAAATCGGCAGAGCCTTGATATTGATTTATATATTGGCCGAACGAATAGCAGGCAAGCAAAATCTGTAACGCTGCTCCCACTGCCACACCTGCCCGCTTACGCAACAGCAAGAACACGCCAACACACCATACGCCACTACCATCCGCAGCTGAATCATATCATCCATGCCAAACCCTTGCAGGTCCTCATACGTTCGAAGATCCTCCTGGTAGTCATTATACCGATCCAGCGCATCCATATAAGCGCCCTATTCATCGCTGGAAAACCGTTATCTTTCCAGCTCTTCCATCAGCATTTCCGTCACACGAGCCTAGCTTTTAATATTTTTACATAGGAAACATATCCCGTCAAAGACCAAAGCGCTAAAATCAAAGACAGTATCGCCGCCACCAAATGATATTTTGTTCCCCCGTGTTTTTCCTCTCCCATAAAAACCCCCCATTTTTCTTTTACCCCCAATATTTTACAGTGTAGCAAAAAACAACTTTTTCGTCAATCTTCGCCTTTGCGGTGATAGGCTGTTCATTGCCCGCAAAAAAAAGACCGCCAGAGGATTTCCAGCGGTCTTCCTGATAGGATTTTATTTTCCTGCCCGATATTGGGCATCCATTTGGCTAAAGGGCCGGCTTTCTAAAATGCTGTTGCCCGCCTTTTCCGCATCTTCTTTCACATCCTCAGCGCCTCTGCGGATATCTTCTGCCACGGTGTTTTCTTCAAAATAGGTGCCCCGGCTATTGCCATCAATGGCCCGTCCCAAATTGGCCCCCGTTCTGTCAGAACAGCCCGTAAAACTTAATGCGGCTACGCCAATGAGGGCTGCCGTACCCCATAGCTTCCATCTGTGATTCATACGACTCCTCCTCCTGACAAAAAAAGAATTGTACTGCACATTTATTTTCTGTAAAATAAAATGGATCATACGGATAAACAAGTGGAAAAACTGACATGCAATGACAATTTATTGGGGAGGAAAATTATGGAAAATAAACGTGCCGCTGGCATTTTGCTCCATCCCAGCAGTTTGCCTTCACCCCATGGCATCGGCGACCTGGGTCCCAGCGTTTATGCCTTTATCGACTTTTTACAGCAGGCAGGTCTTGGCCTATGGCAAGTGCTGCCCCTCGGGCCTACTGGCTACGGCGACTCGCCTTACCAATGCTTTTCAGCTTTTGCCGGCAATCCAGCTTTGTTAAGCTTAACTCAACTGGTGGAAGATGGCCTGCTCACCCAAACTGAGGTGGACGCCTTACCTGCTTTACCTGCCAACACAGCCAATCCTGATGGTGCCATGGCGTTAAAACTGCCATTATTACAAAAGGCGTTCGCCCGTTTTCATCCCGGTGCAGACTATGATTGTTTTTGCCAGCAGTCTGCCTTTTGGCTGCCCGATTATGCACTGTTTCGTGCCATCAAAGATCATCTGTATACCCTGCGGCAAACCGGAGAAAAAGACGCCTCCTATCGAGACTTTGTTCAAAGCACCGCCGGCCGCTTGACTGCGGAACAAATCGATGACCAATATTTCGGCGCCCTATGGTACAGCTGGCCTAAAGCGCTGGTACATCGCCAGACAGCAGCCTTAAAAGCCATGATGGACAAACTCTCCCAGGCCATCGCATTTCAAACCTTCTTGCAGTATCTCTTTTTCCGCCAGTGGGCCAATGTCAAAGCCTATGCCAATGCCGCCAAAATCCGCATCATTGGCGATCTGCCCATTTTTGTCTCTTTAGACAGTGCCGATGCCTGGTCCAGACAGGAGCTCTTTTTGCTGGATGAAGACGGATTTCCTGCCAAAGTAGCAGGGGTGCCGCCGGATTATTTCAGTCCCACCGGCCAGCTGTGGGGAAACCCTGTCTACCGCTGGCAAACGCACCAAAAAGATGGTTTTGCCTGGTGGATAGAACGCATCCGCACCCAGCTTCGTCTTGCCGACTTGCTGCGCATCGACCATTTTCGTGGGTTTAAAAGTAACTATCAGATCCCTTTTGGCAGTCAAACGGCCCAAACCGGCAGCTGGCACCCAGGGCCGGGCAAAGCCCTCTTTGACGCTGTTAAAACTGCCCTGGGCTCTTTACCTTTGTTGGCAGAAGATTTGGGCATCATTACCCCACAGGTGGAGGCCCTGCGTCTTTCCTGCGGTCTGCCAGGAATGAAAGTGCTCCAATTTGCCTTTGGGGATACGGCGCAAAATCCCTATCTGCCCCATAATTATGAAAAAAACTGCATTGTTTATACTGGTACGCATGATAATGATACCTCCATTGGTTGGTATCAAACCGTTTCTGAAAAGGAAAAGGATTATTTCCGCCGCTATACCTCCAGCAGCGGTGCTTCCCCTGGCTGGGATCTCATCCGATTGGCCATGGCCAGTACGGCAGACACCGCTATTTTCCCCTTGCAAGATGTGCTTTGCCTTGATGGCAGCGCCCGCATGAATACGCCCGGGCGCCTAGGTGGAAACTGGCACTGGCGTTTTTCCATGGCGCAGCTTCTGCCTTCTTATGCCCATGACCTGCATGGCTTGGCAGAATTATTTGGCCGCCTTGCCCCGCCAAAAAACAGCCCCACCGATTCATCCTCGGAGCCGTCTGACGTTTCACCTGAAAACAAACCATAATGAACCTAGGTGATGACAAACCCCATGCTGCCTGTCATGGCTTGACTTTTTCTTCATAAAAAAGGATGCCCCATCGGACATCCTTTTTGCTTTCATTTCAATGTCATTGCCGTTTGTTCTATTGCCATACGATCCTGATTTTGCTATCGGTTTTTTATGCCCATCGGCTTACTACTTCTGCCAGCACCGTCTCTCCCGTTTCATCTGCAAACACGGTCATCACTTCGGCGCCCTGGGCTGTGATGGTTTCATAACTGCGGGCGCAAATGGTTTGATGCCGATAACATTCCTTGCGGTAAACCACTTGAATCTCTTTCGTTTCCCATTGGTCATAGATACGATCACTCACTAGATCCATCGCCCAGGCCACATACTGGGTATTATTGACATGGCCATTGGTATCTGTCTCACTGCGGCGCACTTGAAAAATCAACGTCCGGTCCGGCGTGCGCGTCCTATCTTCCCTAGCCATGCGGTAGCGTTCTCCTTCTATCACTGGCGCCAGCCCGCTTTCATAAGAACGGCTCATCTCCTCAGGGATCAGACAGGGCTTTCTAGCCGACAAATCCATAAAGACCCATCGACTTTCTGCCCATATGATTCGCTCTCCCGCTTGGTCCATCACCTCAAAACTGCGAGCCGCCCGCAACCGCCGGCAACTGGAAGACCAAGTAGCTAAGCGCAGCTCTTCTCCGCATTTTGGCCAGCGCTGCACATAGATATGCCAATTGGTCAGCGCCCAGCCTCGCTGCATCTTTGCCAGATAGGCCAGCGTGTATCCTAAGGAATCCGCATGACCAATGGCCAAGTCCTGCAAAAACGCCAGCAGCGCCTGCTGACTGATAACGCCCTTGGGGCTAACATGATGATAGGTTACCACGGCAGTCTGTTCAAATTTGCGCTCCATGCTTTTCCCTTCTTTCCCCCAGCATCCTTCCTGCCAGGCGTTGATTTTTGCTTGAAAATTATATTTTATTCTACTCAGTTTCCCATGACTTGTCAAATTCAGCTTTCTTTTTCTGTAAAAATAAAAACCCTATTCCCTTCAAAGCAAAAACGTGGTAATATAGTAGTAGTTTGCAACCACTAAAGGAGGAACAAAAAGATGCCATCATTTACAGCAAGCGACATTTTCATCATCGTTGCAGCCGTTGTCGTTGTCATTTTGGGGTTGATGTTCTGGTTTGGCAAAAAAAATTATTCCAAAAATCTGGAAGCACAAACAATGATCAACCAACATAAAATGGTGACGCCCATTTTGGTAATTGACAAACGCCTGATGCGGCCCACCCAGGAAAACTTGCCAAAGATCGTTTATGAAAACTTGCCAAAAGCGGCAAAGCTTCGCAAAATGCCCATCGTAAAGGCAAAAGTGGGCCCCCAGATCGTTACTTTAATATGCGATCGCTCAGTCTTTGATAATTTGGCCGTAAAAAAGACGGTCAAAGTGGAATTGGCCGGGATTTATATCACCGGCATTGTGGGAATGGATCTTTCCAAAAAGAAGAACAAAACCCTGCGGGATAAATTTTCTCTGTGGGCACAAAAGAAAATAAACGGCGGTATGTAAGCCGTCAAAAAAACGCGCTGCCTCTTCATGGGCCGCGCGTTTTTTATTTAAAGATCAATATCTAATTCCACAGGGCAATGATCCGACCCCATCACCTCGGTGTGAATCTTTGCATCGCTCATTTTATCCGCAATCCGTTTTGACACCAAATAGTAGTCGATGCGCCATCCGGCATTATTTTTTCTGGCATTAAACCGATAACTCCACCAAGAATACGCACCCGTCAAGTCTGGATAAAAATAACGAAAACTATCCACAAATCCGCTTTCCAGCAGTTCTCCAAACTTTCCCCGTTCTTCATAGGTAAAGCCAGCATTGCCGATATTGGGCTTTGGATTTTTCAGATCGATCTCCTCATGCGCCACATTTAAATCCCCGCAAAAGATCACCGGTTTTTTTTCATCCAACTTTCCTAAAAAAGCCCGCAGATCATCTTCCCAGCACATCCGATACGCCAACCTGGCGTTTTTATCCTGGCTGTTAGGCACATATGCCGTTACATAATAAAAGGACGGATATTCCAGTGTAATTAATCGCCCTTCATGGTCATGTTCGTCCACACCCATGCCATACTGCACTGAAAGGGGCTCTTTTTTGGCAAACACAGCCACGCCGGAATAGCCCTTCTTTTCTGCATAGTTCCAAAACTGATGATACCCCGGCAAGGGCAAGTCAATCTGGCCTTCCTGCAATTTGGTTTCCTGAACAGAAAAGAAATCTGCATCTGCCGCCGTAAAATAGTCTAAAAACCCTTTGCCTACTGCGGCCCGAAGGCCGTTGACATTCCAGGAAATACACTTCATGCCTCATCGCTCCCTTCCTTCATCTGCACCAGCTCAATTCCAGCTTCCTGCAGCATCTCAACGGCAAAAGCATCTGGATAGGCCCCATGGTAAATGATCTTGCGAATGCCCGCATTGATACACATCTTTGCGCAGATCACGCAGGGCTGTGCCGTCACATAAAGCGTAGTCCCCTCAGTGGAAATGCCCGTCTTTGCCGCCTGAATAATGGCATTTTGTTCTGCATGAAGGGCACGGCAAAGCTCATGCCTCTGACCAGAAGGAATGCCCAGCTCTTCCCGCAGGCAAACACCTCTATCGATACAATGAAACGTGCCGGACGGAGCGCCATTATACCCCGTAGTGATAATCCGGTTATCCCGCACAATCACTGCCCCCACCTGACGGCGCAGGCAAGTGGACCGGGTCGTGACAATTTCGGCAATCTCCATAAAATATTCATCCCAGCTTACGCGCATCCCATGCCGCTCCTTTCTTATCAACTGCGCCAAATCTGCCCACCTGCCCATTGGCAAGTGGCATTTTCCAGCAAGTGAAGCCATTATACCATACTTTTTGTTCCAATGCCACCGTTTTACTGTGATCCCCAAACAAAAAGCGCCCCTCCGCATTCTTAAGCGGAAAAGGCGCCTGCTCGTCATGGCCGGGCTGGCAGCAGCAGCCGCTGCCCTTCTACAATCCAATTTTCATCTTCCAAATGATTTGCCGCCATAATCTCTGGCACATAGGCTTCACTGCCATAAACAGTTCGGCTGATATCCCATAAGGTGTCGCCGGGCTTCACTTCATAAATCTGAGCCGCCACTGCATCCGGTTGCTCTTGCTTGGGCAGTTGCGCAGCTGATTCTCCTTTTGCATCGTCCGTCTGCTCTGACTCTTTGGCATTGGACGGCTGAGGTGCAAAGACAGTCTGGGCCGTTTCATGTATGGTTTGACTCATTTGCGCATAGCTTTCTTCCATTGCTGCCATCTGGCCTTCCAAAAGCTCCATCCGTCCATTATTCTGCACCAAATGCAGCGCCATCAATAAACAAGCCGCACAAAGGCTCCCACAAACTGCCGTCAATGCCCGATAGCGCAGTTTGGCCACCGTCTGTGCTTCTTCTTTCCGGTGCAATACTGCTCGAATCCGACCCGCCGCATCGATACGGTCAATGGGACCCGTATCTTGATTTTTTCTTCCTCCCAATCCAAATAGTTTTGCTAAAGATGGCCTGGGCGGCGCCACCTCTTCTTCTGGAGGTACAGGGCGAGCTTTCTGGTTGCTGTGCTCAATCATATAATTTTGCATTGCTTCGTTTTTTTCATAATATAAAAAGTACCCTCGGGCAGGCCGCAGGCCTCTGCCCTCCTGCTCATATACATAAAACCCATCCGTCTTTTCCACCGGGTCCATTAAAAACAGCACATGTTCTTTTTCAGGAAAGCATTCCTTATGAAACGCTTCATCTTTTCCCATGAGATAGACGCCAAAATCTGGTTGAATGTGAACCCAGCCTACAATAGATAGCCCTGAAAAATATAACGCCATCTGCCGGTGGATATAGGCCCAACTGGCTTCGGTAAAGACTTGTCCATCCGGGTCCTGGGCCGTATCTCTCCCTTCAATGGCGCCAGAGATGTAAAGACACTCTGTCTGGGCATCTTGTGCCGTTTGGCCCACCAATACCGCTAGATGCTCTCCTTTTTCCTGTCGGGATAATTGATTTAAAAATGTATACACATAATCTTCCATATAAATCCGGCATTGCGGATCTACACTGCCCATTTGCTTGATATTTTTTGGGAAGGGAGCGTCCATTTCTTCCTGACGCTCCTTGCGCTCCTCTGCTGCCATGGTGTTTGCCTCCTTTTTCTTTCGTAACGACCGCTGTAAGAAAAATATACCAGCTTTTTCTTACATATTTTGTAAATCTCTGTCGTGCAAACGCCTTTTTTCCCAGCAAAAATTGTCCTTTTTCGCCATGCCCAGTTGCCTGCCATCCGAAAACAGTGTATCATAAACCATAAGATCAATGGATTAAAGGAGAACCAATTTATGAGAGTTAGAAGAAAACCCTGGGCCACTGAAGAACTGGCCCAAAACCCCCGCGTCATTCAGGACCCGGCAGCGCATCGCGGCCATTGGCAGGAGGTTTTTGACGTCAAGGCGCCTTTGTATTTAGAAATTGGCTGCGGAAAAGGACGGTTTCTCATTCAAACCGCCCAAAAAGAACCGGATAAAAATTTTCTCGGCATGGAGCGGGATGAAACCGTGGCTGCCACGGCTGCTCGTCATCTGCCGGAGGGAGTGACCAACTTACGCCTTCTTCATGCCAACGCCATGAATGTTACAGATTATTTCGCTCCTGGAGAGATTAGCCGCATTTATTTAAATTTCAGCGACCCCTGGCCAAAAAAGAAATGGGAAAAACGCCGTTTGACCTACCGGGATTTTCTCGTCCAGTATGCTCAGCTGCTTACCCCAGACGGCGCAATTTTCTTTAAAACAGATAACCCCATCTTATTTGAGTCCTCTCTAAATGAATTTTGCGCGATGGATTGGCGTCTTTCCGCCATTACCTTTGACCTGCACCATAGTCCTTGGAATGAGGAAAATATCCAAACAGAATATGAAGAAAAATTTTCCGCCAAAGGGCAAAAAATCTTTCGCCTGGAAGCCAGAAAACGTTGATATTGCCCCCTGCCTGTGCAGGGGGGTTTTGTTTGCCTTGCATCTGACGATGCTCTTTGTTACAATATCATTATACAGCAAATAAAAATTTTTTTACTATAGCAAAGGAGGGTGTCTATGAAATATCTTTGTACCGTATGTGGCTATGTATACGATGAAGCGGTTGAGCCAATTCCTTTTTTGTCTTTGCCGCAGGATTGGCGCTGTCCCGTATGCCAAGCACCACGCTCCGCTTTTCAAGCTGAAGGAGAGGAAATGCACCAGGCACCAACAGCCTCCTTTTCTCCAGTGGAAGATCCTTCTGATTTGCGTCTGCTAACCCCGGGCCAGCTATCTGCCATTTTTTCAAATCTTGCCCGAGGCGCAGAAAAACAATACCGCCCTGAAGAGCAAGCCTTGTTTTTAGACCTGGCTGAATCCTATCGTACCCTCACCGCCCCAGAGCCAGAGGCCAGTGTGCAATCTCTATACGCCTTGCTGGAAGAAGACCTTTCCACCTGGTATCCAACCCTGCTGAAAACGGCTGAAGAAGCATCAGATCGCGGTACAGCTCGAATCTGCGTATGGGGAGAGAAGGTAACGCGGATGCTTCATTCGCTCATAGAACGGTATCTCCAAGAAGGCGAAGCCTTTTTAAAGGACACACCCGTATGGATCTGCACCATCTGCGGCTTTTTATATGTTGGCCCCACACCGCCAGAAATTTGCCCCGTTTGTAAAGTGCCCAGCTGGAAGTTTGAACAAGTGGAAGGGAGGAAGGCAATATGAAATCCTTTGCCGTACGTAATCTGCGTCTTTGCACCAAAGACTGTCTTTGTTTGTACGTCTGTCCTACTGGAGCCACAGATACAGAAAACAGCATCATTGACGTTGCAAAGTGCATTGGCTGCGGCGCCTGTGCCGAAGCCTGTCCCAGTAAAGCCATCTCCATGGCGCCGGCCGCTTACCCGCCCCAACAGAAAAAAGACCCCCATGTATTGGGCGCTGGTCTGGCCCTATCCGGCCGAAAAGCCCAGCAGGAACAGATCGCCCGTCAGATTGCCCCTCTTGTACCGCAAGATGGCCTCTACCGGCTGCTAAAAGCAGCAGAGCGATCCATTCGGTTAGTCCATGAAGATCTGCTGCGAGAAACAGGCTATATGCTGCCCCAAGGCAGTCCAGCCCAGTCCTTGCTGCATCAGATCAAAGAGGGCACTTCTATCGAGGGCGAGATGCAAACATGGGCCAAAGCCCTGCTGGAATCCATCGCTCCCAATGAGCCGGAGCACTAATCTTTCTTTTGTCTTTTTGGCGGCCTGATCGGCCGCCTTTTTTCTTTCTGCCTAGGGTTTCTGGTGCTACTTCTGTCCCGGCAAGGAAACATAGGTCCTCCTATTCCTACCAAAGGATGTGCACCCCATCCATGTAGACGAGATGTTCGCTTTATCCCGCACCAAACGCATAAAAATACCACCCAGTGAGGATTTCTTCCCACGGGTGGTATGCTGATTCCCATCTGCTTTTATGCAAAGAGTTTGACAAGCGCTTTATGCCAGTTTCTCTTTTCTTTTGCTGCTAACAGACCTTTCTTTGTTATGCCAGATCCATCATCCGCACCAGCACTGCTGCAGCTTGGGCCCGGCTGGCCGTACCTTGAGGCGCTACTGTATCCTCGGATACACCTACTAGAAGTCCTGCTTCACAAGCCCATGCCACTGCATCTTTCGCATAATCAGAAATCTGGTCTGCATCTGAAACATTGGGCACAGCTGTTACAGCTTGGGCCTGTCCCTGCTGCTGAGCATAGCGGTACAAAAAGGCTGCCATCTGCTCCCGGGTCACTGGGTCACCAGGGCCAAAGTTCCCATCTCCATACCCACTGGCAATATCTGTGGATACTGCCCAGTCAATGGCTGCAGCATTATAGGCATCTGGCGCAACATCATGAAAACCGGCTGCTGGTGCTCCGGTGGGACTGCCTGCCAAGCGATACAGCAGCGTTACCATCTCGCCCCGCGTCAGCACTTGATCCGGCGCAAAAGCGTCCTTTGTCACGCCGGCCATCAGTCCTGCTTCATAGGCCTGGCGCACTGCCTGTGCATACCAGGCGTCAGCAGGCACATCGGTAAAGGGCAGGCTGCCTTCTGTCGCCTCCGCCTCTTCTTCCGGTACTTCTTCTGCTGTCTGGACATCGGATACTTCTTCTTCCGGCAGGAAAACCGCATCAATGGTTACTTTGCCTTGGGGCATTGTGAAGCTAAAGACGCCCTCTTTTTCCCTTGATACATCAATGGACTGTCCATTTCTTCCGGTCACTGTCAGACTTGCCAATGCATAGCCATCTTCTGGTTCTGCCGTAATGGTAACCACCTCACCAGGTTTTGCCTGTGTCAGATCTGTTGTCACGTTGCCATGGTCTTTTTGTCCTTGCGCAATCTCATATTTTGAGGATGTACCGCCGCCGGAACCGCCGGAATGATGGTTGCCGCCTTGACTATCCTCTGTATCATCAACGATCGTTACCTTCAGTTCCACCGTATCGTTATCAGGGTTTTTCACTTCTTCTGGCAGCTCCAATGTGCCTTGAAACGTATAAGTACCAGCAATTTCTGCCTGATAGGCAGGGCAGCTCCAGCTTACCGGCAGCTGAATTGCATCTCCGTTAGAGAGGGTGGCTTCCACGGTTTCAGGCAAATCCAGATCCTCTGCTCTTGTCCCCAGAGGCGCTGTGATAGCCGCCGGGGCCGTCAAAGCCGTGATAGTGATATCTGCCTCTTCATTGACGTGAGGAACAGAGATTGTGAATTGGTTTCTGGTGCGGAACAACTTGCCTTCCTCTGCAGAATACCAATTGACATCCACCTGGTTGGATCCTTCATGGAAGGTTAAAAGCATCATCATACCAAGACCATAGGTATTGTCAATCCCCTGGGCATCGCAAAGGATATTGGCCACATCATTGCCTGCGCCATTTTTGTCTGTGCGATGGGCTAGGTCCGGGAACCCAATGTGTCCGCCCATCGCCAGCACTACATTGCCATAAGGCTCACCCAGCTGTTCCCATAAATCTTCCCCAGTCATACTGGGTACATCCAAATCGCTTACATCCATCCGGGTGCCATCCCAGTACATAAAGGCATGGGCCGTCAGGATGATATTTTTGTCGGGATTTGCCTCAATGATGCCCTTGGCCCAATCCACAGCACCCTGGCTTGGATTATATCCCATGGAAAGCACCAGGTATTCCCGGCCGCCCGCCGTAAAGGTCCAATAGTTAGAATCAAGCTTATCTTCTCCCAGCACATCATGCTCATAAGAGCCGCCAAAATATGGCTTTTTCGCATATTCTGCATAGGGGAAATACTGATTAAATACATTGGAACTATCATGATTTCCCCGCATGGGCATCCAGGCAATATCCTCGGCCTCATTCAGGTTTTCCATGGCGTTGACACAGTTTGTATATTGGGTTTCGTTGCTGCTGTCCACCATATCGCCCATATGCATCACCGCTTCAATGTGATACTTATCCTCATTATCCACAATCTAGCGGGTGAGTTTTTCATAAATCTCTGGATATTTGGCGGAGAGGAATTGGGTATCCGGCAAAGCCACAATGGAGTAATCCCCTTGGGCAAAGTCGGGATCAATCCAATCCACAAAGCTGGCTACATCATTATCTTGATCCGAGTTGTCCTCATACAGATCTTGCTCTACCCCAAATTGCCAGCTGGCCAGCAGTCCCTCCTGTTGGGCCGGGATATTGGCAGCCGTCTGCGTCAGTGCCGCCACATCCGACTGAATTTGCTCTTGGGTGCGAACGGTGGAAAACACACTGATATTGGCGATTTCTCCTTTAAAATACTGGCTATTATAGCCTTTGGTATCCACCGTGCCGCCGGTGCCCCGATAATCGCCGCCCACCTTCAGCGCCTGAGCTGGAACAACTGGATTGAATTGACAATTTTGCACTGTAGAAATCAGATCTCCATTAATATAGCAGGAGCAGGTATCCGCCTCTGGGTCAAAGGTGATGGCCACATGGATCCATTCATCCTGCCGCAAATCCACTCCTTGGAACACAACGCTCTGCTCATCACCACCCGGCTGATTGCTGCGCTCCTGGCGCCAATAAAGCCGAGGTGCACCATGATTATATACTTCAAAATTCACATAGCCCAGGTCATAATCATAATACCCTGCATCCATGTAGTTGCCCAAAATCACGCCGCCTCGCTCGTCCAGGTCTTTGGGGAGCTTGATGGTAGCTTCAAAGCTCAAAGGCACTTCTGAAAGCCGTCTTTCCATGGCCAGCTGATCGCCAGGACCAGAAAATGTGATGCCCGTCATATCATCGGCAAACGTGGTTTTTTCATATTCATACTCCCATCCGGCATAAATCACGGTGTCGCCTTTGATGGTGGTAGAATCAAAATCCCATGCCACAGTGCAAGAAGGGTCTTGAAACCAACCTAAAAACGTAAAGCCATCTTTCTGCGGAGTTTTCGTTGGTGCCGTTACTGTCTCGCCAATCTTTCCGGCCTGGTTTTGAATTTCTCCTTCCACTGTGCCGCCATTTAATTCAAACCGAACCGTATATTCTTTATTGGGATCTTTGGCAAAGCCCACCGCCTGCACCTCAAACCCATCTGCCACTAAATCTGGAAACACGGTATCCTCATAAGCAGTGCCGCAGTCCCGGAATGACCAGGCATGTGCCAAACCATCCTCTGTGCCCTCCACTGCTTTTGATGCATATTCTTTGATTTCTTCGGCGGTGCGGACATCGCTCCAGAGGCGGACTTCAGCAATCTCTCCGTTTAGGTTGATGGGCGTTGTATGATAATCGCCGCCAAAACAAAGATAATGATCCAGGGTGCCAGTGCCAAACCCTTCCACCGATTGGCTTGTGACATATTCCCCATTGATATAAACATCCGCCTTGTTTTCTGCCTGATTTCGCACCAGGGAAATCATCATCCATTCGCCCGTGCAGATATTGACATCCCGGAAATACAAATTAACGTCTTTTCCTGAGGTATTTTGCTCCCAAAGCCGCAGCGTATTATCGCTATTGACCTCGATACCCCACGAGGTGCCGCCATTACCGTAGTTATTCATGATAATCTGACGGGCATTGGTATTTTGATCCAGCTTGACCAGCGCTTCCACGGTTTCCGGTATCTCCACAGCACCTTGTACCTGCACATATTCATTCTCGCTCATATCAAACCGCAGGCCTTGGATGTCGTCTTCTTCTTCCCCTTGAAAGCCAGCGGCTTTCACATCCACATCGCCAACCAGATCTTCAAAAACCGTATCTGGCCCTAATCCATCCACTTCATCCAAGATCCAGGCATGATCTAATCCTTCTTCCTCACCTGTCACCTGTTGGGAAGCAAATGCCTGGATTTCTTCTGCCGTGCGGACATCACTCCAGAATCGTACTTCGCCAATTTCCCCATTCAGCCAATATGTTTTCCGCATATCCGTAGCAAACCGCAGGGGATGGGTCAAGGTAAGATCGGTATGCAGGGTTCCAGACTGTTCTGCCGCATATTCCCCATTGACATAAACGATCACTTTCTGTGCCTCCACATCCCGCACCACAGAAAGGAGCATCCACTCATTGGTGCAGATGGAGATATCATGAAAAAGCAAACTCGTTTCTTGTTTCTTCTCACCATCCCGCTCCCAATACCGAAGGGTACCGCTGGTCGTCACCTCTAAACCGAAGCTGTCTTCTGTTCCATTTTGATAATCATTAAAGAGGATCTGTCGTTTTCCTTTATTCTGATCCAGTTTCACCCACAGTTCAACCGTATTGGGCACTGTCACCGTGCTGCTCATTTCAGCATACTCACTCTTGGCCGTATCAAACCGCAGGCCGCTGCTGGGAGGCGTCACTGTCACGGCTTGGGGCACGAGCTGAATGTTTTCCATCAAAATCAAACCCGTTTGCGGCCCTACAGGAGGGGTTTGCTCCGACATTTCAGGCGCGCTTGACTGAATTTCTTCTCCTGCGGGTGTTTCAGGTTCTTCTTCTCCGCCTTCTGCTGGGATCTCGGATGCTTCTCCCCCATCTTCTGCTGGGGTCTTGGATGCTTCTTCCCCATCTTCTGCCGGAGTCTCAGCTTCTTCTCCCCCGTCTTCTGCCGGAGTCTCAGCTTCTTCTCTCCCATCTTCTGCCGGAGTCTTAGCTTCTTCTCCCCCATCTTCTGCCGGAGTCTCGGGCTCTTCTTCCCCATTTTCTGCCGGAGTCTCGAATGCTTCTTCCTCGTTTTCTGCTGGGGTCTTAGACTCGTCTTCTACCAAATCTTGCGCGGTATGCTGGTTTTCTTTTTCTTCAACCGTCTGCTCCGACTGGATGGATGATGATTCTCCCAAGGGAACGGCGGCTGAAACCGTTCCACTTCCCGTGGCCAGCATCGTACAAGCCAATGCCACCGTCATGCCTTGACGCAGCCTGATGTGTCGCTTCATAAATGTGCTCCTCCTTCTGCACTGTCAAATTCCTTTCCCCCAACCCACGAGTAATCCCGTGAGCAAAGGCACCATGCAATATTTTGCTTTAATTTACATGGTTTTTGCTGTTTTCTATATTACTTTTTTATTATAAACAGCAAATAATTGTAACCTCCAGCAAAGTTGGGTGAATGGAGGGTAAAAAATGCGTAACGAAAGAAGAACGTATGATCGATTTCATCAAAAAAGAACCCCGCATCGCGAGGTTCTTTTTCGTTTTCTCAATATCTCTTAACTTAATTTCATATCCCCTGGCTTGATATAGCCTTTTTTCCTCATCCATTCGCTGATGGCTAACGTCAGCAGTGCCGGCAACACAAAATGCAGCAGCAAAATCTCTATCAGCAGTTCCCCTGCCGGACGGCTTGCAGACATGGTCTGCCATGTCATGATCTGACCTACCAAGCCGCTGGTACCCATACCGCCGCCAGCTGGGTTATTTTCCATATGGAAAACACAAGTGCCCAGCGGACCCAAAATGGCGCTGGCAATGGTGGGTGGCAGCCAAATGGCCGGATTACGAACAATATTAGGTACCTGGAGCATGGAGGTACCAATGCCCTGGGCGAATAACCCCTCCCATCGGTTTTCTCGGAAGCTGGCAACGGCAAAGCCTACCATTTGAGTGGAACATCCGATGGTGGCAGCTCCTGCCGGCAAACCGCTTAGACCCAAAATAATCGATAGGGCTGCCGAAGAAATCGGCAGTGTCAAAATCATCCCCATGCTGACTGAAAGGACAATACCCATCAAAAATGGCTGGAACTGAGTCGCCACGTTAATGGCATTGCCCAGCCAGTTCATCCCTGCCGATAACGGAGGCCCAATGATAGAGCCAATAGCCGCACCGCTGAGGATAGTGACAAACGGAGTAACAATAATATCAATTTTTGTTTTCCCGCTTACCAGCCGTCCAATCTCTACCCCAAAAACCACGGCTAAAAAGGCCCCCAGTGGGTCCCCTGCGCCCGATAGCATAACGCCGCCTTCTGCCGTAAAAAGGCTGCCGCTGACAAAGGCCGCCGCATTCGCCCCCAACAATCCTGTTACCGCAGAGGAAAAAACAATCAGCCGCGGTGCATCCATACAGTAAGCCGTGCCAATACCAATGGCCGCACCTGTGCAAACAGAAGCTAGATTGCCTGCATTAACAATAAATGTACCCAGATCTCCTCCCACAAAGGAACCAATCTGCTTAATGATCAGGCCAATGATCAAGGTACAAAACAGCCCCAAGGCCATGCCGTTTAGGCCGTTGATAAAATAGCGCTTTAAGATGCGCCGCCAAAGAGATGGTGTTTCTTCTGCCATAATACCCTCCTATATACATCTGTATATACAATAAAACAACAGAAGCACTATACCATACTTTTATGAAAAAAGCAAGAATCCTTTTTGTTTTAATGCCGCCGCAATTTCATCAAGGGTCTCTTCATCTTCTGCTTCCACTAAATGGGCGTGTTTTCCCTTTGTCAACATCAAAAGCGGCTCTCCTTGACTTTCCTTCATACGGGCCAAAAACTTTTTCACATCCCGGCGGCTTTTGATGTTCAGCGCCTCATCTAACGTGCCATAATAGGGATGATTGACAGAAGTGGTCAATACTCTCCCGCCCAGATCAACAATCAGATTTAATTCTTCTTCCATTTCCTCCGCCCGATGGCAGACGGTAAACACCCGCCGGCATCCGCCCTCAGCCTGCGAATAGAGATATCCGCGAGGTGTGGAGAGGATCGCCGGGTTTTTTGCCTTTAACAGGGCCATGTCCTTGACAATAATCTGCCGCGTCACCCCAAACCGTTCTGCCAATACAGCGGCGCTAACCGGTTCCGTGCGCGCCGTCAAGATGCGTAAGATCTCTTCTCTGCGTGTGACGCTATCCATCGTTTTCACTACTTCCTTTCCAAAAAATCCAGTACGCCGCCAGATTCTTCTAGCGGCGCAAATTTCTTACCTTCTGATTTTGGTTTTTATGGTCATAAAATATAACAATCTTTTTTCGCCGGGCGCATTTCTAGCTCCCGTTTCTTTTCTTCATAGCCCGGCCGGCCAAACATAGCATAGGTGGCGTTTTTGCCCTCTTCCACGCCGGGCTGGTCAAACGCATTAATCTGCAATAGCTCACCTGTAAATGCAGTGGCCACTTCAAAGAAATACAGCAACTGGCCCAGCATAAATTCATTCACTCGTGGCAGTGTAATGGTCAGGTTGGGGCGACCGCTTTTTAGTAGCGCATATTCTGTTGCCATCTGTTCCGTTTGGATTAACTGGTTTTGGGTCACACCGCCCAAAAAGCCCAAACTAGGGATATCTTGATAAAGTTTTGGAATGGTGAGCGTGGTCTTATATTCCTCTACTCCCAGCAACACCACCACTTTATCAAATGGTCCTTCCGTATATAGCTGTACCTGGGAATGCTGATCTGTCACTCCCAGTGCCTTTACCGGCGTCTGTCCCACAAAAACTTCATGCCCCTCATTATCATACCGCTTTCCCAATGACTCCGCCCAAAGCTGCGCATACCAATCGGCAATATATTTCAGGCTGTCCGCATAGGGCATCATCACAGAAATATTTTTGCCCTGCCGCATGGCAAGATAGTGCAAAGCGCCATATAGAAAAGCTAGATTTTTCCGCCAATTTGGCTCTTTGCTGCGCCGATCCATCTCGGCAGCGCCAGCCAGCAAAGCCCGAATATCTATGCCGCACATCGCCGCAGGCAGCAGGCCCACCGGTGTCAGCTCTGAAAACCGTCCGCCAACACCTGCCGGCACCACAAACATCCGATAACCTTCTTCTTTTGCAATTTTCACCAAATTGCCCTTTTCTGCATCTGTGGTGCAGACAATATGGTTTTTGACCTCCTCTTTGGGCAGCCGTTCTTCCAGCATTTCCTTGATAATCATAAATTGGCTCATGGTCTCGGAAGTGGAGCCGCTTTTTGAGATGCAGTTAAAAAGGCACTTCGTGACATCGATCACATCAAATAGCGCGCTCAGCCGCTCTGGGTCCACATTATCGGCCACATAAAACCGAGGATACCCCCCACGCTTTTCTCTCGGCAGTTCATTATAGAAGGGATGATTGATAGCCTGCTGTACTGCTATGGGCCCCAGCGCACTGCCGCCAATGCCCAGCACCACAAACGCTTCCACCTGGTCTTTGACCTCAGATACATATTGCAGAATATCCTTTAAAATTTCCTCCGACTGATACGGCAGATCCCGCCAGTCCATCTGTCCCGCCTGTCGTTTTTCCTCCATTGCTCGCACGGCTCGTTCTGCCTGGAACGCCAACGCATCCAAATCGGTAGTGCTGATGCCAGCCTTGCCCACAAATTCCATCATCATATGATTATAATCCATTTTCAAACGATCCATTGGAATGCCTCCTTTGTCTGCTTTCCTTGCGAACTTTCCTTGTTCCGGTTATGACTGCGCCTCCCGCTGCTGTTTTAAGGCTTGAAGAAGGGGGCCGCATTCTGGCAGGTCATAGAGAGACCGAAACTCATATCCCTCTGCTTTTAATGTCTTTAACACATCGTCCAGCGCCTCCGTATTGGATTGACTCACCGCGTGCAACAGCACAATGGCCCCGTTATGAACGTAGTTCACCGTGCTTTGATAAGCCAGATCCCGGCCCGGCTGGGCGGATGTATCCCAATCTTTATAGGCCAAGCTCCAAAAAATGGTTTTATACCCCATTTCCTTCGTTTTTTGCAGGCTGCGGATACTATATTGTCCAGAAGGCGGACGGAAGAAGGGATCAATATCCTGGCCGGTCAGATTTCGAAAGGCCGTATTACAGTTTTCAATTTCGGCAGCCATTTGCTCCTCCGTCAATGTGCTCATATTTGGATGGGTATCCGAATGATTACCCACCACATGGCCCTCCGCCACCATACGCTTAATCAGTTCCGGTTGCTGGGTAATATAAGAAGATGTGACAAAAAATGCTGCCTGCACATCATTGGCCTTTAAAATATCCAATATCTGAGTGGTATACCCGTTTTCATATCCTTCATCAAAGGTGAGGTAAATGATCTTTTGGGAGGTATCTCCCAGATAATAGGCGTCATAATCCAAAATACAAATATCGTTTTGCGCTGTGGGCGGCGTCTTTGTTTCATTGCGCTGAAACCACCAGCTCTTTTCATCATCCTGTCCCACCATAGAACTGGTCTGAAGAGGTGTCTGAGGAAAAGAGGCGGCAATGGCTTCATAATCAAAGTCAGCTTGTTGGGCCGCTTCTTCTGCTTTCTTTGCTTCTTCCTGCGCTGCTTTTTGGGCTTCTTCCTCCGCTTTTTTCTGTGCCATTTCTTGGGCTTCCTGCTCTCGGCGTGCCTGGGCCTGCTGAGCTGCCTCTTGGCTGCGGATATAGGCCGTAGCCGCCGCCGGCGGCGTTATTTTGCTCCAGCCCCCTGGCAAAGGGCATAGCCCGCCCACCTGACTTGCACTCAAACATAAGCTGATCATTGCAGCCACTAAGCTTCCATCCATCCTCTCATACCTCCTTTTTTCAGCAAAATCATCACCAAGTATCTATCCTGGTCAAATCAATCCACAGAAACGTTTTTCCACTTGATTAAAATAATAGCATATCTCTCTAGGGATTTCCACCAAAAATGTATGGAACTTTTCTGTGAAAGCTCTTGCATAAACGGCCTTTTTGCGATAAAATACAAAAAGAAATCATGGAAGAGGAGGTGTTTTCCCATGGCATACAGAATTGATGACAGCTGCATCGGCTGCGGCGCTTGCGCTGCTGAATGTCCTACCAACTGCATCGCTGAAGACGGCGGCGTTTACAAGATTAACGAAGCTGAATGCATCGAATGCGGTACCTGTGCTAACACTTGCCCTGTTGGCGCTCCTAAACAGGCATAATGAAATAATGAAAATGGCAAGGCCCCTTTGGGGGCATAAAAAACCGGCTTTCCTTCGTTTTTAGAAGAGAAAAGCCGGTTTTTTTTATCTCTAACGGACAAACAAGGTCTGCATCGTTGCGCGAACGTCCTGCGTGGTACGATGGCACAAAAAGATGCCGCCGCTGCGTTTTGCCTCTTCTTCCAACGCGGATTGAAACTGTTTTAATGCCTTTTGATAGGCAGCCACCAGCGCCTCATCCACCGACAAATCCATCTTCTGATCTGTCTCCACATCTGTCAGCGCAAAATCCCCCAAAAAGTCCGGTTTTTCCTCCTGTGGTGATAACACTTGGAGAAAAAAGAGGCGCCGGCCCCGACCGCGTATTGCCGCTAATGCCTGGCCTGTTTCCCCTTGGGTAAAGCCATCGGAAATCAAATAACACAATCCTTCCCGCCAAACAGGCATGGCCTGTGAAACCGCTTTGAGCAGATCCGTTTGACCCTGAAATTGCGTCTCTTCTAAAAAAGAGACCGCCTGCCAAAATCCTGGCCCTGGGTTTAACCGTTTTCGCTGCGCCCGCAGCCCTTCTCCAAACACCACAAGCTCTGCCTTATCGCCTCGTTCCAGAGCCACATAAGCAATAGACGCAGCCAATAAGCAGGCCGCACTTCCTTTCTCTCCGGCCATGGAGCCGCTGCCATCTAAGTAGATCTCTACAAGGGCCTGTTTTTCTTCTAAAAACACCTTCGTATAGAGCTCGCCTTCCCTGGCAACGCTCCGCTTGTCCAGCCGGCGCACATCATCTCCTGGCACATAGGGCCGAAAATCAGAAAATTCCATGGAGCTGCCCTGACTGCCGCTTTTTCTTCGCCCGCCGGAAACGCTGTGACGCACCCTATCCAGCGGTCCGGCTGCTAACCGTTTCAGATAGGCCAAATACTCCTTCGTCAGCGCCGGTGCCCATGTCGTCATACCTTGGCCTCCGATACAATTTGGCCAATCAAATCTCTGGCCGTCACGCCGCCAGCAAAAGCCTCAAACCCCAAAAAGATCCGATGGGCCAAAGCCTCCGCTGCAATAGCATCAATATCTTCATAGGATACATGGAATCGCCCGTCCAGCAGCGCCAACACCCGAGCCACCTTTAGCATTGCTTGTGCCCCACGGGGACTGGCCCCGCAAAATACATATTTTTTGACTTCCTCCGATGCCCGTTCCTGCTCTGGGTGCGTTCGCAGCAGAATATCCATGGCGTGATCCATCACCGCCTCTGCCACAGGCACCTCCTTGGCAATGCGGCGCATCCGCAGGATTTTTTCTCCATCAAAGAGAGGCTCTGGCGCAGTTTCAGCACCAGAGGTAGTCAGGCGGACAATGGCCTTTAGCTCTTCCTCTGAAGGAAATGGCACCATCACCTTCAGCAAAAACCGATCCAGCTGCGCCTCTGGCAAGGGATACGTACCCTCCTGCTCCAAGGGGTTTTGGGTTGCCAGCACAAAAAATGGTTCGGGGAGAGGATATGTTTTTCCGCCGCCTGTCACAGTTCTTTCTTCCATGGCCTCCAATAAGGCACTCTGGGTCTTTGGCGTGGCTCGATTAATTTCATCTGCCAACACTAAGTTAGCAAAGATAGGTCCTTTTTGGAAAGAAAATCGTGTTCCTTCCTCCGTTCGCACCACCACATCTGTACCCGTCACATCGGCCGGCATTAGATCCGGCGTAAACTGAATCCTGGAAAATGCCAGCGACAACACCTGACCAATGGTTTTGATCAGTTTTGTTTTCCCCAGGCCCGGTTGGCCTTCTAAAAGAACATTGCCGCCGCAGATCATAGCACAAAGCACCTTACGAACCACATTTTTCTGCCCGATAATTTGCCGGCCCACTGCCGTTTCTATGGCGAAAAAATCCTCTCGAAACGAACGAATTTCTGCCTCTTCCACCATATTTTCCTCCTTTCCTTTTGCCATTACTTTCATTATACGGCCTGGCCGAAACAAATCAAGGAAGGATTTCTTACAATTTTTCATCGGTTATTTTTTCATCAATTGTTCTGGCTTTTTTCCATCCATCGCGGTATGATACTACTATCATATACCACCAAAAGGAGAGATACCATGCCCCGTCCCACAGAAGCAACCCGGTTTGCCCTTTGCTTTTTATTGCTGCTGATATTTGGCAGCCCCTTTTTTTCTGCTTTATTGGCCCCGGCACAGGGGTTTACCCTTCAAATATTATCCACCCTTTTGCTCTATGGCCTTCCCTTGTTTGGATTTTGGGCCTTGGGCTGTCGTACTACCCTTACCGGACGTCTGCGCTGGCCAGGTCTATGGCCCGTGCTGGTGGGTGTACTACTGGGCCTTTTTCTTCAGCCAACGCTCATGCTGCTTTCTGCTTTATCCACACTCTTCTTTCCAAACGATGTGGCCACAGCCCTGCAAAGCTATCAAAATGGTCCTTTTTGGCAAATGGCTGTTTCCATCGCCCTATTACCTGCCCTGTTAGAAGAGCTGACGTTCCGCGGCGTCATTTTTGGCTCCTATAGCGGCCTTCCTTTCTGGCAAGGCGCCTTAGCCTCTGCGGCTCTTTTTGCCATGAGCCATCTGGATGGGCAACAATTTTTTTATGCCTTTGTCATGGGGATTTTACTGGCCTTTTTGGCCTTCCGCACCGGCAGCCTATTTCCCTCCATGGCCACTCATTTCACCATCAACTTTTGCCAATCTACCTTGGCCTACGTTTCCTCTGCCCCCACCACTTCCGCTAGCTGGACCTGGATGGATGTGGTACAGGTTTTGCCCTTAACCGGCATAACACTGGCGATTTCGTTGGGGCTGCTTTTGTTCTTGCATCATCATTTGCCCGCTCCCAAAATCATGCCTGGGCTTGCCGGGCGGGTACTGGATGGTTTCTTTTGGGCGGTTGTTGCTATTTTTCTCTTTTTCCTCATTTGGACCTGGTAAATGCCATCCATCCGCTCGGGCGCTAAATTCCGCCAACTCCTTCCCTTCATTGGTCACAGCTCAAGTTTGAGAAAAGCATTGTTTTCCCGAATCCCATAAAATAAGAAATGACCTCATCTGTGTCTTTGGTTTCTGATCTGTCCAAAATAGAAAAACTGTTTTTCGCACAAATAAAACTACCCCTTAGCTGAAGTTTTTCATACTAGCTAAGGGGTAGTTTACATTCGTTTTTTCACTAGGATATTCTCTGATGATGACGATGCTCTTTTCTTTCGAAGGCATCCAGAGCTATTTTTCCACTAAAATAAATCCACCAGATGCTCCCATTATAACAGATCGGAACCAACCCTACCAGAAATAAAAAGCTATCCCTTTCTCATCTCTCTACACCAAAAAAGAGAAATAACCATCCCATTCCTGACAGATACATTGCTGGCTTGAACCATTGTATCACAAAACTTCGGCAATCCCTTTCCTTTTGATGCAGCTTAAAAACCTAACATCTCATCCACAAAAATCAGGTGCATCCGATCTCTATCCCGCTGTTTACGGATGGTGCTATAGAGGTTACAAACCCGTTCCGGGCTATTACAATCCACACAAACACCCGTTATAGCGCAGGGCGTCTTCTTTCCATAGCTCATGCAGATGGCCGGACTGACATATGTGCGCACTCGTTTTTCCGCTTCTGCCAGATCTGCTACGATCTTCTGCACGCCCACCACCAAAATCACTTTGCGCGGGCCAAAATTCAATGCTGCCACCCGGTTGCCGCTGCCATCCACATTATATAGTTCTCCCGCCATGGTCACCGCATTGGTGCTGGCAAGATAGTAATCTGCCGTAAAGCTTTCTTGTTCCAGGCGATGTTTTTCTTCTGGGGAAAAAGAGGCATCCTTACGATCAAAAAGGCGGTAATTGCCCGACCGCAGCTGCGGCAGTATCCCTAAAGATTCGATGGTATGACTTCCGCCAAAAGCCACCGAAGCACCTGGCTCTATCATGGACATTACCATATCTGCCGCTGCTTTTTTGTCCGGGGCAAAATACGGATTGATTCCATTTTGTTTCAGGGCTGACATTGTTTTTTCCACTTTCAACCGCTTCATTTGTTCCAATCCAAGTTCCATCCTGTTTACTCCTTTCAAGTTTTATGGATATCCTATGAGCGAAAGCTACCGCCTTCCCTGATCTGACTTTACGTCAATGACCCAGATCTCCGGTGGGTTGCCCAAACGCAATGGCAGTTTTGTCATACCCACACCGCTGGAGACGAGGATTGCGCCATTTTCCCTCTCAAAAAGCCCTTTTATATAAGTGTGTGCCCCTGGGGGCAAAAACAGCTGTGTTACCACCGGCAGCCGCACTTGACCACCGTGGGAATGGCCCGATAGGATCAAATCCACATCTCCCGCCATTGCCGCTGCTTCATCTGGCTCATGACCCAAAAGAATACGGGTGCCCTTGGCCTCATCCCATGCTTTCTGCCAGACGGGCGTGCCATAAAAGCTATCATCGATTCCCATCAATGTCATATCCAAATCCGGCAAATAAATCGCCTCATTTTTTAGCAGTGTTACGGACGCCTCGTTCATCACTTTTTCATAAATGCCGATGCCGCCCCCGCTATAATCATGGTTTCCCCAAACGGCGTATACCCCTTGCGGACTCGAAAGGCTGCCCAAACATTGCGCCAGAGACGATAGATCCAACTGCTGTTCATCTCGCACATATTGATCCACGAGATCTCCGCCAAACAGCACCAAATCCGGTGCCTGTGCCTTAATCAGCTGCATCAGATGCTCTGCCCTGCTTTGCGGATAATATTTGCCAAAATGAGTGTCGGAGAAAAAGACCATACGAAAATCCTTTGTTCCCCGGCCTGATACCGTAAGGTGTCGAACCTTTAACCGGCGAGGTTCCACGCCATACCCATAGCCGGCCAATAAAACTGCCATGCCTAACACCACACAACAGCCCTTTTTGATGCCTTGTTTCATTTTTGTCCCCTACTTTCTGATCGGATCAACCTGCCCTTGACAAACCATGCTGCACCATCGAAAATCCTATTCCCGGCCAGAAGACCATCACTCACCCATCGCGCCTTTTCTGACAAACGGGTCCTGTTTTTCTCCCAACGCTCCTAGCTCAAAAACTGCTGCACATGCACAACTGCGTCTAAAAGGAGATAAAAAAAGACTGTATGCAAAGCATACAGTCTTTTTCACCTGGATGGGGAAGGATTCGAACCTTCGAAGCAAAATGCAGCGGATTTACAGTCCGACCCCTTTGGCCACTCGGGAACCCATCCATATCGCTACTGGATGTATTTTATCATATTTATTGACAAAACACAAGCCTTTTCCTGTTGAACTTTAAAAAGTAAATAACGGTTCCATAACACTCCATAGAAAGGAGGTGATCCAGCCGCACCTTCCGATACGGCTACCTTGTTACGACTTCACCCCAGTCACTGGCTTCACCTTCGGCTGCTCCTCCCTT
>CAJFIN010000017.1 GCA_904381335.1 Candidatus Neoanaerotignum galli | reverse complement strand
GGGGCTTAGCTCAATCCGAAAAACAAATCGATGTAATATCGCCTGTAAATTTTGCTATAACTATGGGGAATTAGATCAGATTCCACCCATTGGGGAAGGACTTTGGGAGATTGGAGGCACCAAATATTATCCTGAAGACTTGAATTTGCTGCTGTCTATCCAGAAAAAGCCTACGGGTATTGCCTATGTGTATTTGGAGCCGTTTATGGAGATTGAGGAATATTATCCAATGATCCAAAAATTTCGGGCGGCGGGCATTCATCAACATTTGTATACCAATGGGACTTTAGCAACCCGGGAAAATCTGAAAGCACTGGCAGAAGCCGGATTGGACGAACTGCGGTTTAATCTGGGGGCTTCTGGATGCGCCGATGGGGTGATCGAAGCCATGGCCATCGCTAAGGAATATATTCCTCAAGTGGGCATTGAAACACCTATGACGCCGGAATTTTATGAAGCTTTCCAGCAGAAAAAGGAGCAGATTTTATCCACCGGCATTGATTTTATCAACTGTGCCGAGCTCCATCTCAACCCGAATAATTTTGAAAATTATGTGGGTGCGCCTATGTATACGTATCACCTGGGCTATTTGTCACCGATTTGGAGCCGAGATTTGACGTTATCCTTCATGAAACAGGCATCTCAGGAAGGGTGGGATCTGGTGGTGCACGACTGTGCTAACCGAACAAAGTTTGCCCGTGGTATCAATCTTGGCGCAAAAGAAGGAAAATGGTTTGGTGCTTGCGAATATGGCGGAGAGTTTGAGGATTTTCCCTATGAGGCCTTTTTGCCGGTATTAGAAGATGAAACCTTTTCCTTTGTAGAAGAAGAAGAATTACCAGCAGGCTATCGCCCTGGCGAATTGATTTTTTAAAGACTATCCCGTTTAAAAGGAATATGATATACTGTTTTTAGACGGGTTCTTTTTTTGGAAAAAGGAGTGGTGGATATGAAACGATGGCTGTTGGTACTTTGTATGGTGTTGGGGTTTTCCGTTTCGGCGCAGGCCCAGGAGAGATGGGATGTCTACGAAGCCATGCAGGCAGAGGAAACGCTGCAGCAGTATGACGGAGGAAGGTACATCGAAAACGGCGTGATTGTGATTTGTGTCACTGATGTGGATGCCGTTCGCCCCTTTGCGGCCACGTTGACGGGAGACGCCGCCCAATGGGTGCGGTTTCAACTGGTAACGTATACCATGGAGGAATTGGAAAGGGCCATGAGGATTTTGTCGGAAAGAGAAGATCGTGACTATTGGGTCAACGTTAGTGTCAAGGAAAATGGACTGGTTTGCAGTTCCACGGGGACGTTTTCAACAGAGGAGCGGGAGAAAATCCTTGCGGCCACGGATGTAAAGCGGATTTACTTTCAGGAGCATGTCACCGTTTCTGTAGATCAGCCGGTAACACTGATTTCTTATACAGGAAAAGTAGGTCAAGACTATTGGATGAAGGAGCAGGGGGAAAAGATTTTTCTTTCAGAACCCCTGTTATCCTGGGAGGATACGGTGTTGTTGCCCTTGCGTCAAACGGCCGCAATCCTCAATCCAGACTTGCAGCTCACATGGGTGGAGGCAGAGCAGAAGATTGAGGCAAAGACGCCGCAGGCCCAGGTAGAGCTTTGGGTGGGAAAAGACACCATGACGGTCAACGCCGTGCCGGATATTCCCATGCAGAAGGCGCCGATGGTAAAAGATGGAGTTTGTTATGTGACGGTAGAGGATTTGGCCGTCATTGCCCGGGTGCCACAAAGTCGGTGCCAGTATGAGAAAGGAACCCAAACCGTTACTTTGTTGGCAGAAGAAAGGAAGTAAAAAGGAAGGGAAAAACAAATAAAAAAGCCTTACACGTTTTAGTGTAAGGCTTTTTGTATCCTCTTATTTTTCTCTTACAATTCTAGCTCTGACTACGCCGTCAATGGCCTTTAGATCATCAAGCAAAACTTGGTTTTTCCCATCCAAGCTATCCAGGTCAATGATGGTATATGCCATGGTGCCTTTGGCTTTATTGATCATGTTGTCAATATTTAAGTTTTCTTTGGCAAATACGCCGGTGATGGCGCCGATCATGTTGGGCACATTCTTATGCGCAACGGTAATTCGCGCTTTACCAGTATACATGGCTTCGCAGTTAGGGAAGTTAACAGAGTTGCGAATGGTGCCATATTTTAAGAAGGCTTTCATTTCCATGGCAGCCATTTCTGCACAGTTTTCTTCGCTTTCCGGGGTGGAAGCACCCAGGTGAGGAATCACAATAACATTATCCATGTTCAGCAGTTCTTCATTGGCAAAGTCAGTAATATAGGTAGCAATGGTGCCAATGGACATAGCTTCTTTTAAAGCCGTTAAATCAACTAATTCTCCGCGGGAGAAGTTCAGCAGATGGCAGCCTTTTTTTACGCAAGACAGCAGATCCTTATCAAACATATTGCGTGTAGCATCGTTCAGAGGAATATGAACGGTGATATAGTCGCACTGTGCCACCATGGTCTCTTTGCTGTCGGCCAGCTCTACATCGCTGGAAATACGCCATGCAGAATGAACAGACAGGAAGGGATCATACCCAACCACATGCATACCCAGCTGACTGGCTGCATTAGCCACCAGAACGCCAATGGCGCCCAAGCCGAATACACCCAAAGTTTTGCCGGCAATTTCAGGGCCAACAAATTGTTTTTTGCCACTTTCTACCTGCTTTTCAATGTTTTCTGTGCCTTTCAGGCTTTTGGTCCATTCAATGCCCTGCACGATTTTTCTGGAAGAGAGCAGCAATGCAGCCAGTACCAGTTCTTTTACAGCATTGGCGTTGGCGCCAGGGGTGTTGAAAACTACAATGCCTTCTTCAGAGCAGCGGTCAATAGGGATGTTATTTACACCGATGCCAGCCCGAGCAATGGCCAGCAGGGAGTCAGGAAACTGCATCTCTTTCATTTCTGCGCTGCGGACAATGATGCCTTCTGGATGCTCCGTATTTTTACCTACAATAAAATCTTTGGCAGGCAGTTTCATTAAGCCTTTGGGAGAAATTTCATTTAATGTTTGTACACGATACATGGGATGTGCCTTCTTTCTGTGTATTGTCTCGGTTTGGATTATTTATTTTCTACTTCAAATTTACCCATGAAATCTACCAGAGCTTTTACGCCTTCGATGGGCATAGCGTTATAGATCGAGGCACGCATACCGCCTACGGTACGATGACCCTTCAGGTTGACTAACCCCTTGGCTTTGGCTTCGGCAATGAATTTTGCATTCAATTCTTCGGTGGGTAAAATAAAGGGAACGTTCATCAGCGAACGGTCTTTTTTCACTACAGTGCCTTTAAAGAGAGCGGAATTATCCAAGAAATCATAAAGAATGGCCGCTTTTTCTTCGTTACGTTTTTGCAGGGCATCAATGCCGCCCATGCGTTTTACCCATTGGAACACCAGACCGGCAAAATAGATGGCATAGGTGGGCGGGGTATTATAGAGGGATTTTTCTTTGGCATGGATATCGTAGCGGAGCATGGTGGGCGTAAAGTCCATGGCATGGCCCATCAGATCATTACGAACGATGGCGATGGTGACGCCGGCAGGGCCCAAGTTTTTCTGTGCACCGGCAAAAATCAGACCAAATTTGCTGATGTCATACCGTTCGGCCAGAATATTGGAGCTCATATCACCAACCACAGGCACGCCTTTGGTATCAGGAATCATATGATCGGGAATATGGGTGCCGTAAATGGTGTTATTTAAGGTCATGTAAAAATAATCTGCTTCAGGATCAAACTTGGCTGGATCCAGCTCAGGAATATAACTGAAGGTTTTATCTTCAGAAGAAGCCACGACATTAACTTTGCCATAGCGTTCGGCTTCTGCAATAGCTTTTTTACTCCACTGACCGGTTTTAACATAATCCGCCTTATTATTTTTGGTCATCAAGTTCATAGGTACCATGGCGAACTGGGTGCTGCCGCCGCCCTGTAAAAACAGGATGGTATAGTTATCAGGCACATTCATCAGTTCCCGCAGCGTAGCTTCGGCAGTAAAGATAATATCCTCGAAATCTTTGGAGCGATGGCTCATTTCCATGACGCTCATACCGGTGTTTTTATAGCAAACGAATTCCTTTTGTGCTTCTTGCAGCACTTCCAGGGGCAGCATCGAAGGCCCCGCAGAGAAGTTATAGACTCTTTCCATATGAATTTCCTCCTTTTTTGATCGGCGTTGGGGTAGGAATAAAAAAACTCCCGTCCCAACGAAACAACGTGATGTTGTTGGGACGAGAGAATACTCCCGTGGTGCCACCCGCATTGACTGCAAAAATACAGCCCGCTTATTTGACGCAGTAAAGGGCGAACCCTCCCGGCTTTCACCGGCAACTCTGGAAATGGAACATCCGCTTAACCAACCGGCTCACACCAACCGCCGGCTCTCTGGATGGGGACACGAACTTAGTTTCCGTCATCGTTGAGTAAAAATGATATGGTTTTGTGTTTCATGGATGCTATTATATCACAATGTTCTAAATTTACAAGAGGAATTTTGTCAAAAAATTCAGTGAAAACCTGGCTCGAACCAGACAGATGCAACAAACAAAAGCAGAAAAAACAGCAAAATTGACGAAAAAATCGGCGAAAAAATGAATTTCCCGCACGATACACGGAGAAACGATCTGGAGGGAAAAGAGAGGACTTGACAAACAGATGAGGGCTGGTATAATGACAAATAGAAAAAGCGATGATCGAGGGTAAGTAGCCAAAAAGAGCGGCTGTACAGAGAGCTTTCAGCAGGTGGGAAGAAAGCGCCGGCGTTTTGGTCAATGGCCTTGTAAGTGGAAACGGAACGGGCAGTTTGCCTCAGTATGGGACCCGGGATTCTCCCGTTATTGAGAAATGGAGCGGCCCAGAAGTTTTCATGGGCAAGAGAGGTGGCACCACGCATTTTGCGTCCCCTAACTGGATGAAGATTCGGTTAGGGGATTTTTTTATCTATCCCAAGAAAAGGAGACAATGACCATGACAAAAATTCCAAACCGTATTTTGCTGACCGAAGATGAGATGCCGACCAGCTGGTATAATGTTAAGGCCGATATGAAGGAGAACCATGACCCCTTCTTGGATCCCAAAACATTTGCCCCATCCAAGGTGGAAGATTTGTATCCTGTTTTTGCTGAGGAATTATGCCGTCAGGAGTTTTCTACCCAGCGGTATATCCCAATTCCGGAAGAAATCCTCAACAAATATAAAATGTATCGTCCATCGCCGTTATGCCGAGCGTATGCGCTGGAAAAAGCTTTGGGTACGCCTGCTCATATTTACTATAAATATGAAGGGCAAAATACATCCGGCAGTCATAAATTAAATAGTGCCATTCCCCAAGCTTACTATAATAAAGCCCAGGGGATTACCAGTCTGACCACCGAGACAGGAGCTGGACAGTGGGGCACGGCACTAGCTATGGCCTGTGCCTTTTATGATCTTCCGCTGAAGGTCTTTATGGTAAAAATCAGTGCTCAGCAAAAGCCATATCGTAAGGCCATTATGGAGACCTACGGTGCGCAGGTATTCCCAAGCCCTAGCATGGAGACAAAATGCGGCCGGGAGGTGTTGGCAGCAGATTCCAACTGCACCGGCAGTTTGGGTACGGCCATTAGCGAAGCCATTGAGACAGCCATGACTACGCCTAACTGCCGCTATGTGTTAGGCTCTGTATTAGACCAGGTGGTGCTGCATCAGTCCATCATTGGGTTGGAAAGCAAACTACAGATGGAGAAAGTGGATGAGTACCCAGATATTATCATCGGCTGTGCTGGTGGCGGCTCTAATTTGGGCGGCTTGATTTCTGCTTTTATGCAAGATAAGCTCACTGGCAAGCGCAATCCCTATTTTATTGCCGTGGAACCAAAGGCTTGCCCCTCGATGACCCGGGGACGGTATGCTTATGACTACTGTGATACAGGTCATGTGACGCCGTTAGCCAAGATGTATACGCTGGGCAGTGGCTTTATGCCAGCCTCCATTCATGCTGGCGGTCTGCGTTATCATGGCATGAGCCCTATTGTTTCCAAACTGTATCATGATGGTGCTTTGGATGAAGCGCGGGCAGTGTTCCAAAAAGATGTTTTTGATGCAGCGGTACTTTTTGCAAAAACAGAGGCCATTTTGCCAGCACCGGAAAGCGCCCATGCCATTCGTGTGGCCATGGAAGAGGCAATCAAGTGCAAAGAAAGCGGCGAGGCGAAGACCATTCTTTTTGGTTTAACAGGTAACGGCAGCTTTGATCTGACGGCTTATCAGTCTTATCATGAGCATAAAATGGAAAATTATGAACCAAGCGATGAAGAATTGGAAAAAGGCTTTGCTTCTTTGCCAAAAATTCCTGGCATTCAAGGCGAAGAACAGTGAGTAAAGACGGTGCTTTTTTCTCATACTAAGAACGCCGCAAGATGGTTGCGGATACTGTGGGAAAGGAAGGGAGCGCCATGAACAAATTTACGGCGGGCATGATCGGCATGATGTTGGGCGGCCTTGCAGGTATTGCGGGAATGGAATATCTGAAAAGCAGCCAGTCCACGAAAAATCAGCTGATGCGCACCGGGAAAAAAGCAGCGGCCAAAGCGGCCGATGTGATTGAAGAAGCGGCAGACCATCTGCGTTGATGGAACCCTTCGGCTCCTATCTGAAAGGATAGGAGCTTTTTTACTAAAAAAGTAGACCAAAGGCAATGTAGGATTTTTGTAAGAATTTACCCTCGATTGGTTATAGGAAAAAAGCGGGGAATATGGTATAATATCCACATGGGAGCCGGTATTTTTTGCTCGATGGGGCAAAGGAAAAAATAGAGTATACCGGTCTTTTTTGAAAGGGTTTTGTGCCCTTTCTACCAATGAAGTATCCCAGAAGGAGGGATTATTATGAAAAGACAGTTGGCAATCTTGCTTTCCGCTGCTATGGTTCTGGGGTCATCTGTTACGGCAATGGCTGCGGATGTGACATTTCGGGATCTGAATGATGTGCCTTGGGAAGGGGCAAAAAATTACATCCTTCAGGCAGCACAGCTGGATTTGATGGTGGGCGAGATCAGTGAGGATCAGACGACTTATCGGTTTCGCGCTAAAGATCATGTGACTTACTGTGAAGCAGTGCAGCTGGCCTATAATATTCTCATTAGCCAGGGAGAAGCTACCGTCAGCGATGCCACCACTATAAAATGGCGCAGCGCTATGTCGGGATATCAGATTCCTGCTTGGGCCTATGAAGCGGTAGCCTATGGGTTGGAGCATGGGATTGTTACCTTAGATGATCTATCTGGGTTTATGACAGAAGATGGTCAGAGCCGTGCAGCCACCCGTGAGGATGTGGCCATCATTTTCGGCCGGGCACTAAATAAGGGAGAGAGCCTCAGCAGCAGCACCAATACAGGTTTTAATGATAATGGTTCCATTTCTTCTGCAGCGCGGCCCTATGTGGCTTATTTGGAGAAAAAGGAAATTTTGGTGGGGGATGACGAGAATAATTTTAATCCCAAAAACCTCATTAACCGGGCAGAGATGGCCGTTTTATCTACCAAAACCTATAGCGCCATTTCTGGTGAAAGCTTGCAGTTGGAAAGTGAAACGGTGATTGGTACAGTGACCAGGGTTAGTCATGAGGGTGTGGTATACCGGTTGACCATTGCACCAGCCAGCACTAGTGCGGTGACGCTGACGGTGGTGGATGGCACGCCCACGAAAAATGGCACCCTTTCTGAAATTGCCGCAGGCGATAATGTGACGGTGGAATACTTAGATGGCACAGCCTTAAATCTGACAGTCAATGATTCACCTTCGTTAAGCCAAAATGGCGCCGTGGGTGGAACGCTGAACAATATTACGATGGACCGGGTGGTGCTGAATTTGCAGGAAGGAGGTTCAAAGATTTATGAACTTTCTCCTTCTGCGGAACTTTTCCTCAATGGAGAGCTTAGCAGTGTGTCCGCTATCCGTTCTGTGCTGGAAAACGGGGTAGAAGTGGATGTGACGGTAGGCTTGTCCAATGGCACGGCCATTCGGGTAGAAGCCCAGGGCGAGGAAGATGTGGTGATGGGCACTATTACCGATTTGGATGAAGATGAGGTGACTATTCGCCGCAATAATGGCAATGAACGCACCTACGATCTGGATCGCTATGTCCAGGTACGCATGGAAGGCGATACCTACAATATGAAACGGCTGCTGGATCGGTTTGGTGATGTAGAATTGTCGGTGACGGCCTATCTGGATGATGACAACTATGTGGAACGGATGGAAGTAGAAGCCTCGAAAGCCGGCGGCACAGTGAGAGGTTATGTCAAGTCTATCTCGGAGGAACGCATTGTGGTGGAAGTGGATGGAGATAACGAAAGCTATCGCCTGAGCAAAGAACCCTATGTTTCCTATGAAGGCACAGATATGACCCTTTCTCGTCTGGAAACTAAGTTTGAATCCGGCACGGCTATGACGGTACGGCTATATCTGGATAGTAATAAACGGGTGACACGTATCATTGCCACCATTGAGGATGATACGGTGGGCACCATTGAAAAATTAGATGATAACTATATCACCATCCAGACCGATGCTGGAGTGGAGCAAAAATATTTGCTGGATGAAGATGTGGTTGTAGAATTAAAAGATGGTTCCAATCAGGATTTGGACTATTTGCAAGCGGTTTATGAAACTGGTGAAACCGAAGTAGAGCTGCAGCTAAATAACTCTAATGTGGTGATCCGGATTATGGCAGACCTGGATGAGGATAAGTATAACGTTGCAAACGGCACCATTGAACGTATGGGGGAAGACAGCCTGCGCATTGATGGCAAAACCATCTATACCAATGGCCGCACGGTTGTTACGATTGATGGAGAGGACGCCGATATCGATCAATTAAAACAGCGGTTCGATGACGGAGAAGAATTTGGCGCTGTAGCGGCTTATTCTGACAATGTGGCTACTACCATCCGGGCTACGTTAGAGGGGTCATCTGGACGGGTGACGGATATGAAACGTGGCCAGATTACAGTAAAAACCGATAGCGGAGCAACGAAAACCTATTCCTTGGCAGATGATGAGGATTTGGTGATCCGCATAGATGGACGCAGCAGCAAGTATACCTTTATGGAATTTTACAGCCAGTGGTACACCAATAAAATCAACTACGATGTGGAGCTGACCTTTGATGAAGGCCAAGTTATCAACATTGAGGCTGATACAGTTTCCTAAGGCAGAACGCTTTGGCGGCGCGGGAATACTCGCGCCGCCTTTTTTATCCCCGCTATGGGAGGTGGCAGTCGTACAATTCAAGGGAAAATAGAAAAGAATCCGCCAAAGAGTATTGATAAAATGGCATAAAAAATTTATAATAATAAAGATTAGGAATAAAGAAAGAGGTTGAAATGATGCAATATGAAGGAATTGTTTATCGCCCGCCTAGTGAGGCTGGCAGTCTGATCATCCAGTTGACCATTGGTTGTGCTAGAAATACCTGCACATTTTGTAACATGTTTAAAGCAAAGCAATTTCGCATCCGTCATTTAGAGGATGTGATTGCAGATTTAGAGGAATGCCGTCAATACTATCGTAATATTCCGGTACGGCGCATCTTTTTAGCTGATGGCGATGCACTGATTGTGAAAACACCGGATTTGTTGAAGATCCTGGCGGAGATTCACCGTCTGTATCCAGAATGTGAGCGGATTTCTGCCTATGGTGCACCGGCAGACGTGTTAATGAAGTCGGATGAAGAACTGAAACAGCTGAAAGACGCTGGCTTAGATATGATCTATATCGGTGCAGAAAGCGGCGATGACCAAGTGCTGGCGGATGTAAAAAAAGGTGTTACCAGTGCCCAGATTATCGAAGCTGGTCAAAAACTAAAACGGGCCGGTATGATTATCTCCATTACCTTAATTAGTGGCCTGGG
The DNA here is from genome assembly GCA_904381335.1 of Candidatus Neoanaerotignum galli. Lineage (GTDB taxonomy): Bacteria > Bacillota > Clostridia > Lachnospirales > Anaerotignaceae > Neoanaerotignum > Neoanaerotignum galli. The sequence continues at coordinate 37,581 of CAJFIN010000017.1, read as the reverse complement.
CGGCAAAAAACGGGTAACAGAACATGCCCTGGGTTCGGCACGGGTGATTAGTGCAATTAAACCGGAATATGTAGGGTTTTTGACACTAATGGTGGAGCCGGGCACACCGTTATACGACCAATGGCAGGCCGGGCAGTTTGAACTGCTTGGACCTCGGGAGGTATTGGAGGAGATGAAGATTTTTGTGGAAAATACGGACTCAGAAGGGACTGTATTTCGCGCCAACCATGCCTCCAATTATGTTCCGCTGAAGGGGACGTTTAATCGGGATAAAGAGGCCATGCTCCGCCAAATCGATCAGGCGGAAAAAGCAGGGGTTTTCCGCCCAGATATGTTCCGGGGAATCTAACTGACAGCGGCCCTGCCCAAGAGAGGAGAGAAGATCATGACCGTTTTGGCTCTGCTGACGCTGGTCTTGCTGGGCGGCTCTTTATGGGCATTTGCCTACACGGGGGTGCGGCAGTATTTGGCGGTTTGGATCTATGGGCTTCCATTATATGGTATTGCTTTTTTCCCTTCTAGCCAGCCGGTCAATGGCCTTTTGGTAACACTTTGCCTTTTGTTTTCTGCTCTGCATGGCTATGCTTGGTGGGGATATGGACTTTGGTGTCTAGAAAAACGAAAGGTGCCCAAACTTTATACGGTGTTTTCTGGGGTGATCCTTTATCCCGGTGCGGCGTATTTATGTTATGAGGGGTTAACAGGCGGCAGTCTGGCCTTTTTGGGTATTCGTCTTTCGGCCTATCCCGCCAATATTTTGTCTTTGGCATTGGGAATATTGCTGACAATAGAACTATACTGGGTTTGGATTCGGGCCACGGAAAAGTTTTTTAGCCAGCCGGGACAATTTGTTTTGATTCAGTGCCGCTCTAAACGAAAAAAAGCCCCCCTCTATTTGGGCGACTTGGTTGGCATTGGCGGCGTGCAAAATGGAAAGAAATATCTTTTTTCGGCAAAATGGAAAGCCTATTTATTGCTGCGGGGCGAACGTAGTTTAGTCCTGGAGGGCCGTCAGGGAATTTTTGGTGGGTTTTATGCAGTTAGAAACAGCCATAAGGAACCCGGAGAGAGAAAACGGCGGTCAGTGGCAAAAAAAGTGCGAAAACATTGTTTGATTACTCTTTGCGCAGCAGCGTTAGTCTTGTTATTTTTGGTACGGATTGGCTATGGCGTGCCCTTTGAGGAGATACTGGCAGTGATAGAAAGAGGCGTATTGCGATGAAGAAACGAAAGATCCTGTGTGTGTTTGGCACTCGTCCTGAGGCCATCAAAATGGCGCCTTTGGTGCTGGCGTTAAAAAAAGAAGAACGCCTGGATACGCTGGTTTGTGTGACGGCACAGCACCGGCAAATGCTTGACCAGGTGCTGGATATTTTTTCTTTGCATCCGGAATATGATTTAAATATCATGAGAGACCGTCAAACCCTGGAGGGTATTACCACTCGGGCGCTGGTTGGCCTGGGAGAAGTGATGGAGAAGGAGCAGCCGGATTTGGTGTTGGTGCATGGGGATACGACCACAACGTTTGCTGCTAGTTTAGCGGCGTTTTATCATAAAATCCCGGTGGGCCATGTGGAGGCAGGGCTAAGAACTTATAATAAGTATGAGCCCTTTCCCGAAGAGATGAACCGGCGGTTGACAGGGGCGATCAGTACGCTGCATTTTGCACCTACACCTTTAGCGAGAGAACATCTGCTCAAGGAAAATGTGGATCGGGATAACATCTATGTGACGGGTAATACTGTCATTGATGTGCTGCAGACGACCATTGAGCCAGACTATCACTTTACTGTGCCGGTGTTAAACCAGATTGATTTTTCTGCCCATCGGGTCATTGCCATGACGGCGCACCGCCGGGAAAATCTAGGCCAGCCATTGGAGGAAATTTGCCGGGCGGTATTACAGATAGTAGAGGAATTTCCCGATGTGATGGTGGTTTATGCAGTACACAAAAATCCTGCCGTTACAGAGCCAGTGCATCGGATTTTAGGCGGACATGAGCGGATTTTGCTCATTGATCCGCTGGATTTGAAGGATATGCATAATTTGCTGAGTCGGTCGTATCTGGTGCTGACAGATTCTGGCGGATTGCAGGAAGAGGTGCCTTCCATGGGTAAGCCTGTGCTGGTGCTGCGCAATGTAACAGAACGGCCGGAGGGTGTGGCGGCAGGCACACTGAAATTGGCTGGCACAAAACAGGCCGATGTGTATCAAGCGACAAAAACATTGCTGACGGATAAGGCAGCTTATCAAGCCATGGCCCAGGCGAAAAATCCCTTTGGGGATGGCCAGGCATCAAAGCGCATTGTCCAAGCAATTTTATATGAATTTGGCTTAGAACAGGTTCGTCCAACAGAGTTTGCATGATAGGAGGTAGGTTTTTATGAAAGAAGAACGCATGGCAGTACTTTCTATGGTGGAAAAGGGCATTATTACGGTGGATGAAGCAGAGCGGCTGCTGCATGCACTAGAAAAGCAAGAAGCTGGAGAACTGGGGCGGAAGATCGGCGTGGCCATGGATTCGGCGGGGAATGGTTTGGCAGTATTAGCAAAAAAACTGGGAGAAGCAACAGAGCGCTTGGCGGAAGGCAGTAAAGTGGTGGCCAGAAAAACTGGTGATACGTTAGATAAGATGGTGGAGGAAAATAAGCCCAGAGTAAAAAAAGCCGCGAAACATGTCTCTAAAAAAATGTCAGAACAGGCAGATAAACTGCAAGACAGCATCCGACAAAGACGGGAAAACCGTTTGGCAGACGTGGAAGAAGAATATGAAGATCTGTTTGAAGATTTGGCGGATAGTGATGTGACAGAAGATGACTTTGAAGAAGATGTAACGGTCATCCCTTATCAAGCGGCGGAAGAAGTAACAGTGGAAGAAGAAACAACAGAAGAAGAAACAGCACAAGACCAGGAACCGGCCCAAGTGGACCTTACGGATCAGGCAGAGGACAAGGCCAAAGAAGAAACTGAGTCAAATGAGTCAAAAGAAGAAAAATAACTGGCATTAGGAAAGAAAAGGAAATCCGATGAATCAAGACCAAACAATAAAACAAAAACCGAAAAAGCCCATTGGTGCAGAGATACGTTCCTGGGTAGTGACCATTGCGCTGGCGTTGGTGTTGGCGTTATGCATCAATCAGTTTGTGATTGTGAATGCCACCGTACCAACCGGGTCAATGGAAGATACCATTATGCCCCAAGACCGCATCATTGCACTGCGGCTAACGTATTATGTATCTCATCCGCAGCGGGGCGACATAGTGGTTTTTCGCTTCCCAGATAATGAGGAGCTGCTGTATGTGAAACGGGTGATTGGTTTGCCGGGGGAAACGGTAGAAATCCGGGATGGCAGGGTCTATATCGATGGGTCGGCAGAACCTTTGCCAGATGAATATGTCAAGGGTAGGCCTACAGGTAACTATGGACCGTATGAAGTGCCGGAAGGATGCTATTTTATGCTGGGAGATAATCGGGAAAACTCTGAAGACTCCCGGTTTTGGGTGAATAAATACGTGCAAGAAGACAAGATTTTGGGGAAAGTGTATTTCCGCTATTTCCCCTCCTTGGATTGGCTTGCCTAAAGGGAAAGAGATAAAAAAGCTGTTTCCGAACGGATTCGACCGGAAACAGCTTTTTTATTTTCATTATGGGATGCGCAAAAAGCGCTGGGAAAGCATTATTTAGAGGCAAGATAAGCGTTGATTTCAGAAACAATCTTATCTGCATCCATGCCATGTACCATGCTGGCCTGAGCCAAGGTTTCCATAGCGGAAGCGGGGCAGCCAACGCAGTGCATCCCGTTTTGCATCAAAATGGCAGCGGCGCCACGATCCATCATCAACAGTTCTCCGATTTGGGTGTCTTTTGTCACTTGCTGAGCCATGAGTCAGCCTCCTTTCCTATCGTTGCCGGTATTCATTTGCCGGAATATGGGTGGTTTGGCCCATGAGCCATACGCTTAAAATGATTCCCTCAAGGAAATGCTGCAAAATGCCATATCCAAGGAGACAATGCCAAAGCCACCAGAAGATATTATACCATAATGAAAGGAAATGTAAAGATGTTTTGGAATCTTACCAAGCCCCTGGGGGCAGATACACCGGTATATCCTGGGGATCCAGTATTTCAAAAGCAGGAAATCCGCACTGTGGACCAAGATGGCTATGCGCTTTCTGTGCTCTCCATGGGCAGCCATACGGGCACCCATATTGATGCACCGCGCCACTTTTTTGCAAATGGCACAGCAGTGGATCAGATTGCACCGGAGCGCTTTTGCGGAGAGGCAGTGTTATACCGGGCCAAAGGCCCAGTGGATGCAGCGTTTTTTGAAGAACGGCCTTTGGCAGGACGGATACTTTTAGATATTCCTGCTCCCTACGGCTTGACAGAGGACGCCGCTTGGCATTTGATGATGTCAGGAATTGAATTGGTGGCTGTCAGTGGATTGGATATAGAAAATGAGGGGCAGAGTGGTGCACCAGTTCATCAGATTTTGCTGCGGGCAGGCATTTTAATCGGAGAAGGATTTGCCTTGACAGATGTGCCGGAAGGGCCGGGAAAGCTATATTGTCTGCCCCTTCCGATTGAGGGAGGAGATGGGGCTCCGGCCTGTGCGTTGTGGGAGCGGGATGAAACGGAGATGGCATAATGCCCGGTTTTTGGCTTTTGATTTATAGGGGCACACCTACTATGTGCTCCTATTTTTGTTTGGCATAGGAAGTAACGTTGGATACGTTTATTTCTTCAATATGCAGGGAGAAAACGGATGCGTTTGGCCTTTGCTTAGAAGGAGCAGGCTTTGTAACGAAAAGCCCTCCTGTTTGCGTTTTTTTGAAATGCTAGTATACGGAAAAACGAAGAGAATATACATCTGAAACAAAAAAACATGTTTGGCGGCGTAAAACATGAAAAAGAAAAAACGATAGGCCGGAAATATTTTGACTGCAAGACAGTATGGCAGGCCAGAAAGATAACCAAAAAAAGACAGGGGTTTGACCCTGGCCAGAGCAAAAGGAAGATGGCGATTAAGGCGTATCACAATCCAAATAAAAACCCCCGGCTTTGACCGGGGGAATAGAAGTTATTTGTTTTCTTTTTCAGTGGGTTTTGGCTGTTCATTAATCTTATACAGGAGGGTCATCAGGCTGTCAGTGAGATGAACATTTTCCACTTTTGTGGTGGGAGGTAGGTGTAAATCCACATGGGAGAAATTCCAAATGCCAGGCACTCCCCAATCCGCCAGGTTTTGCGCCACTTCTCTGGCAGCAGTACGAGGCAGAGTTAAAATGCCCACATCCACTTTGTTGTTTTTAACGTATTCTTCCATTTTATCCACATCATAAACTTCAACACCGCGAATGGTCATCCCAATGAGCCGAGGGTTAACATCAAAAATGGCAGTAATCACAAAGCCGCGCTTTTCAAACCCAGTATAGTTGACTAAAGCCTGGCCGATATTTCCTCCGCCCACAACAATCATATGATATGTCCGATCCAGAGAAAGGATCTTTTTGATTTCGTTATATAAATATTCCACATTATAACCATAGCCTTGCTGGCCAAAGCCGCCAAAATTATTCAGATCCTGCCGAATCTGAGAAGCGGTGATGCTCATTTTTTCGCTCAGTTCTTTTGAAGAAATCCGGGTGATATCATGATCCAGCAAATCCCCTAAATATCGATAATACCGGGGCAAGCGTTTGATGACGGCGCTTGAAATTTTCCGATCTGTATACATAAACCTAACCACTCCTTAACTATAAAAAGTATACATGGAAATAAAAATATTGTCAATCATTTGTCTTTTATTTCCGGTTCCTTTCTGGTATAATTCTGGCATATGAGAGGAGGACCACACATGATTTTAGCTTGTAAGGACATCCAAAAATCATATGGTGTTGATGTTATTTTAGAGCGGGTGTCTTTTTTATTGGAAGAAAAAGAAAAGATGGCTGTGGTAGGCGTAAACGGCGCCGGTAAAACCACGTTATTTCAAATATTAACAAGACAAACTAGCTATGATGGTGGGGAATTATACTTAAAAAAAGATGTCTCTATGGGTTATTTGCGCCAACATGCGCAAGTGGAGGGAGACGGCACCGTTTATGAGGAAATGGAGAAGGTGTTTTTGCCTGTTATTGAAGCCGAGAAGACTTTGCGGGAAATGGAGGGCCGTATGGCCAATCTTTCAGGGGCAGAGTTTGACCGACTGATGCAGGAATACGACCTAAAGCAGCAGGAGTTTGAAAAGATGGAAGGATACGGCTATCAAAGCCGGATTCGCGGTGTGCTAAAGGGGCTGGGATTTACGGAAACGGAACAGGAAAAGCCCTTGCGGCTGCTTTCTGGAGGGGAAAAAACTCGAGTGATGCTGGGGAAGCTTTTGCTGCAAAAGCCGGATATTTTGCTGCTGGACGAGCCCACGAACCATTTGGATATTGCTTCGATTTCCTGGCTGGAAGAGTACCTGAAGGGGTATCCTTCAGCTGTCATAGTCATTAGCCATGACCGGTATTTTCTTGATAAATTTGTAACGAAGATTGTGGAATTAGAGAACAAAAAGTCTACGGTTTATGAAGGAAATTACACCTTTTATGCAAAACAAAAGGCCATCCGTAGGGAAGTATTGGAAAAACAGTATGAAAACCAGCAAAAAGAAATCCATCGCCAAGAGGAGATTATCCGCACATTACGTTCCTTTAACCGCGAAAAAAGTATTAAACGGGCGGAAAGCCGGGAAAAAGCCCTAGAAAAGATGGAAAAACTGGAGCGGCCAGAGGCGCTGCCTTCACAAATGCATTTGACGCTGACGCCTCAGATTCAAAGCGGCAATGATGTATTATCTGTTGGTGGGTTGGCAAAAGAATTTCCGGATAAGATATTGTTTTCCCATGTGGATTTCGAGATCAAACGCGGAGAAAAGGTGGCGATTATTGGTCCTAATGGGGTGGGGAAAAGTACCTTGTTTCGCATTCTTTTAGGGGAAGAACCTTGCCAGGCAGGAGAAGTCCGGTTTGGTGTGAATGTGCATGTGGGATATTATGATCAGGAACAGCAAAGATTTGATGAGCAAAAGACGATTTTTCAGGATATTTCCGATACCTATCCAAACCTTACTAGTGGACAGATCCGCAATGTGTTGGCGGCGTTCGTATTTTTTGGGGATGATGTATTTAAGCCCATCTCTGCCCTTAGCGGTGGGGAAAAGGGTCGGCTGATGCTGGCAAAGATTATGTTGGGCAAAGCCAATTTTCTAATGCTGGACGAACCAACGAACCATTTGGATATGGCCAGCAAGGAAATTCTGGAAGATGCCATTAACCGGTATGAAGGCACGGTGCTGTATATTTCTCATGATCGGTATTTTATCAATCGAACGGCGCAAAAGGTGTTGGTGCTTTCTGCAGATGGAATGACCTGTTATTTAGGGAATTATGATTATTATTTGGAGAAAACAGAGCGCGCCCGCCGGGAAGAAGAATTATTTGGCACTGGAACGCCAGTGAAAAAGAAAGAATCCATCAGTGCGAGTAAGCAGGATTGGCAAACCCAAAAAGAACAGCAAGCGCGGGAACGAAAAATCAAAAACCGCATTGCAAAAATCGAAGGGGAGATTGAACAAATCGAAGAGAGCATTGCTGCGTTAGAAAAAGAAATGGAGGCGGCAGCTTCAGATTTTCAAAAGGCCCAGCAAATCTTTGAAGAAAAACAGCAGCTGGAAGCCAAACTGGAAGAATTGATGGAGCAATGGGAAGCGGCACAAGGGTAAACAATAGGCAAGAGGAGCGAATTTGCAGCGTGAAACTGGCCAGTGAACCAAACGGCTCAAAGTAGATCATGCTATCCAATGAATATGGTTTAAGAAACAAGAAGGGCTTGTTACCTATCTATGATAGGTGGCAGGCCCTTTTACTTTGCTATGGTTTATGGTTAATGATCAACCTCCGAATCTTTCACCGGCTCTGCGTAAAGCGTTTTATGGATGGGGATTTTTGGAATTGTTTTAGGGAAGATTCAGGGGCAAAGAAGAAAAAAAGTGGGAATCGGCACCACTTTGCACCAAATTATGATTTTGCTTGAAAATCAAGGCTTTTTGCTAGAATAGATTGGTTTTTTTCTGAACAAATTTTTGTTTTTTGCTTGTAATTAAGGCGTATTTATATTACAATATCATTACAAGTGGTATTAGGTGGTAGAAAGTGGCGGCCAGTAGCGGCGAGGCTGGTGATCGAAATGTTTATGGGAGAATACCAACATAATATCGATGCCAAAGGCAGGGTCATTGTCCCTTCTAAATTTCGGGAAGCATTGGGTGAAAAATTCATTGTCACCCGGGGACTGGATCACTGTCTATTTGTCTATGCACAAAGCCGTTGGCTGGAATTGGTCGCTAAAATTGAGACATTACCTTGGACAAGCGCCGATGTCCGCCGGTTTTCTCGGTTTTTTATGGCGGGAGCCAGCGAATGTGAAATTGATAATCAAGGCCGTATCCTCATTCCGCAGACATTGCGGGAATATGCCCATTTGGAAAAACAGATCGTTTCCATTGGCGTAGGGGATCGGGTGGAAATTTGGAATCGGGAAACATGGGAATCCTATAACCAGGAAGAAACAGACGCAGAAAATGAACTTGCCGAACGCATGGCAGAGTTCCACATGTAAAAGGGGGAGCATGCCATGGAGTTTCATCATATTTCAGTGCTGCTCAATGAAGCGGTGGAGGGATTGGCCATTCGTCCGGAAGGCATTTATGTGGACTGCACGGTGGGCGGCGGGGGCCATTCCTATGAAATTGCCAAACGATTGACTACTGGGCGGCTGATTGGCATTGACCAAGACGAAGCTGCTTTGGCAGCGGCAAAGAAGCATTTGGCGCCTTTTTCAGAAAAAGTAACGCTGGTTCATAGTAATTTTTCAGCTGTGGATCAGGTGTTAGATGACCTGCAGATAACAAAAGCCCATGGGTTTTTAATGGATCTTGGCGTATCCAGTTATCAGCTGGATACGGCAGAACGCGGCTTTAGCTATATGCAGGATGCGCCGTTAGATATGCGGATGGATCCGGAACAAAAGTTTTCGGCCTATGATGTGGTGAATACCTATTCAGAAGAAGATCTCTGCCGGATTATTTCTCAATATGGCGAGGAACGTTGGGCAAAACGCATTGCACAATTTATTGTGGCCCAGCGGCCCATCGAGACAACGTTTGGTTTAGTGGAAGCAATCAAAAAAGCAGTGCCGAAGGGCGCGCGAAAAGATGGCCCTCATCCGGCCAAACGAACCTTTCAAGCCATTCGCATCGAAGTTAATGGCGAATTATCTATTTTAGAAGATGCCATTGGAGCAATGACAAAGCGGCTTTATGTCGGGGGAAGACTAGCGGTGATTACCTTTCATTCTCTGGAAGACCGCATTGTCAAAAATGCGTTTCGCGCACAAGAGCATCCTTGCACATGCCCGCCGGAGTTTCCGGTGTGCGTTTGCGGTAAGCGTCCTCTGGCAAAAGTAATTACGAGAAAACCAATCCTGCCTTCTGCGCAGGAGTTAGAAATAAACCACCGCGCCAGAAGCGCGAAACTGCGTATTTTGGAACGGATTGATGAAGCGGGGAGGGAATAACTATTAGCCATGGAATCAGAAAGAATCCAACATAGAAGATATGGATCTTATGTCAGCGGCAGCAATGCTTACGCCTATGATGTTTGGCCCGAGCAGGAGGCAGCACCGCGGCGTCATCGCCGGAAAAAACATGCGGTGGAAACGCGGCAGGAAAAGAAAGAAAAACGCAGCCATGCATTAAAATATGTGGCGGCAGCGGCTGTGGTTTTTGCAGGCGCCTTTGCCTGCATGAGCTCTGTGGCAGCCGTTTCAGCACAGCGGGTAGAAAATCAAAAACTCCAAAATCAGATTGCCCAGCTGCAAAGTAATAATCATACGGCGCAGACACAACTGGCCAGCCAAATGAGCTTAGAATATGTGGAAGAACAAGCCACAACGCGACTCGGGATGGCTGAACCCCAGCCGTATCAGATCATGTATATTGATGTGCCGGAAGAAAGTTATTCGGTGCAATACAATGTGGCGGCAGAGGACACCTCTCAGGAGAAATCAGGATCGTTTTCATTGCTGCAAATTTTGGGTAAGTAAGGGACAGGGTGAGCAACGCGCAGAAGGCAGAACCAGAAATGAAGGAATGATGCGATATGAGAAATCACCAAAGAATAAAAGCCAACCATATGGCCAAAGGCCGTTTGGCTTTTATTCTTTTTGTATTATTTGCCGCTTTTTTTGCTTTGATCGGCCGAGTGACCTATTTAAAAGTGGTCTATGGGGAAGAATATGAAACGGCAGCCCGCACTCAGCAAATCAGTGGTTACGATGATACCATTAATCCAAACCGGGGAACAATTACCGATAGAAATCATCAGCCTTTGGCCGTAAGTACTACAGTGTATAATATTGTGCTGGATGTGCGCGTATTAGTACAAAATAAAATGGAAGAGCAGGAAAAGACCTTACATGCTCTTTGTGAAGCTATCCCCGATTTGGACTATGATACCTTAAAGGGATATACGGCGCTAGTGGATGAAGAAAAAAAGATCCCTGTATTGGACACCAGCTGGAAAGTGTTGGCAAAACAACAGAGCGTAGAGGTAAAAGAGGCGCTGGAGGCACAGGATCTGAAAGGCGTTGTGTACCAAAAAGATACCAAACGCAGCTATCCTGCCGGGAAACTAGCTGCCTCTGTCATTGGCTTTGAGCGGGGCGATGCCCGGCTGGGACTGGAGGAAGAATATAACCAGCAGATGACTGGGATACCTGGGAGGTCCTACATCACTTATGATGGTGCGAATGGTGCAGTCAGTCAGGAAGTACCTGCCCAGGACGGCAACACCATTATCACAACTTTGGATTATAATATGCAAACCTTTGCCGAGCAGGCGGTAGAAGAAATGATGGCCGACTATAACCCGGAAAATGCCGCCAGCATCATTATGGATCCGAATACGGGGGAAATTTTAGCCATGGCAGCGGGGCCAGGGTTTGATCCGAATAATCCCACAGAGCCATTGGCCCTGGACAGTGAGGCGTTTGCCCAGATGTGGGCGGAGATGGATACAGATGCGCAGTATGAGTATCTGAATGGCGTTTGGAATAACTTCAATATCTCCTCCACCTTTGAACCTGGCTCTATTTTTAAGCCGATTACCGTTGCGGCGGCGCTAGAAGAAGGGATCATTCAAAATACGGATACCTTCTATTGCTCTGGGTCAAAGCAAGTGGCGGATTATACCATTGGCTGTCATCTGCGCAGCGGCCATGGTACATTGGATGTGGCCGGCGCGCTGGCCCAAAGCTGCAATGTGGCATTGATGGATATCGCAGAAAAGATGGGAGCAGAAATTTTTTATCGATATCAGCGGGACTTTGGGTTTGGTTCCAAGACGGGCGTAGATTTGCCGGGCGAGGTAAGCGCTTCTTCGCTGATGTATGATTTGGAACAGATCGGGCCTACAGAATTAGCAACCATGAGCTTTGGGCAAAGCTTTAATGCCACGGCTCTGCAATGTTTAAATGCGTTTGCGGCAGTCATTAACGGCGGCAACTTGATGCGTCCCTATATTGTCAGCCAAGTGGTGGACCCAGAAGGTACGGTATTATCAGAAACCCAACCCGAAGTGATTCGTAAGGTCATCTCCGAAGAAACCAGCGATATCGTCCGGGAGGATATGATCCAAACCCTGGAAGTGGGCACAGGGAAAAAGGCGAAGATAGAAGGCTATGTCATCGGCGGCAAAACGGGTACAGCAGAGCAAGGCCGTACCGAGCCCCGAAAGTATACCGTTTCTTTTATCTCTTATTTACCGGCGGATCATCCCCAATATCTGGTGATGACTTTGATCCATAAGCCGGAAAGCTATGCCGATGGGATTACCACGGTGGCTCCGGCGATGAAAACATTACTGGAAAAAATTATCCAATATAAAGGCATTGAACCTTCTTATGAAGCAGATGGTGCTGCCACAACCGAGGAAACCACGGTAACTGTCAATGATTATACCGGGGCAACACTTTTTGATGTTCTCATGGAATTGGATGTGGCGGGCTTATCCTACGAAGTGGTGGGTACAGGCAACCAGATCGTCAATCAAGCGCCTCATGGCCCGGTGGAAGTAAAGGAAGGCAGCCAGGTGATCTTGTATGTGCAGCAAGGAGAAGGAGAGTCTGGCGGTAAGCCGGTGCCAGATGTGAGAGGCATGACCTGGGAAGATGCAGTTACCACACTAACAGACGCAAGCTTTGTGGCTCAGCAGGCTGGCGAAGAAACAGAAGGCGTGGTGCTTTCGATGTCGCCTCAATATGGTGTGACACTGGAAGAAGGATCTACCATTACATTGACCATGGGGACAGCAGAGGAAGAGGAGACAACGACTGGGGAAGAGGACGCAACTTCCCAAGAGACGTCTTCTGATGCAGGGACAACGCAAACTATCAGTCAATCTACATCAGCGCAATCAGAATCATCTGGATAAAAGAAGAAAACTAGATGCATAGAAATAGGCACCCGGCTCATATCCTAAAGGAAAAAGCAAGGAGCCGGAATGTATGAAAATGAATACCGTTCGGATGAAGCGGAAAACCTTGCTGCTTTTGGGCTTCAGTTTGGCAGCACTGCTGTTCTTGCTGGGCCGGGTAGCCTATTTGCAGTTGTTTCAAGCTGCGCCCCTACAAGAAATGGCCAAGGCACAGCAAACAAGAGACCGGGCGTTGACGCCTTTGCGGGGAGAAATTGTGGACCGAAAGGGCGAGGCTTTGGCGGCAAATCGCTCGGTTTGTGCTGTTTCTGTCATTCCTAGCCAAGTAGTTTCTCCCGAAGAAACTGCCCGGCTGCTCAGTGAAAAGCTAGGCCTTTCCTATGAGGCAGTGTTGGAAAAAATCAGCCAGAAAGTGGCGCTGGTGCGTATTGCATCTAAAGTGGAGCCGGGTATTTCCCAGCAAATCAGACAGGCACAGCTGCCAGGCGTGATGGTGGATGAGGATGTACAGCGGGTCTATCCATATGGCGACTTGGCGGCCCAAGTCATCGGCTTTGTAGGAAAGGACAATCAAGGCATTTTGGGATTGGAAGCAAAGTACAACGAGGCAATGACGGGCGAGGGCGGCATGATCCAAACACCCACCGATAGCCGGGGCAGACAGGTGGCAGGCGATGTGGAACGGCAGGCACCCAAAACGGGGCTGACACTGGAAACCACATTAGATGTGACCATACAGCAATACGCAGAACAGACGTTAGAAAATGCTGTTAAAGCCAAGGGAGCAAAGGGCGGCGTACTGATTGTGATGAATCCGCAAAACGGAGAAATCTATGCCATGGCCAATGCCCCTTCTTTTGACCTGAACGATCCCTTCACCATTACAGATCCGGACTTGGCGGCCAAGTGGGACAGCATGACAGAAGAGGAGCAGAGTGCGGCGCTTAATCAAATGTGGCGCAATGATGCGATTAATGATACCTATGAACCAGGAAGTACATTTAAGATTCTCACCGCCAGCGCTGGATTAGAGGAGGGTATGGTAACCGAAGAGACACCATTTTTCTGCAATGGGTCTCATACGGTGGGCGGCCGCACCATTAAGTGTTGGCGCTATCCTCGCTCTCATGGCAGCCAAACCTTTGTGGAAGGGGTGCAAAACAGCTGTAATCCCGTCTTTATGATGGTGGCAGAGCGGCTTGGCGTAGATACGTTCTATTCCTACTTAGAAAAATTTGGCCTGAAAGAAAAAACAGGCATTGATCTGGCTGGGGAGGCCAAAGGTATTTTACATACAAAAGAGGCTATGGGACCTGTGGAACTGGCCACCTATTCTTTTGGCCAGGGATTTCAAATTACACCATTAGAATTGATGCGGGTAGCCAGCGCAGCTGTCAATGGGGGCTATTTGATTACACCTCATATTGGCAAGGCACTGTTAGATGAAACGGGGCAGACGGTGGAGACCTTTTCTTATGAAAAAGGGGCGCAGGTGCTCAGTGAAGAAACCTCTGCCACCATGCGTAAGATATTGGAAAGCGTTGTGGCGGAGGGAACGGGCAATAAGGCTGCCGTGGCAGGGTATCGCATTGGAGGAAAAACAGCCACTAGTGAAAAATTGCCTCGCCGCAGCGGAAAATATATTGCCTCTTTTTTGGCCTTTGCCCCGGCGGAAGATCCAGAAGTCATGGCGCTTTTGCTCATTGACGAGCCCCAGGGTACTTACTATGGAGGTACTGTGGCTGGACCGGTGATGGGAGAATTCCTTTCTCAAGTCCTGCCATATCTAAAGGTACCCCAAACAAAAACAGAGGAAGTGGAAATGTTGGTAGAAGTGCCTCAAGTGACAGGCACAACGGTGTCAGAGGCAAAAAAACGATTGGAAGAAGCGGGGCTGCGGCCCCGCTGGATCGGAGATGGCCTACAAGTGCAAAGGCAATTTCCTAGAGCCGGCGAGAAAGTCCGGCGGGGGGAAGAAGTGGAAATCCAAACGCAGACAAAATCTCAGGGGGAAAACGGAGGGTAAGAAAGATGAAGTTAAGGCAGCTGATGGCGGATGCCCCCTGTCACTTGGTGGCAGGAGAAGCGGAAGTGGAGATCACATCCATTTGTTATGACTCCAGAAAGGTGCAAAAAGGTTCGCTCTTTGTGGCCATCTGTGGCTTTCAAACCGATGGACACCGCTATATCGATCAGGCAGTGGCGGCCGGTGCGGCGGCAGTGGCAGTGGAACGAGATATCCAGGCGCCGGAGGGGGTGGCGGTGTTAAAAAGCGAAAATAACCGTATCCTTCTGGCAGCGTTGGCAGCAGCTTTTTACTGTCATCCTTCCCGGCAGTTTCGGCTCATTGGTGTGACGGGAACCAATGGAAAAACATCCACCACTTATTTGCTCAAAAAAATCCTGGAAGAAGACGGACGCAAGGTGGGCCTGATCGGCACCATCCAAAACCTCATTGGAAATGAGGTGATCCATGCCGATCATACCACGCCAGAGAGTCTGGAGCTTCAGGCCCTTTTTGCTCATATGGCCCAGGAAGGGGCAACGGATGTGGTAATGGAGGTATCAAGCCATGCCTTAGCTTTGCACCGGGTAGATTACAGTGATTTTGATGTGGCGGTGCTTACGAATTTGACCCAGGACCACCTGGATTATCATAAAACGATGACGGCTTATCGGGATGCAAAAGCGCGGCTTTTTTCCATGGCGAAAGACGCCGTGCTGAACAAGGATGATCCGGTGGGCGCTTATATGGCCGGTTTTGTGAAAGGAAGGAAACTTTTTTATTCCCTTCACGAAGGGGCAGATTTATGGGCCGGGGATATTCGCATGAATGCAGAAGGCGTGTGGTTTACCCTTCATACAAGGGAAAATGCCGTGGATGCTTATTTGCATACACCGGGCCGGTTCAGTATTGATAATGGGTTAGCAGCGGCGGGAGCCGCTCGGATGCTGGGGATTAGCCTTGAACGGATTGCTGAAGGATTGCGGGATGTGCCTGGGGTGCGAGGCCGGTTTGAACCGGTGAAAAGTCCAACGGGCCTGATGACTGTGGTGGACTATGCCCATACGCCGGATGGTCTGATCAATATTTTAAAAACCGCTCGAGAATTTGTCACAGGCCGGATCATTACTGTCTTTGGCTGCGGTGGAGATCGCGATCATGATAAGCGCCCGCTGATGGGCCGGGCCGCGGGAGAAGGGTCGCAGTACTGTATCCTTACCAGCGACAATCCGCGCACCGAAGATCCAAAGGCCATTATGCGGGAGGCAGAGGTGGGGCTAAAAGAAACGGGATGCCCTTATGAGGTGGTGGAAAATCGGCGAGAGGCCATTGGCCGGGCCATTGCACTGCAAAAGGCAGGAGATTTGGTGATTGTGGCGGGCAAAGGTCATGAGGATTATCAAATTTTTGCCTCGGGCACCATTCATTTTGACGATGTGGAAGAAGTACGCAAGGTGTATCAGGAGGAAAACAAATGAAACCTTTTACGGTGGAAGAAGCTTGTAAAGCCGTAAGCGGCTGGCAGAAAACCCCTTTTTCAGGAACAATTCAAAAGGTGACCACAGATAGCCGTCAAGATCTGGATCAATCGTTATTTATCCCCTTAAAAGGGGAAAAGTTTGACGGTCATGCGTTTTTACAGACGGCCTTAGAACAAGGGGCCTGCTGCGCTTTGAGTATGGAAGCGACATCGCAGGAGCGGGTGATCTATGTGGAAGATACACGCCGGGCGTTAGGAGCATTGGCGGCCTGGTATCGGCGGCGCTTTACCCTTCCGGTGGCTGCCATCACCGGCAGTGTGGGCAAAACCAGCACCAAGGAAATGACGGCGGCGGTGCTTTCTGCTAAATTTGATGTTTGTAAGACCCAGGGTAACTATAATAATGATATCGGGCTGCCGAAAACCCTATTTTCCCTTGAGGAACATCATACGGCGGCTGTGGTAGAGATGGGGATGAACCATTTTGGAGAGCTGCATACCCTTTCGAAAATGGCGGCGCCATCTCTAGCGGTGATTACCAACATTGGTGTGGCGCATATTGAAAATCTGGGCAGCCAGGAAGGGATTTTTCAGGCAAAATGTGAAATTTTCGATGGAATGGCACAGGATGCGCCTGCTGTACTGAATGGGGATGACCCCTATCTTTTGACGCTGAAACAAAAGCGGAAGAATTTGCTTTTTTGCGGTTTAGAAGAAGAAAACACGCTGCGGGCAAAAAATATTCGGCCTCAGGGCCTTAGCCAAACGGCCTTTACGATTTGCTATCATGGGCAGCAAGAAGAAGCGGTGATTGCTGCCGCTGGAACCCATATGGTGCAAAACGCCCTTTTGGCTGTGGGCGTGGGGCTGAAATTTGGGCTGAGCCTCCAGGAAGCGGCTCAGGCTTTAGGTAATTTTCAGCAAACGGGCATGCGGATGGCCGTGAAAAAGACGCCGTTTTTGACGGTATTAAACGACAGCTATAATGCCAATCCTATTTCCACAAAAGCCTCTTTGCAGGTGCTTGCAGCAGAGCAGGGCAGGAAAGTCGCTGTGCTGGGGGACATGCTGGAGCTGGGGCCGGAGGCGGCAGCCTATCATGAAGAAGTTGGCCGGTTTGCAAAACAAGTTGGTATTGATTTTCTTATTGCCATTGGGCCATTCGGGGAGTATATTAGTAAGGGGTTTGACGCGGCCGGGGGGGCATCGGTGCACTATCCATCGGTGGATGCTTTTTTTGCTGCTCCGTGGCAGACCCTGTTTCACAAAGGAGATACGGTGCTGGTGAAGGCAAGCCATAGTATGGCCCTTTCTCGCATCGCAGAAGGATTACAAGAGGTGAATAAAGGTGTTTGAGACTGCTTGCTTTGCCATTTTACTGAGTTTTTTGCTGGGTGTGATATTCTGTCCGCTGTTGATACCGGTGTTACACCGGTTAAAATATGGCCAAACAGAACGAACGGATGGGCCGCAGAGCCATCTGAAAAAATCTGGCACACCCACTATGGGAGGCATTGCCATAGTAGCGGCGATGGCCATTGCCGCGCTGATCTTTTGTCATGATGATCCCACAGCAATGGCAGTTTTACTGGTGACATTGGGATTTGGCATCATTGGCTTTTTGGATGATTATATTAAAGTGGTAAAAAAGCGGTCACTGGGATTGCGAGCGTATCAAAAGATTGTGCTACAGCTAATTGTGGTGGCACTATTTGGATTTTTCTATCAAAAAAATGTGGGCACAGCCATTGAGGTGCCGGTGCTGGGCCGTCAAGTGGATTTGGGGATATGGTATTGGCCTTTTTTTGTCATCGTGATCCTAGGAACGGTCAATGGCGTGAATCTAACCGATGGACTGGATGGATTGGCAGGCGGTGTCACTTTGCTGGTGGCGGCGTTTTTTATGGTGGTCTGCTGGCAGATACTGCCGGGGACAAGCCCACTATGTGCTGCTGTTGTGGGCAGTTTGATGGCCTTTTTGCTCTTTAATAGCTATCCCGCCAAAGTGTTTATGGGGGATACGGGGTCATTAGCGCTGGGCGGCTTTGTGGCAGCAATGGCTTTGGCTTTGCAGATGCCGCTGATCATTTTGTTGGTAGGGTTTATTTATTTGATCGAAAGTATTTCTGTGATCTTACAGGTGGCTAGTTTTAAGCTTACTAGCAAGCGCATTTTTAAGATGGCGCCTATCCATCATCACTTTGAGCTTTGCGGCTGGAGTGAAACACGGGTGGTGACTGTGTTTTATGTGATAACAGCCATTTGCTGCCTGATCGGTTTGATGGGAATGTAACAGGAGGGAACAACACATGGAGATCAATGGAAAACGAGTGCTCTGCTGTGGCATGGCCAAAAGTGGCATTGCCGCAGCCCATTTAGCAAAACAGAAAGGCGCCTTAGTCACATTGCAGGACTATAAAAAAAAGGAAACGTTAGACGCCTCGTTGCTGAAACAGTTGCGCGAAGAAGGAATTGAACTTTATTTAGGCCAAAATCCGGATGAGATTGTTGCTGAGCAGGATCTGATCATTGTTAGCCCTGGGATTCCCACCGATCTGCCTTTTTTTGCACGTGCCAAAGAGGCGGGCGTGCCGATCATCAGTGAGGTGGAATTTGCTTATTGGTATACCCCCTGTCCCGTGGTGGCCATCACGGGCACCAATGGCAAAACCACGACAACGGCGCTCTGTTAAAGGCGAAATATCCTGGTGTGGCTGTGGTGGGCAATATTGGTGTGCCCTATGCTGCGGAAGTGTCACGGCTGACAAAGGATGATTATGTGGTGGCAGAAATCAGCAGCTTTCAGATGGAAACAGCAGATACGTTTCATCCGCATATTGCTGCTGTACTGAATATCACACCAGATCATTTAGACCGGCATAAAACATTGGAAAATTATATTGCAATGAAAGAAAGAATTTTTCGCCGTCAGGATGCGCAGGATTTTTTGATCTTAAATGCGTCAGACCCCGTAACGCTGGCTATGGCAAAAAAATCAAAAGCCAAACCGGTATTTTTCAGTTCCCAAGCGCCTTTGGAAGAAGGTATATTTTTACAGCAGGGGCATATCATTCTTTCTAAAGAAGGAAGCCAAACCGATCTTATTGATGTGAAGGAATGTCAATTGTTAGGTGTGCATAATTATGAAAATATGATGGCTGCGGTGGCTATGGCCCTTTGTGCTGGCGTGGATGTGGAACAAATTCGCCAGGGATTACGGCAGTTTCGTGGCGTGGCTCATCGCATTGAATACGTCCGTACCGTGGATGGCGTGGATTATTATAATGACTCGAAAGGTACCAATGTGGACGCGGCCATTCGTGGCATCTTGGCCATGGAAAAGCCCTGTGTGTTATTGGGCGGTGGATATGATAAAGGAGCGGAGTATGACAGCTGGTTGGAGCTTTTTGACGGTCGGGTAAAAAAGCTGATTTTGTTGGGACAGACGGCCCAAAAGATTGCAGCCTGTTGTGACCGCCACGGGTTTACAGCGTATGAATTTGCCCAAACCTTTGACGAGGCTTTGCAAAAGGCAAAACAAGCAGCCCAGCAGGGCGATTGTGTGCTGCTTTCTCCGGCCTGTGCCAGCTGGGGCATGTTTGATAATTATGAGCAGCGGGGCGACTTATTTAAGGCTTGGGTTCGCGCTCTATAAACAATATGATGGTAAATAGAAACCTGTAAACAGAAAGGAGGTGGGGCTATGGCGGAAAAGATTCAGACAAATCGCCGCAGAAAAAGCAATGTGAAAAATTTGGAAGAGGAACGGCATAAACGCCGTGCTGCTCGGCGGGAACCATTGCCGCCCATTCGGCGGCGAGAACATGACGGCACCGTTTCTCCGGCTCCTTCGGCCCATCGTCACAGGCCTCACCCACCAGCAAGGCCGGTGCCGCCGCCAGTGGAGCGGGAATGGGAAGGGCCGGGAAAACCAGCTTCCATCGATTTGATTTTGTTATTGGTCATCATTAGTTTGGTGTTGTTTGGCATTGTCATGGTGTTTAGCTCCAGCTACTATTATGCCCTCACCAGTACATCTTTTGATGGGAATATGTATCATTTTGTGCAGCTCCAGGCGTTATGGAGCGCCATTGGCTTTGTGGGTATGGCCTTTATGATCCATTTTCCTTATCGGGTGGTGCGGAAGTTTAGCTTTGCAGTTTACTTGTTTGCTTTAGTCACGTTGGTATTAGTACTGCTCGTTGGGAAGGATATTCAGGGCTCCCGGCGGTGGCTTGGCATCGGGCCCATTGGCTTTCAGCCATCGGAAGTAGCAAAAATTGCTGTGATTATTTATTTATCCGATTTTGTTTGCCGCCATCAACAGGAAATGAGAAAACTGCGAGGATTTTTGAAGTGCGCCATGGTATTGTTGGTGCCAACAGTGCTGGTAGCAGTGGAAAATTTGAGTACGGCAATTGTTATTTTTGCCATTGGGGTTGCCATTTTGTTTGTAGCAAGCCCAAAGATTTGGTATTTTGTGGTGGCCGGTGTAGGCGCCAGTGGTCTTGGCGCCATGGCACTTTTGTTACCCCAATTTGCCTATCGTATGGAACGGGTGCGCATTTGGCTAGATCCTTTTTCCGACCCTACAGATGATGGGTTCCAGATCATTCAAAGCCTTTATGCTGTGGCCAGCGGAGGACTGTTTGGCCTAGGTCTTGGCCAGAGCAGGCAAAAGATGTTTGTACCAGAACCCTATAATGATATTATTTTTGCAATTATTTGCGAGGAATTAGGTCTAGTAGGGGCAGCAGTGGTGATTGCATTATTTGCTGTGCTAATCTGGCGTGGCGCTAAAATTGCCATGGAAAGCCGAGATTTGTATGGCACATTGGTGGCAGTGGGCATTGTGATGCTCATTGGTGTGCAGGTGGTTATTAACATTGCCGTAGCAACCAACTCTATGCCGAATACCGGTATGCAGCTGCCATTTATCAGTTATGGTGGTTCAGGGATGGTCTTTACCTTGGGCAGTATGGGCATTCTCTTGAATATCAGTCGGTACCGCCGCAGAATATAAGCGTTGTTATTTACATGAAAAAACAGCGTTTTTTTCGTAAGATAAATCTGTCAAACAAGGGAGGCAGGCATAAAAGCAGGATAAACCAAAACTAGAAAAGATAGCCTTTCAGACGGATAAAAAAGAAAAAGAGATCTTTTGGCAATGGGCATTGAGTCAGGCCAAGAGAGAAGGTTTACAATTTTATCAAAGAAACTTGACATTCTTTCACACCTTGTTCATAGTCTGTTCAAATGTCACTCCTATAATAAAAATTACAAAAGAGATAAGGGAGGTCTTTCAGATGGATGAAGAGAAAAGACAACTGGATCAAATCAACGAAACGCAAGAAAATCATTCGGATATACCAGAAGCACCGGAAGTGATGGATCATCAGGTGTCGATGGAAGAATATGAGCAAGACCGTAAAACCAGTCAGGAGGAGCAGCCAGCAGAACCCCAAATGCAAAGCACAAATGCACAGCCTGAAAATAAAACCGAAGCAAAACGGGAAATGGCAAAAGTGAAATTGGTACATCGAAAGAAAAAGGGTCTTTCTTTCCGCAAGTTGATTGCATCATGTTTGGTTGTGAGCATTTGCGGCGGCTTGAGCATTGGTGCATCCTATGCGTGGGGTGAACATTATTTTAAATCTGCCCCAATG
Organism: Candidatus Neoanaerotignum galli; assembly: GCA_904381335.1. Lineage (GTDB taxonomy): Bacteria > Bacillota > Clostridia > Lachnospirales > Anaerotignaceae > Neoanaerotignum > Neoanaerotignum galli. The sequence continues at coordinate 15,891 of CAJFIN010000017.1, read as the reverse complement.
CAGAGTACGGATGTAGTGGCAGATGGCTCAGGGGATACTTCACAGACCCAAGTCGTGCCAGTAGGTACCCAGGATGGATACATGACAGCAGCAGATGTGGTGGAAAAAGTAGCGCCTTCTGTGGTAAATATCAGTATCTCTGCTAGCGGTACCACGAATTATTTTGGTTTCCTCATTCCTTATGAAAGTGAAGCATCTGGATCGGGTATTATTTTTGATATAGATGACGAATATGTTTATATTGTTACAAATAACCATGTGGTTTCTGGCGCAAATCAGATTTCTGTTTCTGTAACCGGGGTAGAAGCCATCAATGCCGAAGTGGTAGGCACAGATTCTATGGCAGAACTAGCCGTGATTAAAGCAAAACTTGCAGATTTCCATACGGCTGGCATTGATAATGTGGTACCTGCTACGTTTGGGGATAGTGACAGCCTGCGGGTAGGCGATAGCGTGATTGCCATTGGTAATGCACTGGGACAGGGCAAGAGTGCCACAGACGGTATGATCAGTATCCTGAATCAGACCATCAATGTGGATGGACGGGATTTGAACGTCATTCAAACCAGCGCCAACATCAATCCTGGTAACAGTGGCGGTGCTTTGGTCAACATGAAAGGCGAAGTGATTGGGATTAACACGGCAAAATCTGAAAATGGTGAAGCCATTGGTTATGCCATCCCCAGCAATACGGTCAAAGAAGTGATGGCACAGTTGAAAGATTATGGCACTACGCCAAGACCCTATCTGGGTATTTTAGGTTCTGACATTACAAACGATGTGGCAGATCTGTATAAACTGCCGGTGGGCGTTTTAGTACGGGATGTCATGGAAGATGGCGGTGCAGCAGAAGCTGGGTTGACCCCTGGCGACATCATTGTTGGGTTAAATGGCCAGACAGTAATGAATATGGATCAGCTGACGGATATTCTTTCTGGACTGGAAGTAGGTTCTACCGTATCTATGGATATTATTCGAAATGGTAATACGTCTATGACATTGCAAGTGCCAATTTACGATGCCAACGTGGTATCTAATGGTGTACAGCAATAAGATGTACCATAGAAAGGATTGAATAAAAAATCGCAGCGGCGCCATGGAGCCAATGCTTTTGATAGATCGTTTTTTCTCCTTCTCACGAGAAGCAGACCGGCCCTTTTCTCCCTTAGGGAGAAGAGGGCTGGTCTTTTTATGTGCAGATGATCCAAGCATTGTCATTAGGTCAGCTATTTGGATTAAAAGAAGAAAAGAAAATCTATGACAAATCGCAGATCTCCTTTCAAAACAGCAGAAGAAAAAGAAATCAAAGCCTGCCCAGTGAGCACGGACTGCTGGGCAGGCCAGAAGATGCCATAAAAAACCTTCTTGCATCAAAAAGATACAAAAAGGCGAAGATACCTTCCTATAGACGGTATTATCCTGAGGATAGAACAATGGGACCATCCTGCCCCAAAAAATGATGGATGTTTCACTTATGCCGTTGGCAGCAGGGCTTTGCGATGCTCTGCCTTAAGGGCCAAAAGTTCGGTGCGGCGTTCTTCCAATTTGCGCAGGTAGCTTTTGTTTGAAGTTAAACGGATATGGCTTTCCAACATTCGCAAGTCCGTAGAGCGGGGAACACGGTGATGTTCCACATTGCCTTTGATTAGCAATGCAATGCGTTTATGCTTCGTGTGAGTGTGAAGCTGGAAATGATGGGGATTATAGACGATGTATTCTCCGTTTCTTCTTGACTTTTTGATACAAAGCATGCGGTTCCCTCCCGATCCATTCAGTGATTTGCCAACAAAAAACCGTCTGTTTTGGGCAAAAACAGACGGCAGCAGCAAAGGACAGTAAGCAACTGAAGAAAAGAAAAAACGAAGTAAAAAATATGAAAAAATATCGTAAAATTTATCTGATTTTTTCATAAACCAAACCTCCTTCTTTTTTCTTTCTCTCCCGTTTCATTATGCGCTGAAAATTCAAATTTGTCAATGGTTTTTCTATGGAAGCAACACAGGTATAGGTGAAGCCATAGTGAGTGATTGAGGGAGAACATGGCAGTCATAGGATAAAATAGTTACGCCATTTTTGCTGGCTTTTTTTAGTATATCGGTGAAGATGGGGTCCCGATCTGCATGGGGAGAAAAGGCGGATGCGCCTTGAAACTGAAGTAAGAAAAGAACAGTGGCTTCGTAGCCCGCTTGACGGGCGACCATGAGCTCTAATAGATGCTTCGTCCCACGGGCGGTGGGAGCATCCGGGAAAAGAGCCAAACCGTTTTTCTCTAATGTAACGCCCTTTACTTCAATAAAGCCCCGGCGGTGACTAGCTTCGTAATAGAGGTCAAACCGACTTTGGCCGAAGGTTTTTTCCCGGCGGAAAAAGGAGACAGGACCAATGCCTGCGATACGGCCTTGGGCCAGCGCTTCTGCCACAACGGTGTTGGGCGCAAGGGAATCGATATTAAACAGCCGTCCCTCTTTTTCTACGGCAATCAAGTCAAAGCGGGTTTTGCGGGCGGGGTTTTGGCTTTCTGTCAGATAGACATGAGCGCCGGGCAGCAGTAACTCCCCTAGCCGTCCGGTGTTTTTGACATGTACAGGGATGGGCGGCGCATCTTCGCTGAGCCGCACCAGGGCGGAAAAACGGTTTTGCCGCACCAAAAAGGTGGCGGGCTGCCATTGGGAATAGTTCATAAAAACCTCCGATTGGATTTTTCTTTGATGCAAAATATTGTTGCGGAATTTTTTCCTATTGTACCGCCAAAAACGACTGTTGCCAAGAGAAAACTTTCCGATGCACTGGGCAGGAAAAAATATGGTTGTGATTGGAGCTGGTTTCGTTTATAATGCTAGAAGGAGGAGGAATCGTATGGGAACGGAAGCAAAATTATCGCAGATCTCCACAGACTATATTTATAATGAAACGGTGGCTAGTTTTTTATTGCTGCTTTCTTCTTGTATGGAAGACCGGCAGACCAGCGCCATTGAGCGGCTGTATCCTTTGCCAGAAGCATTAAAGCAGCTGAAAGAAAAAATCCACCGTCAAACTGCGGCTTTAGAAGAAACGTTGGCCAATGCCCAGGCGAAAGAAGCAGCCATGGAAGAAGATTTGGCTATGAAAAAAGAATTGTTGGATATTTACCGGGTGATCCATGCCTATTATCCGCTATGGGATGTGGTGGCTACACCGCTGGCGGATGAACGGATGCGCCGGGAGTTTGCGAAAAACCCAGAACAGGAAAAAGAAGTGGCATATCAAGTCTTTTATGCAGACTGTATCGATTTTATCCAATCTGGCGCCACAGAAGTGGAGCGGCGAGCCAATATGGGAAAACTCCTGCAGGCAGTGCCACTGCGTATGGCGCGAGAGAAATATTATGATCTGGTGCGGGAGAGCCTGATGCTGGTTTTGCAGGGGGAAAGCGAAAACCGCGTGGAGGAAGCTTTGCGGGTGTTTCATTTGATGAATGCTTCCTGGGCTGCGCCTGATTTTGGCACATATTTTCCGGAAATGGGTGCGTTATTAAAGGAAAAATTGGCCTTAAAGCCCAGCCAGATGACCGATGAAGAGCTGGAGGATGCTTATGCTTCCATGCAGGAGCTGTTGTCGGCCATAGAAGATATGGAGGACTTCTGTCAGGAGACACTCAACGGAATTTATTCGCTGCTCTTACTTCATTATATGCAGTTTGATTTGGATGAGCTGACAGAAAAGGAATTTGGCTATCGGGATTTGTATTTTAAAATTGTGGAACTCATGGATCATCCCGAGGACGATACGTTTGATGAAACCATACAAGGACAACTGGAAGGCTATATTGAACCACTGCTTGACCGAGCGAATGAATTAAACCGTCAGGAAATGCCGCTGTTAGAAAAAATCAAAGATCCATCTTCGCTGCCAGAACAGCTGCAAAAGCTGCTGGCTACGGAAGGGTTTGTGCGGCATACGATGTTTAACGATATTAAAGAAGAAATTTTTGAGCTGGAGTCAGATGCCCAAGCGCCGGCGGCGGAAGAAAGTTGGCTGAAAGAACAGGTAGATAAATTTTTACAAACTTTACGGGCGGATATGAATCAGCTTTCTGCGGTGATGCGAAAAGCAGCGATGGGATTGCTGCTGGGATCGCTGCCTTCTTCTTGGGATGTGATGGCGGTAATGGATCAGGTGAAAAATACCATCGATCAGGCGTCCAGTGCGGAGGAACGACTGTTGGTGATTGATAAGGTGGGAGCCATGTTCGCTGAAACCGGTTTTGATCCAGCTGCTAGTGTGGAAGATGACTGTACTTGTGGCCACGACCACCATCATCATGGAGATGACTGCACTTGTGGCCACGACCACCATCATCACCATGGAGATGACTGCACTTGCGGCCATGGCCATCATCACCATCCAGAAGGCCTGGGCCATCATCACTTGCCAGAGGATGCAGAGGGCGGCTGTTAAACCAAGGGAGGAAAAGGAACATGTTCATATTCCATCATTTTAATTTTAATGTGCTGGATTTGGAAAAAAGTTTGGCTTTTTATGATGCCGCTTTGGGCTTAAAGGAAGTGCGGCGGAAAACAGCACCAGACGGCAGCTGGGTGTTATGTTACCTGGGGGATGGAAAAACAGATTTTACGCTGGAGCTGACATGGCTGCGAGACAGAAAAGAGCCTTATAACCTGGGAGAAAATGAGATTCACCTGGCCTTTTTGACCGAGGCATATGAAAAGGCCCATGAAAAGCATCGCCAGATGGGCTGCATCTGCTTTGAAAATCCAGAAATGGGCGTTTATTTTATCCATGACCCCGATGGCTATTGGATTGAGATCGTACCTCCGGCTGCGGTTTGTTAAGACAAGGAGGCATGGGAATGGGGAAAATATTGTTGGTATTAACTGGCGGAACCATTGGTTCCAGTACCCAGGATCATATCAAAAGCCCAGATGCAAAAACGGCGCTGCCACTGCTATTACATAGTTTTTGCCACAGCGACTCTCCATATTGTCAGACGGAGTTTGATGTGATTGATCTGATGCAGGAGCTGAGCGAAAATTTTCGCTTGGAACAGCTCAATCAGATTCGGGAATGCCTTTGTCAGGTGGATTGGGAGGAATATGATGGCGCGATTGTCACCCATGGTACGGACACGCTCTCTTTTACGGCAGCTTTTTTGTCTGTGGCCATGCGGGGATTGTTAAAGCCTATCTGCCTGGTGTCAAGCCGGGCGCCTTTGGGGGAGGCGCGGTCGAATGGAGAGCATAATTTTGCTGCTGCTGTAGCTTGGATTAAGGAGCGACATTTGGGCGGCGTTTATGTGCCTTATGAAAATTCCGGCGGAAGGATGTATGTCCATTTGGGCGAGGAATTGTTTGGCTGTGATGCCCAAGACGATTTTTATAGCCTGACCATGGGCCAGGGGGAACAGTCGCCGTGGAAGCATCTGTTCTTTCCTCATCCGCTGACATTGGAAGAAAACGTGCTCTTAATTGCGCCATATGTGGGCCTGGATTATAGCGCCATCTCTCTGGAGGGCAAACGTGCGGTGCTCCATGGCACGTATCATTCTGGAACCGCCTGCACCAAAGGAGAAAAGACAAGCCTTTTGGGCTTTTTACAGCGCGCCAAAGCAGCGGGTGTGATGGTATTTTTGGAGATGGGGCAGGAAAAGAAGGGCCTGCTGGAGGGGGATATTTATGCCTCCACAAAGGAATTGATAGAAGCAGGAGCCGTTGCGCTATATGATAAGACAACGGAAATGGGCTATATGAAGCTTTTGATTGCCTGCGCCTATTATCAGACAGAGGAAGAAATTTTAGCCTTTTTAGCAGAATAAAATAAATAGAAGAAAAAAGTTTTTATCCATAAAAAATGAAAAGCATCTCTTTTTGTCCTTTGCAGAAAAGAGATGCTTTTTTTTTCATTAAAAGATACGTTGAAAATGGGGAAAAAATCAAAAAATTGTACTTTTTTGAATTACTCATGGCTCATTCGCTATTTAGCATCTTTGCAGCTTAAATCAAAATAATTTATTGATTTGTAAAGAAAAAATCAATAATAACACGAATTGAAAAACAAAACAATTGAAAAACAAAACAATTGAAAAACTAGGGCATAGATGCTATAATAAACATAAATTATAATATGTCAAAAAAGTACACTTTTTAATCAACGATATTCTATTCGTCAACTCAAGCGGAAAAGCGTACTGTTGGCGCAGAAAGGAGGTCTGACTGGCCACAGAAAAGGTGCATTTTGGCTTAAAATAGAGCATCCCAAAAGGAATTATATCAAAGGAGGAAGTAATCATGAAACGACATATGGGAAAAATTCTCTCCCTGTCTCTGGCGGCGGCTATGACGTTGACCAGTGTGCCAGCAATGGCATCTGATGGGACAACGGACATGCCGGCAGTGATAAGCGATGATCCGACAGACGGGCAAGGTGGCACCGGAAGCGGAAACATTACTGGCGAAGAAGACGGCGATGGAAGTGGAGAAATTGAAGGCGAAGAACCTGACAGCGAAGAGGAGGAAACTACTGAGGTAGGTGAGATTGCCTCTGCAGATGACTTTCAGAATCTTGAAGCAGGTAAAAACTATGTGCTTACAGCATCGCTGACCATTTCTGGATCAGATGCCATTAAGATTCCTGCTAATGTGACCATTGATGGGCAAAACCATACAATTACCATTGACGGCGAAAATTGGGAAACCCCCTACGAAAACGCGATTACCATTGAGGGAGACGGCGTTACGCTGAAAAACTTGGTTTTAGATGGTAATAAGGCAGATATTTCCGGTATTCATGTGTACAATTGCGAAGAGGTAACACTGGAAAATATTCAAATTCATGATTTTGCCCGGGCAGGGATCATTGTTAATAGTGCAGAGGTAACAGCAACCGGTATCCAGACCTCCGGCAATGTCTGGGGCGCTGTCAATGTCGATGCAAAAGTCGATGGTAATGAAGCTTCCTTAACCATGGAAGAGAGCACCATGGAAGAAGCAGTACAAATTTACACCGAAAAACCGAGTGAAGCTACTGTAACGGTAGACGGGATGACGGCAGTAATCGGTGTGGGTGATGATCTGAAAGGGTTTACCTATTATACCGATGATGTTTCGAAGCTTGGTGTGGCTACCGTGGAGACAGAGGAAGGTGTTACCGTATATCAGACCATGGATAACCTTCCGGAAAGTGGCTTAACTGGCACCATGACGCTGGTTCAGAGCTTAGAGGAGCCCTATCTGCTCACTGGGGCGACAGATCTGACCATCACTGCAGCGGAAGACGTTACCATTCCGGCAATGACGGTATTGAATTCCAATGATGTTACTTTCCAAGGCATTACCTTCAATGGTGCAGATAGCACATTGAATTTAGATACGAATCCGGCAGCGCTGTATGTGCAGAATTCTTCGGCTATTACTGTGGATGGCTGTGTCTTTGTTGGTGACGCAGTAGAAGGTACTGCCGCAGCCATTACCACAGCCGCAGGTGTAGAAGGATTTGAGGTGAAAAATTCTCAGATCCAGGATTATGTGATGTCGGCTTACCATAATGGCGGCGGCAAAGACATTTCCTATGTGGATAACACGTTTGAAAACATTCAGTCTGGTATTGCCTTTGATGGCACAGAGAATGTGACAGTGGAAGGGAACACCTTTACCAACGCCAACGGGATTCGCCTACGTCCCAATGGAGATACATTGTGCAGCAATGTGACAGTATCGGAAAATAATTTTGAATCTATGAATACAGATAGCCCTTATGGAACGTATGCTGTTATGACAAAAACGGCGGATGTCGGAGATACTTCTGGTACAAATGGCGTGGAATCTGTGGATCTGAGCGGCAACTATTGGGGCACAACAGATCCAGAAGCAATTAACGCCATGATTACGTCTAATGAGGGTCAGACGATTCGCATCGACACCATCTATGAATCTGTAGAGGATCTGGAGCAGGGTCAGGAAACAGTGGTGACTCAAAATACTGGTATTAAGATCAATGGCACCTGGTATCAAACGGAGGAAGAAATTGCTGGGCTTGCTGACGCATTAACGGCAATAGCAGATGGCGCCACAGTGGAAGTTTATGGTGAGGTAGGTCTTCCTTTTGATAGCTCATTGAGCGGGGTAGAGAACGTTGTAGATGGTTTCTTTGTGATCGATGCCGACAATGTGACGATCAAAGGTATGACCGCGAATGCTACGCTTTATGGCACCGGTGTAACCACAAATGGCAACTGGGGCAGCCAGTCTTTGCTGCTGCTTACTGGCGAGAATGTTACCGTGGAAAATCTGACCATTATGCCACAGGCACAAGATGAATCTGGCACAACCAATAAAACCATTGAGTTTGCCGGTAAGAACCCCACCATCCGGAATTGCACCATTATGCCGAACACCATGAATACGCCCAATACGGTAGATGGCGCTAGCGTATATTTTAACGGAAGCAGCGAAGATATGGGAACCATCACGGTGGAAGGCTGCAAATTGGTGCAGAGTGGTATTTGCTTTGATAGTGTCACTACTGCTGATGAAATTTCTATCACTGGCAATACCTTTGATGGCGCAAAAGCTTCCTATGTTATCGGTAACAACAGTTGGGACAACCCTGTTGCAACTACGATGGCCGATGTAGCGATTTCTGGTAATACATTCCAGAATATTCCTGAAGATACGAAGATCGTGCTTCAGAGAATGAATGGCAACTTCATTATTGGGGACGACAATACCTTGCCGGATGGCAGGGATTGGGCTGATGCAATTGGTTTTGCGCAATGGAGTGGTGGTCCAGAGCTTAGTGAGAATATGAAGATTTCTCTGATTGAGAACGGTCAAACCACTGTATATACCCCAAATACAACAACTGGAGAACCGGATGTAGCGCTTACTTTCTCCATCAATCCCGCTACGGCTCGGGTGCGGGTAAATCGGGACGTAGAGCTGACGGCAGAGCAGACTGGCGTAGAGGGAGCGGATTTGTCCTCAGTGAAATGGTATGTGAATGGTGAAGATACAGGGGAAACTGGGGAAAGCTATACTTTCTCCCAGTCTAGCCGCGGCACATATGAAGTGACGGCAGAATGGGTAAATGATGGCAATACCTATACCGCCACGGCAACCGTAACCGTGACCCGTCCTTCTTCTTCCTCTTCCGGCGGCAGTTCGCCCACCTATACCCCCAGTGGCAAAGTGGATGTAGAGAAAGTGGAAAATGGCGATGTTACCCTCAGCGATGACCGGGCAGAAGAAGGCGACAGAGTAACCATCACGGTGGAACCGGATAAAGGTTTTGTGGTGGATGAAATCATCGTAGAAGATGAAGACGGCAATGAAATCACCGTGCGAGATGGTGATGAAGAAAATGAGTACACCTTCCGGATGCCTGCAGGGGATGTAAGCGTATTGGTAACCTTCAAAGAAGCGGAAGATGAAACTGGCAATGAGGAAGAAACTACGGATACGCCTGTGGCAGTGCTTCCCTTTACCGATGTGGCAGAAAGTGACTGGTTCTTTGATGCGGTGGACTATGTATACGATGAAGGGTTGATGAGCGGTACCGATGGCATTACTTTCAGCCCCAATGTAAACACCACCCGTGGTATGATCGTTTCTATCTTGTACCGCATGGAGGGCTCTCCTGCTATGACGGCTACGGCTCCGTTCTTAGATGTGACGGCAGATCAGTATTATGCGCCGGCTGTGGCTTGGGCTAGCAGCAATGGTATTGTCAGCGGCTATGATGCGCAGACCTTTGGCCCCAATGACAATATCACCCGGGAGCAGATGGCTTCCATTTTGCAGCGTTATGCGCAGTATAAGGGATTGGATGTTACTGCCAGCGGCAATTTAAGCGCTTTCATTGATGCAGCCAACGTGTCTGGATGGGCAACGGATAGTGTGTCCTGGGCAGTGGATCAGGGCCTGATTTCCGGCCGCGGCGATGGTATTTTAGCTCCTCAGGCCAATGCCACGAGAGCTGAAGTGGCTTCGATTCTGATGCGGTATAGCCAGATGCTGGAAAATTAACGTTCATTTTTATTTCATATTTGAGATCCTCCCTAAGGGATCCTTCCGCTGTCTTCGATGAGAGAGCGGAGAGCGCAGGCTTCGGCCTGCGCTTTTTTATATGAAATGGATATTCTTTTGGGTAAAGAAACGGCAGGCGCCTGTGCTAATTAAACCAAGCCGAAAAGAAGAAAAAGGCGGCTAAAATCAAAAAAGAAAGGGAAATTTGCGCTGGGCTTTACGCCAGAAAAAGGGGCAATACGTTGTTGACTGGCATATGGTAAGAGCAAACGAGATGATGCTGTTTTTCAGAAAGGAGCAAACCCTATGCGTTATCCCACTCAATCAGAACCTTTGCCTATGCCGGAGGATTCTCTGGCATTTATTCGGCTGTTTCATGCTTTAGCCAGTGATCCGGAGATTATTGTGGATGTGTATATTAATGGCCGTCTGGTGGCGGAGCGGCTGCGGTATGAAAGCTTTACCCATTATTTGCCTGCCCGGCCAGGGAATTACACGATCACGCTGTATGAAAGCGGCAGCGATGCAGCGGGAGAAAAGCTGTTAGAAGTTTCCTTTCCTCTCCAGGCGGAAGAAGTGGTAACGGCGGCGATTGTAGGATCGCCGGATGAGCCGGGCATTCAGGTGATCAGTGATTTTGAACAGGATACGGAGGATGACATGGCGGCGATGCGGTTTATGAACTTATCGGATACGGATACGCCTGTCTCAATTTATGTGGATCAAAAACCGGTGGTATATGATTTGGCTTATGGAGAAATTACCACCTTTTTGCCCTTTGCACCAGGACGCCATACCATGACGGTGCAGGACAGTACCACAGGCCAAACTCTGGTAACCCATCCGGCTTTAACATTGAAACAGGATAATTTCTACACCGTATACGGCGTAGGAAGAATCGATGGCCGGCCGGGGTTTGAGGTGCTGATCCCACTGGAAGGCATTAGTTATCTGTCTTAACCATCAAAGACCTGTTTTCTGCAGCCGATATTCAAAAAATGATTTTTGATACACCATTGGCAAAGGACAATAGTCAGGGGTTACGGGCTTTTTCTAACTCTCCCGAGCGAAAAAATAGGCTTTAAACAAAAAGGGAATGGATCATCTGTACCATTGGTGGTCCTTCCCTTTTTGATGTGGTTTAAAATTGGCGAATACCATCTGGGCAAGCAAAAGGAGGCCACAGACGAGAAACGGATGAAAAAAGGCAAGAAAAAAACCGCCCATAGGCGGTTTTTTCTCAGAGATACAACTCAGCCAGCCGATCCACACAAGGATCATCCAGCAATAATTCCCCATGCTCCATCAGATGGTATTTTGCCAAGACGGATGGGGTATGTTTTTGCCCATACTCGCTTAAAACTCGTTCTACTGCCGAATCAGCTTCTCCGTTTTTTGAAACGGGCTGCTGCAGCAGGAAGAAATATCGCTGCTGATATTTATAAAGCTGGCTAAAGCCACAGAAAACATCTTTCAGATGTGCGGCGGCCAAGCCGGCATGTTCCAACGAGTCAAAGGAATAAAGCATAATCCCCTCATCACTGAGTTTTTTCGGCTCGTGGCGGATCATAGGCTTTTTGCGGAAGCGGCGGGTCTCCTTATTTTGGGACAGGAGCGCAGCCTTTTCCTTGGGGTCCGTCTGTTCCGGCAGACGGGTTACAATGAGCATCAGCCCATCCACGGAAAGGGGCGCGGCTTCAATCATCAGCGGTGTGTTTTCAAAAGAAAACCCGCAGGAATCGAAGGCCTGCTCCATGATATCCTTAAAAAGCTCTTTGGTCTGCTCGGAAGAAGGCTTGATGAGCTCTTCAATATTAATGTTGTGTTCTCTGAGGTCAGCTGGCGTCAGCGTTAGTTTGATTTGATTTTCGCTTAACCGTTCGATTTTCATGGTATCACTTCCCCTCATGATAAGTATAGAAAAAAAACGTTGTCCTGTAAAGAGAATTCTTTTGGCGAATTTGTTAATTTTCTGGAAATTTGCTGTTATGGGGTGCATCGTCAGACAGCGAAGATGGCGTTAGAAAGCCAAATCGAACCGTTAGGGCCTGTTGGGGACAAGCTGACAAACAGGCGCCGCAACGGATACACTCCCGCGGGTTTGGGTTGTGTTTTGGATTGGCGGCCATGGGGCAGACGGTAGAACATATACCGCAGCCATTGCAGCCATCACTGCGCTCATAGTGCAAAAGTGCTAAGGGCGAAAGAAAGGCATAAATGGCGCCCAAGGGGCAAAGATACCGGCAAAAGGGGCGGAAAATAGCCATGGATAATAGCAACAGTACAGCGAAAAAGCCAATTTTCCAGGCAAACAGCAGTCCGACAGCGCTACGGAGCGTTTCGTTGGATAGCAGGAGGGGGATTCCGCCCTCCAATGTTCCTGCGGGGCAAAGAAGCTTACAAAACCAAGGATAGCCTTGGCCAATGAGATCGGTAAGGCAGAAAGGCAAAACCAACACAAATACAACCAAAATGAAATATTTTAGATACCGCAGCAGGGGATCAGCAGGGAAGGAGCGCCATTTTTTAGGGAAGGGAATGCGATAGAGCAGCTCCTGCACCATGCCAAAGGGGCATAAAAATCCACAGACAAACCGGCCTAAAACCGTTCCCACCAGCATCAAAAAGCCGCTAATATAGAGGGGAAGCTGAAACTCATAGCTGCCCAAGGTGGCCTGAAGCGCGCCAAGGGGGCAGGAGCCCAAAGCACCGGGGCAAGAGTAGCAGTTTAGTCCTGGTACACACAGGGCTTTTAGGCGTCCGGAATAGATTGTGCCCCGGGCAAAACCCACCAAAAAGGCATTGGTACCAAGGGCCCAAAGAGCCTGGAAAAGATGCCGTCTGGCACTGCGGGATGGTCTAGCCAATGCCAATACACTCCAAACAAATTCGCACGGCTTTTGTCAGCACAATGGCGCCTTCCCCACGCCATAAACCGGCCAGCAGACAAGTGAGTCCGCCGAAGAGTACCCCCTTTTGTAAGATACGCAGTTTTGTCAAAACGGCTCCTCCTTTATTTCGCGCTTTTTTCACCATCCAACAAAATAAACCGTTCTTCAATAACAGTGCGCCAGGCTTCTTTTTCCCGTGCACCTGCCAAGGGATTACCAACCAAATGGCCTTCCTTGTCCAGGAAAAACACCGTTGGTGTGCCGGCAACAGCGGAAAGGGCTCCATCCATCATTACCGCATCGGGAATGAGGGAAGGAAAGGAAACATCAGTGGCTTCTTCAATGTCAAGGGCTTTTTGGAGCAGTTCCTGTGCTGCAGGTGATCCATCTGAGGCCAAGTCCAGACAAATCCCCACGATTTGAAAAGCCTTACCCTCTTGCTGCAGCTCGGATTCTAATTCACTTAGGGCGGGCATTTCATCGATGCAATAACTGCAGGTGGTTGCCCAAAGGTAGACCATAGTCAGATCAGCAGCAGAGAAGATATCCCCATTATGATTGTTTCCCTGTAGGTCCTGTGTAGAAAAATCACCGAGATCAGAAATCAGATGGGGCGTATCCAAAAGTGTCCAGCCAGTTTCTGGTTCTAAGGCGATAGGATCGGAAAGTTGAACCTGGGTTTGCCGCCATAAAGCATCATAAGTGGTATCAGCAGAGGAATAACGGAAAAACGAAACAGAACCGTCAGAAGACGTTCCTAATTTTTCGGGGGCATCATCATAGCAGGAAAGGTAGGTGCGCAGCGCATCGTCCTGCGGTAAACTGGCAAGCGCGTCCTCTTCGGAGGCAGGAACCATCACCAGAGCACCGATGGGGGTGGTGGCGGAAAGCCAGGATTCATAATCTTCCTGACAAAGGAAGATGGGATCTTCCTGCCCTTCTGGTACGTCATGAAAATAGACGGCACCATATTGACCGGAGGGACTGGCCACATAATACATCCATATATTCCCAGATGCTTGAGCAGATTGAAATTCATCTGGCACAGTGACAGTCATGCCCAAAAAAGGCAGGTCATATTGGATTTGGGCTGGCACCTGCTTTTGGAAAAAGGGGTGAAAGGAAAGATAATATTGGGCAAAAGCTTCGTCAATCCAGCCCTCTTGCCGGGCTTGGGCAAAAGAGACTTCTCCGGTTTCAAGCATTGTCCGCCGGTCTTGAGGTGAGGGCAGAGAAGAAGAAGCACAGCCGGTCAGCCAAGGGAAAACCATTATGATGGTGATTGCAAAAAAGAGTAAGGGTTTGGCTTTGTTCATATCAAAGCTCCTTTCTGGAAAAGAATCTTATGCAGATATGGTACAGGAGGATCAGAAAAAAGGCAAGAAGAAAATAGAACTTCAGTTCAGGGGATGATCAAAAGAGAAAAGGTGTTTTGAGCAGTTTCGGCATTTTCCCAAAATATTTCCTAAAATGTTTGCGGTTTTTCCTTAAATAGGGTAAAATAAATTGTTAGTGAGTCAACAGGGGAAAGAAAGGACTTGGAAAAATGACCATTTCACCCCGTATGGTTGCAGCAGAGACGCTGCTTGCCATTTGGAACGGACAACAATATAATAATGTGGCATTAAAACGTATGCTTCGACAAAACGGCGCCATGAGCAGGCAAGACCGGGCTTTTGTCACAGAAACGGTCAATGGCGTTTTGCGCAACCTCTATTTTTTGGATTACTGCATTGATTTGGCGGCCAGTTTGCCAGTGAAAAAGCAAAAGCCTTTGATTCAGGCAGTACTGCGAATGGGGGCATATCAGATTTTGTTTTTGGATGTGCCGGCCTTTGCAGCAGTGAATGAGAGCGTGAAGATAACAAAGGCGCGAGGACTTGGGTCTTTGAGCGGGTTTGTCAATGCAGTATTGCGGAAGGTGGCCCAAAACGGGCGGGACGTGCCGCTGCCAGACCGGCAGAAGGATGCGGCAGCCTATTTGTCTATACGATATTCCCATCCGGTCTGGATGCTGCGGATGTGGCTAAGCCAATATGATGTGGATCAGGTGGAGGCACTTTGCCAAGCAGATAACGAACCGGCGGAAGTGACGCTGATGACCAACACCTTGAAAACAACGCCGCAAGAGCTAATGGCTCGTTTGACCCAGGAGGGGCTTCTGGTGGAGGCAGGGCGATATGTGGATCGGGCGCTTCGAGTGAAAAAAAGTGCGGATTTGACAGCACTTCCCGCTTTTGCAGAAGGACTTTGCTATGTGCAGGATGAAAGCAGTGCGCTGGCGGCGCTGGCCTTGGGGGCAAAGCCTGGAGAACGGGTGATGGATGTATGTGCTGCGCCGGGCGGCAAAAGTTTCTTTTTAGCTGGAGAAATGAAAGATCAAGGACAGCTGGAAAGTCGGGATCTGCATGCACATAAAGTGTTACTGATAGAGGAGGGGGCAAAGCGCTTGGGCATTACCCTACTTCATGCTGCACAGCAAGATGGCCGGGTAAGTTTAGAAAAGGAAAAAGAAGCCTTCGACCGGGTATTATTAGATGCACCTTGCTCTGGGCTTGGCCTATTGCGGAAAAAAGCGGATATCCGGTATCGCCGTACGGGGGAGGACATTGATGCCCTTTTGCCCTTGCAAAAAGAATTATTTCATGTTGCCGCTGAAAAGGTGCGACCGGGAGGCGTACTTGTCTATTCCACTTGCACCCTTTGCAAAAAAGAAAATGAAAAACAAAGAGAAGCCTTTTTAAAGGCTCATCCGGAATTTCAGCCGGAAGACCTGACCGGTGTTTTGCCCGCATCGGTGCTGGGGGAAACGGGGCGGCAGGGATATGTGACCCTATTGCCCCACATTCACCGAACGGACGGCTTTTTTATCGCCCGGTTTCGGAAAAAAGGAGGTCAGTGAATGCGAAAACAGGATGTGCGGTCCATGACCATGGACGAAATGGAGCTATTGATGGGAGAGCTGGGTGAGCCCCGGTTTC
>CAJFIN010000016.1 GCA_904381335.1 Candidatus Neoanaerotignum galli | reverse complement strand
CAAAGGCGCCGCCGGTTTGCTCATACAATTCCTGACTGCGTGTGAGCAGTTCGCTTGCCTCTGGGGAAAGGGTGGCACAGCCGGTATCATTTAACTTTGCCACATCGCTTTGAGGATTATTGGTAGATAAAAGCTGATCTAGCCGATTGATTTCTGCAGCGGCATTGGTCAGAGCATCTGCTGCATTTGGGCCATAGGCACTTAAGGTCATGATCGTATCCATGGCGAAGATCTGACGGGTTTCCATCTCTTGGCCGGCAAGGCGGAGGGAAGAACAACCGGCAGCCATCATAGAAAATACTAGAACTATCGGCAGAAGAAAGCGGGAAAGTCGCAACGATCATCCGCTCCTTTCTAAAAAATATAACGGGCTTATTATAGTAAGAATAGGCAAGAAAGTCAAGGGAGAGGCGTATGTGTCGAAAAGTAGCATATAAAATTGTGCGAAATGTATAAAATTTAGAAAAATAGAAAAGAAAAGAAGGAGTTTTTTCCAAGAGGTAGAATAAAAAAACCATAAGACAGTTGGAAAATACCTTTTGTCTTGTCTGTGGGAAGGAAAAAATTGTACGGAATGTACGATGGGAGGTTGATGGATATGAAAACATATCAGACAGGAGAAGTTCGAAATATTGTCATCCTGGGTCATAGCGGCTGCGGGAAAACGTCCGTCACGGAGTCGGCTTTATTTTATTCCGGCGCAACCAAGCGGTTTGGCAAAGTCGGCGAGGGCAACACTGTCAGCGATTATGACCCGGAAGAAATCAAACGGGGCGTTTCCATCCAGACTTCCGTGATCCCGGTGGAATGGCTCAATACAAAAATTAATTTTATTGATACACCAGGATATTTTGACTTTGCAGGCGAGGTAAAAAGTGCTATGGCTGGCGCTGATGCTGCACTGATTGTGGTTTCAGCTAAGGCTGGCCCTGAAGTGGGAACGGAAAAAGCCTGGGATTACTGCGAAGAAATGCAGATGCCCCGGATGATTTTTGTGAACCAGATGGATGATGAAAATGCAAATTTCAACACCGTTTTGGGGCAAATGAGAAAGAAATTTGGGAAAGCCATTGCGCCTTTCCAGATTCCGCTGCGGGATGAAGAAGGCAGATTTGCAGGCTTTATCAACTGTATTGAGCGGGAAGCTCGCCTCATCCAAGACAGCAAAGTAGGGAAAATCCTGGTGGAAGCAGAAGTGCCCGAGATTATGACCGGCGAAGTAGAAAGCCTGCGCGGGATGCTCATTGAAGCAGCAGCAGAGGCGGATGATGAGCTGTTGGAAAAATATTTTAATGATGAAGAAATTACAGAAGAAGAGATCTACCGGGGGCTAAATGCCGGGATTAAAGATGGTTCTGTAGCTCCCGTACTGTGCGGCGCAGTGACATTGGGCTATGGCATTAAGGTGTTGATGAACTCCATTGTCAAATATGTGCCTGCATCCAATATCCTTTGCCCTTCTGTCAAGTGTGAAGATTACCAAATCGGTGGAGAAGTGGAACGCCGGTGCGATCCTGATGAGCCCTTTGCCGCGCTGGTATTTAAAACCTTGGCGGACCCCTATGTGGGCCGGTTAAACATCTTTAAAGTGGTTAGCGGGACGCTGAAAAAAGATATGACCATTTTTAATCCCGAAAAAGATACGTTGGAAAAAGTGGCTCATATATATGTGGTGCGGGGCAAGGAACAAATTGAAGTAGATCAAATCCAGGCAGGTGACATCGGCGCGCTATCGAAATTGACCAATACCTCCACGGGCGATACTTTGTGCTCGAAAGAATTCCCTGTGATTCTACCGGGCATCACGTTTCCTGAGGCAGTACATTCCATGGCAATCCGGCCCAAGACCAAAGGGGATGAAGATAAAATTTCTGCGGCATTAGCGAAGCTGAAAGAAGAAGATCCCACCCTCAAGACAGAAGTAAATACAGAAACGAAGCAGTCTCTGGTATATGGTTTGGGCGAACAGCATCTGGAGATTTTGTTGGCCAAACTGCGCAATAAGTTTAAGATTGAAGCAGAATTGGTGGAGCCCATTATCCCCTATCGAGAGACGATTAAAGGCACAGCAGAAGTGCGCGGCAAATATAAAAAACAATCCGGCGGCCACGGTCAATATGGGGATGTATTGATTCGGTTTGAGCCTTCCGGTGATCTGACCAAACCGTATGTGTTTGAAGAACAGATTTTTGGCGGCTCTGTGCCAAAGCAATACTTCCCAGCAGTGGAAAAAGGCATTCAAGAATGTGTGCAAAGCGGCGTATTAGCAGGTTATCCTGTGGTAGGCTTAAAAGCAACGCTGCTGGATGGTTCTTATCATCCGGTGGACTCCAGTGAAATGGCTTTTAAGATGGCTACCAGCATGGCGTTTAAAGATGGCATGGCGCAGGCAAAACCCGTGATTTTAGAGCCAATTGGCCGGGCTGAAGTGCTGGTGCCGGAGAAATATATGGGTGATATTATGGGCGATATCAATAAACGCCGGGGTCGTATCCTAAAAATGGATCCGGAGGGCAAAAATATGCGTATTTTTGCAGAAGTGCCCATGAGCGAAATGCATAAATACTGCACGGATCTTCGGTCGATGACCCAAAGCCGCGGAGAATATTCTCTTCATTTTGAGCGTTATGAAGAAGCGCCGGCAGATGTGCAAAAAACTATCATCGAAAAACGGCAAAACGAAGCTTAATTCTTTTGACCGTTTGACCGGTGTTGATAGATCATATTGGCAAACTTGATTTTTGGACGCAGTCACTCCCCAAGTGAACACGTCAAAAAAGACAGGCCCCTTCTTTGATGAAGGGGCTTTTTCTTGATTCGTTGGAAAATATGGCGATCGGATGGGAGGACACAAAAAGTTTCGTCAAAGCAAAAAAATGGCCGCAAAGATGTCCCAATCGATATAGTGGGAAGAAATGTCACAGCAGTGGTGCTTAGGAAAATGAAAGTTGGGATTTGCTCTATCTGATGGAACAAATATCTATTATGGTTAGGTTGACGCTGAAAGATCGGCTTAGCAATGCCCCCTTTGATGGAAATGATAATATTGTGCAGAAGAAATGATAAAGTAGTCAGACAAATTTTAAGAAAAAGAAGAAAAAGAATTTATATTATACATTATATATTTATTTTTATACATTTTTAATTATTTTGGTCCAGAGGGAATGAGGAGTCTGTCTCGTTGAAAATAGGAAAAAAACAGAGTAAAAGTCAGGAGAAATAAGTGCAATATTTTTATAAAATGTGCAAATAAAAGAATTGACAGTTAAAAGAATTGGCAGTTAAGAAAATACTCTTGACAAATTTGTGAAATTATAACGGATTTACTGTTCAGCTTTCGAAAAGCATCCTGCTCCCGTTGACATACTTTTGAAAGGCTGATATAATTTTTTCTAATGAATCATCCTGATTATATATGTAAGGGGAAACGGAGGGTATTGTATGACGAATTCAACTGCAACAAAGGTTGGCCTGGGGGCAGCCTTTTCTGTTGCGTCTGTATGGTTTACCACTCATGCGGGCGCCGGATTTGCAACGGGTAACCAAGGATGGCAGTATTTTGCTTCCTATGGTGTGCCTGGGATGGTTTTGCCACTGGTTTCTATGGGCCTTTTAGCGTGGATCTTGTATGAAGCTATGCTCATGAGCCAGCTTATCGGTGCCAGAAGCTACGGCGATGTGATGAAGCATTTGTTCCATCCATATGATAAACTGTATCTTATTTTTGAAGTATTTTACTATTGTATCGTATTAGCAGCTGTTGGCGGTGTTATTTCCGCGGCTACAGATATGGTCATGGATGTGGTGCCCATCTCTTTGGCACCAGCAACCATCATTATTGGTATTATTTTAGTACTGCTGATTATCTTTGGTGCTGATTTGGTACGGAAAGTAGCCACCGTACTGGGAATTTTGATTATCTTCTGTGGTTTTTCCATTTGGATTTTGGGCATCGCTGCCCATACCCAGCAGCTGGGCGAAGCCATTTCCACAGGTTTTGCGCCAAATGGCTGGGCTTATCCTTTGTGGAGAAGCATTATTTATTGTGGCTTCCAATGTGTGGCTTTGCCGGCGTTGGTGGGCTGCTGTGATACGCTGACCACGAAAAAGAGCTTGAAACAGTCTGCAGTTTTGGGCTTTTTGCTCAATGGGTTTGGTGTGGCCGTATCTGCTTGGATGTTGGTGGCTTGGCATAGCGATATTACGGCTGCAGGAGAAATTGCACTGCCGAATTTGTATGTCTGTGGCCAGCTGGGCATCCCAGTGTTGTTCTACTTCTATCAGATTTGCTTGTTCTGCTGCTTGATTTCCACTGGTGTAGGTTGTATTTTCGGCATTGTGGTTCGGTTGGAAAACAGCATCTTCACCAAGGCTTCCGGCATAATGAGTAACCTGACGGCAAAAAGACTGCTGATTACGGTGGTAGCTATTTTGGTCTGCATGGGTATTTCTACTTTCGGCCTGTCCAACATCGTTTCCACTGGGTATCAGTTCTGCGGCTACCTTGGCTTGATTGGCTGTGCTGTACCATTCTTGGTGGTAGGTATTCGGAAAAACCGCAAGATGATCGCCGAAGGCAAAACGGGACTTTTGACCGATCTGAAGAAATAAAAAGAGCGATTCTCACATATCATTTCAGGATGAACTGTGCGGCGAAACAAAAATTCGCCGCATTTTTTTGTGCACTTTTTGCTAGACGATACATGAAAGTTTTGTTATACTGACGAAGAAAGGGGATGAAAAGATGAAAGTTGTTGTTACAAACCGCACCGGATTTACCAAAGAAATGTGCCAGCCCATTGCCGATGCGGGATTTGAATTATTGTATCATGAAGACGAGAAGGGTACGCCTTTTACGGAAGAGGAAAAACAGTGTGAAGTGCTTTGGATGCATAATGCTTTTAGCTTCAATGATCTGAATGAGTTTCCAAATCTGAAATTGGTATGCGCCGCGATGATGGGATTGGATGTACAGCCGGTGGAAGAATTTCATCAGCGGGGCATTACCTTCTGCAATGCCCGAAATGTTTATGATATCCCCATTGCGGAGTTTGTGATGATGCGGTTATTGGAAATGAAGAAACGGGCCTATGAATTTGAACAGCAAAAACGGGAGCACCGTTGGGAACAGCTGCGCCTTTTGGGCCGGATCAATCAACAAAAAGCCGCTGTTTTAGGCACTGGCGGTATTGGCGGCCAGATTGCAAAACGTCTTTGGGCTTTTGGTGCAGACATTACAGGATATAACCGCAGCGGCCGGACGAAAGAATATTTTCACCGCGTTCATATCATCGATCATCTGGCGGAGGAAATTGGGCAGTATGATCTGATTGCCATTGCGCTGCCAAAAGATGATTCAACGGTGAATTTGTTTAATAAGGATCTGATGAGCAAGATGAAACCCACCGCTTGCTTTATCAATGTGGGTCGCGGCGGCGTGGTCAATGAAGATGACTTGTATGATATTTTGAAAGAAGGCAAGATTGCCGCAGCGGCACTGGATGTATATACGCAGGAGCCGCTTTCGCCGGAGTGTAAGTTGTTGGAGCTGCCGAATTTCTATTTCTCGCCCCATAATAGTTATAGCTCCGAAGATAATGATGAAGTGATGTTTGCCTGGATGATGGAAAATCTGCTGAACTATCGTGAAGGCAAGCCCATTAAGAATGTGGTGTAATTGATGCAGTGGTTTCCCCAGCCTTTATGGCTGGGGTTTTTAAATCGCATAACACAGTAGATATTCGTATTTTTTCTGCTCATTAGAGAAAACCTTACTGAAAAAAGGGTTGGAAAAAGAGGGAAACTATGGTATGATGAGCCTAACGGCAGGCGGTATCTTCCGGTAAGCTGCCGCAGGTTTTATGACAAGGTTATGCAGCAGACATCTTGGAGAAAGTGAAGGGGGAAAATCAATATGGCAAACGTCTTTTTAACGCCACCTACTGTGTATACGGGGGAAGGCGCCTTGCAAATGAGCAAGGGAACCTTAGCTGGCATGGGGAAAAAAGCTTTGGTGGTTACGGACCAGACGATGATTCAGTTTGGTAATTTGAAAAAACTGACAGATATTTTAGATGAATTGGGCAAGGAATATGTGGTTTATGCGGAGATTAATGGAGAACCCAGTGATGTCATGATTGAAAATGGCGCTGCACTGTATCAAAAAGAGGGCTGTGATTTCTTGTTGGCCATGGGCGGCGGCAGCCCTATGGATGCCATGAAGGCCATTGGCGCTGTGGTGACACTGGGCCAGGATATCAATAGTTTTTATGGCAAGACCATCGAAGGGGAAATGCCTCCCTCTTTGGTGATTCCCACAACGGCGGGTACCGGCTCTGAAGCAACGCAGTTTACCATCATTAATAATACGAAACAGAATATTAAAATGCTGCTGAAAGGCCCATCTCTGATGCCCAAGACGGCTGTGATCGACCCGATGTTTACCATGACAGCCCCCCCTTCTGTGACAGCTTCGACAGGTATTGATGCTTTATGCCATGCGGTGGAGGCCTATACCTCGAAAAAAGCATTTCCTATGGCTGATACGATGGCCTTATCGGCAGTGAAACGGATTTTTCAGAATCTGCTTACTTGCTATCAAGATGGAAAAAATGTTGCCGCCCGGACAGAAATGGCTACGGCGGCCTTGGAGGCCGGCATGGCCTTTAATAATTCCTCTGTGACCATCATCCATGGCATGAGCCGGCCCATTGGCGCTTTGTTCCATGTGCCCCATGGCCTTTCTAACGCTATGTTGATGGTAAAATGCCTGCGTTTTGCCTTGCCGGGCTGCCCGGATCGGTTTTGCACTTTGGCGAAAACCATTGGCGTATACCAAGATGGTATGACGGATCAACAGGGAGCAGAGGCATTTTTGTTGGCAGTGGCACAGTTGTGCAGCCAGCTGAACATTCAAACCCCCGCTCAGTTTGGTATTGCTAAAGAGGAATTTTTTGCGCAGATTCCCAAAATGGCAAAAGATGCAGAAGATAGCGGCAGCCCCGGAAATACTCGCCGTACCCCTAGTCAGGAAGAAATGCAGGCCATTTACCGGTCTTTGTATGAATAAGGATAAGGCCAATCAGGGTTGTGTTTTATAAAGAATCGGTGCAGTATAGTCTGCACCGGTTTTTTGTATTTAAAAACCAAAATGGTCCAGGGCAAAACGCCTGCTTGCGAAGTGGCTGGCCCCAAATTTCGACACATTAATGCGGCTGGTTTGTACTATCTTTTGGTGTAAAAAGCCAAAAAGATCTATTTCATACGGAAAAATGAAACACAACCATTGGCAGCACAGGAAAAAAGAAGGATAGGACAGGTAAGGAAATCTGGTGTGCGAGGAAGAAGCAAATGGGGGGAAAACCCGCCTCCTGGCATCGATATGCTCATCTTCTTTTGGCTTTGTTGGCGGGAAACAGGCCGATGCCCTGGATTGCTGCTAGGCTGGGCAGACAGATTAGGGCAGCTCCTCTTTTTGCACTCTCCTGTGCCCTTTTCCCATGGGCGCACTGTTCTTTTGGGCAAAGATGGAGTATCAGAGGGGAATTTTCCTATGTTTGTCCTATTTTTTGCCCCTGTGGAACTAGACAAGAGAAAATGAGGATGCTATAATAAATAGGAAGCGGTCTGGGGGGTCAGACCGATATAGTACAGTATGAAAAAAGAAGGAAGGATTGGATTGTTTTCATAAAAGGGCTTTGGGCCTTTTTATGACCAAACGAGGGATGCCTTCCTTTTTTGTTGAAGGAGCCTCTGCCGGGAGGGATGATATTTTGTCACGGTCAAACCAAGGACCGCCGCCCCGGCCGCCCCGGCGGCGGCCAAAGCGTTATCAGGGCTTTACGATTTTTATTTTTTCCTGTCTGTTGGTATATCTGCTGGGGTATAGCCTCGTGTTTTTTAATCAGCCGGCAGTAGCGCTGGAGAATGTGGACTATGGGACGATTGATGTGCCCACAGTATTGCGCGGCATGATCATTCGGGAAGAACAAGTGGTGAATAGCCCTCGCAGCGGCCAAAGTGAATATTTTTATCTGGAAGGAGATCGGGTAAAGAAAAATGCACTGGTTTGTTCGGTGAAAGATGGGGATGAAGCCAGTGTGATTGAAGGTGAAATTGAACGACTGGATGAGAGCATCATCGAGGCCCAGCAGCAGCGTGCCGACCTGTCCCTTTTTAAGGAGGATTTGACCCGCATCAGTCAAAGCCTAAATCAGCTGGCCCTGAGTATGGTGCCAAGATTTGTGGATGGCGATCTTTCCAGCTTGGCTAGTTTTGCAGACCAGGTGAATACCCAAATGAATCTTCGAAATCAAATTTGGCTGACAGAAAATACCACCAGTACAGCATCGCTGAATGAGCAGAAAGCAGCATATCAGAATCAACTGTCAGAAAGTGTTTCCAATGTATATGCCCAGGAAAGCGGGATTTTTTCTTTAAAAGTGGATCAATTTGAAGAAATAGCCACACCCCAAACCAGAACCCAGATTGACCGGCGGCAAATGGAGATGAATGTTCAAGCGGAATATATCTCTAAAAGTCTGGCCAAAGAGGAGGGACAGCCTCTTTTTAAAATCATTACTAGCAATATCTGGTATTTGGCGGCTTATGTACCAAACGACTTAGCAAGCAGCTGGGAAACGGGGGACACAGTGCTGGTGACTGGCACAGTGGGGGATGAACATCCCCAGGTAGAAATGCAAGTGGAAACGATGACCCCTGGGGAATCAGATACTTATGTGGTGTTTTGCTCCAATCAAAATATGACTTCCTTTTTGGATGTACGCACCATGGATTTTTATGTGGAAGAAAATATTTATACTGGCTTTAAGATCCCCAATACGGCCATTGTGGAAAAGAATTTTATCAAAATCCCTCGCGCTTATTTGGTGGAAAGCCTGGATCAAAATGGTGTGATCAAACGGGAAGGCAATGAAGATCGACTCATAGGCATCAATATTGCCATGAGCGATGAAGAAAATGTATATATCCTTCAAGATTTTGGCGACCTAAAGATAGGCGATACCTTGGTAAGCGAAGGGGAGAACGCCACCACATATATGCTCAGTGAAGTAGTGACGTATCAAGGCGTCTATGTGGCCAATAGCTCTATGGCGGCATTTACCGTAATAGAGCCGCTGGGCAGTAACAATGAATATACCATCGTTCGTGCGGGCAGCCAGTATGGGCTAAAGATCAATGACCGCATTGTTTCCGATGCCAAAACGGTGGAAGAAAGCGAAATGGTAAATTAATCTAATGTCAATGACTTCGGTTTTTATCGAGTGAAACAAAAAAAGAAAGGAAGTTGAACAAACATGGGACAAATTGCAGAAAACATTGCGAAAATCCATGAAAAAATGGACGCTGCGGCCAAACGGGCTGGTCGGGACCCCAAAGAGGTACAGTTGATTGTGGTCAGCAAGACGATTGATGTGGATCGTATCAAAGAGGCTGTGGCCTGCGGCGAGGTTCATTTAGGGGAAAATAAAGTGCAGGAAATTATGGATAAGTATGAGCCCATGGGGCCGGGTATCCATTGGCATTTGATTGGCCATTTGCAGACCAATAAAGTGAAATATATCATTGATAAGGTCGATATGATTCATTCGGTGGATAGCTTCCATCTGGCGCAGGAGATTTCAAAGCGCGCCGTACAAAAGGGTGTGACAATGGATATCCTGTTGGAAATTAATATGGCCCAGGAAGAAAGCAAGTTTGGTTTAGCAGCAGATGAGACGGAAGATTTGGTTCGTCAGATCGCTGTTTTGCCAGGAATTCGTATCCGTGGGCTGATGACGGTGGCGCCTTTTGTCGAAGATCCGCAAGAAAACCGGCCAGTTTTTCGTAAAATGAAAGAATTATTGGTTGACATCAACGCAAAAAAAATTGATAATGTATCCATGGATGTGTTATCGATGGGTATGACCAATGATTATGAGGTTGCCATTGAAGAAGGCGCGACCATGATCCGTGTGGGTACGGCTGTATTTGGTGCTAGAGTGTACCCCAACAAAAATTAAGGAGGAACAAGACCGTGGGATTATTGGATAAGGTGAAAAGCGTTTTTGGTCAAGACGATTATGAGGACGAATACGATGATTACGATGATGATTACGACTATGATGCCCCGAAAGTACCGGAGAAAACCCGCCGGGAAGAAGCAGTGGATTATATGCCGTCTTCTTCTCGCAGCAGTAGCAGCAGAAGCAGTTCATCGTATAGCTCTTCTTACAGCTCCCGCAGAACGACACCCAGCGTGGTAAACGTCAACACCAATGTGCAGATGCAGGTGAGCATTATCTGTCCTGATAAATATGAAGACGCCAAGGAAGTCTGTGACCATATCAAGGCCCGCCGTCCGGTGGTGGTCAATTTAGAGCAGGTGGAATATCCTGTGGCACAGCGGATTATGGATTTTCTCAGCGGCACCTGTTACTCTCTGGAGGGAACGATTCAGCGCATTTCTAACAATATTTTTATCATTGCACCGGAAAATGTGGATGTATCTGGTGATTTTAAAGAAGAACTGAAATCCAAAGGCACGGTGCTGCCATGGGGTGGTTCCTTTAAGTCTTGAGCTAGACAACATCTGTCAGTTCAGTTAAGCCAAAAAAGTGACGCCCATTGGTCAGGAAGGAGGAAATGATGCAAACATTATTGATTCATGCCATCGATATATTTTTTCGATTGCTGTATATTCTGATTTTCATCCGCATCCTGTGTTCCTGGCTGCCAGGGATCAGCCGGACGACCATCGGTCATCTGTTATATCAGGTGACCGAGCCGATCCTTGGCCCTGTGCGGCGAATGGTGGATCGGTCGCCCATTGGCGGCGGCATGATGCTGGATTTTTCACCGGTGATCGCGTTGTTTTTGATGGACATCGTGGAGGTTGTGCTCAAAAGCATCGTGGCAACGTTGCTGTAAACGGAGGAAACCAGGTTGGATCGATTTGCAATTTTGGAAAAAGTGAGGCAGCCTGAAGAGCGGCTTTTGTTTGCGAAAGCCCTGGATCAGGCTGCTTTTAGTTTGAAACGGAACCGGCCCGCCTTTACGGATTTTTTTCGCCCGGAAGAGGCGGCCCGGTTTTTGACCGCGATGCAGCGGCAAGAGGACCTTTGTATCCGCCCTTGGGGCGGCTGGGATGGTGCGGAACGGGTGATGCTGGGATTTTGCCCTGCAGGGCAGGAAATGGACCTAGCATGGTTTCCCTTGGCGGCGGTTGAAATTCGGTGGAATAAGTTTTCTGCCGCACCTGGCCACAGGGATATTTTGGGCTCTGTATTAGGGCTGGGCATTGATCGCAGCAAAACGGGGGATATTCTTTTTCTCCAGGATAGGGCGCTGATCTTTGCTACAGCGGAAATGGCGGCTTTTATTGCTTCTGGGTTGGAGCGTGTGGGTAGAGCACCAGTGAAGTGCCGACAGCTTTCTGCCTGGCAGGACATTTTGCCAGAGGAAAAGACGCAGCAAATCCAAAAAACGGTCTCCTCTATGCGCCTTGATGCAGTGCTGGGGGCTGCGTTTCCCCTTTCCCGCAGTAAGGCACAGGAGCTGATTCGGGCAGAAAAGGTGTCCATTCAGCATCAGCCTGTGACCAAAGCAGAAAAAATCGTTCAGGAAGGCGATTTGATCAGTGTGCGGGGATATGGCCGAGTGAAAGTGCTGCAGGATGAAGGAAAAACGAAGAAAGACAGAATCAGAATTACGCTGTTATTATATTGAAATGGTGCAGCAAAGGAGAAAGAAATGGAATTAAAGGTAAAAACAAAAGAACGGGAATACCCCATACAGTTCAAAGAGGATTTTTCTGCCTTGCGCCAAGCGCTGGAGGAGGCAGGCCTGGGGGGACGGAAGGTTTTTGTGGTGACGGATTCCCATGTGGCGGCGCTTTATGGCAGTCAAGTGGAAGCACAGCTGGGGGATGCTTACGGCGGCTGTGTTGCTTTTCCGGCAGGAGAAGATCAAAAAAACTTGCAAACGATAACCACATTTTATGATGCTTTTTTGGCAGCGCATATGGATCGAAAAAGTGTGGTGGTTGCGCTGGGTGGCGGTGTGCCTGGAGACATGGCTGGCTTTGCTGCAGCCACATTTCAGCGGGGGATTCCTTTTTTCCAAGTGCCCACTACCTTGCTGGCCCAGGTAGATAGCAGTGTGGGCGGCAAAGTCGGTGTAGATTATCGGGGACATAAAAATATGGTGGGGGCGTTTTATCAGCCCCATTTTGTGTATATCAATCTGAAAACACTAAAGACATTGCCGGCGCGAGAATTTGCTGCTGGTATGGCAGAGGTGGTGAAGTATGGTCTGATCTGGGATGAGGCATTTTTTACCTTTTTGGAGGAGCAAAAGGAGGCTATCCTCGCTCAGGAAGAAGCACCGCTGACACAGATGCTCTACCATTGTTGTCGTATTAAGGCAGAGGTGGTTAGCCAGGATGAAAAAGAAGGCGGCCTAAGGGAAGTGCTGAATTTTGGCCATACCATTGGTCATGCGGTGGAGACAGAAAAACACTTTGCACTGCTGCATGGGGAATGTGTGGCATTGGGCAGCCGGGCTATTTTGGCTTTGTGTGAAAAAGAGGGCCGTATTTCTGCAAAGGACCGGCAAAGGGCAGAAGCGCTGTTTGATTTTTTTGGTCTGCCAAAAACAGTGGATGGTCTATCAGCAGAGCAAGTGTATGAGCAGATGTTTTTTGACAAAAAAGTAAGAAATGGTGTGATCCAGTTCGTTTTATTACAAGGAATTGGCAGGGCAGAACGCACCAGCCAAGTGGGCCGGGACGAAGTGATTTCGGCGATAAAAACAATTTTGGAGTGAAGCAGATGAAAGGTTGGATCGGCGGTATCGCCATGGTGGCAGGCATCGATCAGATTTCTAAGGCTCTGGCGCTGGCATTTTTAAAACCTGTGGGCAGCATGACGGTGTTGCCGGGGGTGTTTGATTTAACATTTGTGGAAAACCGTGGTGCGGCCTTTGGCATGCTCCAAGGCCAACGATGGTTGTTTTTAGCTTTGACCGTGGTGGTCACGGTAGCGGTGATCTATTATGTGAAAAAAACAAAGCTGGACTGGCGGCAAAACCGGCTGCTCAGCCTATCATTAGTGCTGCTGATGGGAGGCGCCTGGGGCAATGCCATCGACCGGCTTTTTCGCGGGTATGTGGTGGATTATTTTGAAATTACGCTGTTTGAGTACCCAGTGTTTAATGTGGCAGATATCGGGGTAGTTGCAGGAGCAATAGGTATTGCCATTGCTTTGCTTTTTTTCCAGAAAAATGGGGAGGAACGACATGGATGAACGTACCTTTGCCGTGGAAAAGGAGGATGCAGGCGTCCGCATTGATACCTATTTAGCCGCGGCGGAAGAGGGACTTTCCCGTTCTCAGGTGCAAAAGCTTTTGGAACAGGGGCAAGTGGATGTGGGCGGAAAGAAGGTCAAGCAAAATTATAAGATCAAACCGGGAGATCTAATTCACCTGACCATGCCAGAGCCAGTGGAGATGACGCTGTTGCCAGAGCCCATTGAGTTAGATATCTTATATGAAGATGAAGACGTGATTGTCATAAATAAGCCGAAGGGCATGGTGGTTCATCCGGCGGCAGGACATGGAACGGGCACATTAGTCAATGCTTTGCTTTACCATTGCGCGGGACAATTATCGGGCATCAATGGCGTGCTGCGCCCTGGCATTGTGCATCGCATTGATAAAGATACTTCTGGCGTCCTGGTGGCGGCCAAAAGTGATGCGGCCCATCGGGGCCTGGCAGAACAGTTGGCCCGTCATGCCATGAAACGGCGCTATGTAGCGGCAGTGATGGGAAATGTAAAAGAAGAAACACTCACCATTGACCGTCCTTTAGGCAGAAGCCCTAAAGATCGAAAGAAAATTGCCATTGTGCCCGGGGGAAAACGGGCGGTGACCCATATTACTGTTTTGTCCCATTTAGGCGGCTATTGTATTGTAGAAGCACAGCTTGAAACCGGCCGTACGCACCAGATTCGCGTCCATATGGCTTCTATTGGCCATCCGCTGCTGGGAGATACAGTCTATGGTCCGCAAAAACAGCCTTTTGCCCTCCATGGACAAGCCCTCCATGCCAAGGTGCTGGGGTTTACCCATCCGATCACAGGGCAATATCTAGAATTTGAAGCGCCGCTGCCGGAGGAATTGGAACGGCTGTTTTTTTTACTGCGCCAAAAGGCATGAGGTGAAAGAAAATGTACCTAAAACAATTGGAATTACAGGGCTTTAAGTCTTTTCCAGAAAAAGTGCGCCTGCCCTTTCGTCCGGGGGTAACGGTGGTGGTAGGCCCGAACGGGAGCGGAAAAAGTAATTTGTCCGATGCAGTGCGATGGGTGTTGGGAGAGCAGCGGGCCAAAAGCCTTCGGGGCGATAAAATGGAAGACGTCATCTTTGCTGGTACGGCCAACCGGAAAGCCTTGGGCTTTGCAGAGGTGGCGCTGGTATTGGATAACAGCGATCATGCCATCGGTCTGGATTTTGCAGAGGTACGAGTGAGCCGGCAGGTGTTTCGTTCTGGTGAGAGCCGGTATCTTATCAATGGTGTGCCCTGCCGGTTAAAGGATGTGCAGGCGCTGTTTATGGATACTGGTGTTGGCCAGGAAGGATATGCCATTATTGGCCAAGGCAACATTGATGCCATTCTCAGCTCCAAAAGTGAAGATCGGCGGCGGCTATTCGAGGAGGCGGCGGGAATTGTCAAATTCCGCACCAGGAAAGAGGAGGCGGAAGAAAAACTCCGCCGGGAGCGGGAAAATTTGACCCGGGCAGAAGATATCCGAGAAGAATTGGAAAAGCGCCTGCTGCCATTACAACAGGAGAGCGAACGGGCCAAGATTTATCTTTCCTACCGCCAGAGGCTGAAAGAAGCAGAACTGGATTTATTTGGCCGCCGGATGCAGGATGGCAAGGCGCAAAGCAAAGGGCTGAAAGAAAAGCAGGCCATTGCGCAGGAACAATGGGCCAAGGCCAAGGCAGATCAGGCGGCCCAGCAGGAGAGACTTTCTCAGCTGGAAGAAATAGACCGGCAGCAAGAATCGGCACGGGCCTCTTTGTTGTTGGAGATGCGCCAAAAAGAAAGCGAAGCTGGAGAGAAAAAAAGCCGTGCGCAACGAGATCTGGCCACAGCGCAGCAGCAGGAAAAAGAGCGGGAAAGGCTTTGGCAGGAAGCCGAGCGGGAAGAAGCAGAGGCGGCTCAGCGCCAAGAACAAAGCCGTTCTTATGCATCTCGGCTTTCTATGCTGCAACAGCAGCAAAAGGAGCTAGCCAAGCGCCGAATACAGGTGGAAGAAGGGTTGGCGGTTCACGGCGGTGTTTTAACAGAAAGTGAATCGGCGATGCAGCAAGATCAAAAAGACCTGATTTTGTTGCTGCAGCAAATTGCCCAGGAAAAAAGTAGTTTAGAACGATTGGAAGAGGACAAAAATCAGATTATTCAGCGAAGAAACGAAGTAAAAACCGCTTTCGCTGCAGCTCAAAGCCGAAAGCAGGCAGAGGAGCTTCATTATCAAGTGCTCTGTAAAGAGCAGGCAGAAAAAAGGCAGCAGCAAGAAAAAACGGCCCAGGCACTGGCTGACCTTACGGCACAACTTTCTTCTTTGCAGGCCAAAGAACAGCTGGCGTCCAAAGAGCTGCAGGAGAAAACTCGGGACTTTCATACCAGCCGGAGCCGCTATTTGGTTCTAAAAGAAATGCAAAAGGAATATGAAGGTTTTTCCAAAAGCGTCAAAGCCATTTTAATCCAAAAGGATCAAGGTGGTTTGTCCGGTATTTGCGGCGCTGCATCTGAGGTGGTGCAGGTGCCGAAAGGGTTAGAAACCGCCATGGAAACGGCTTTGGGTAGTGCGATGCAGCAAATTATTACAGAAACGGCTCAGGATGCAAAAAGGGCTATCGCTTACTTAAAACATACCGGCCAGGGACGGGCTACCTTTCTGCCGCTGGATATTCTCCGCGGCCGGGAAATGACAGACCGAGCCAAAATTTTAGCCTTTGAAGGCGTGGTGGGTATCGCCAAAGATTTGGTAACCTATGACGCAAAATATGAAGGTGTGATGGCCTATTTACTGGGACGGACGGTGGTGGTGGAGACCATGGATACTGCGATTCGTCTGGGAAAGGAGACGGGCTATCGCTATCGCTTGGTAACCCGGGATGGGGATGTGATGAGCCCTGCCGGCGTTATGACAGGCGGCAGTGCAAAAAAGACCACGAACGTATTTGGACGAACGAGGGAAATTGCCACTTTAGAAACCACATTAAAGCAGCTGCAATCTTCCCGCCGTACCGGGGAGATAACACTGGAAACCCTGCGTCAGCAAATGCAGCAAATGCAGCAAAACCGAGATGCCCTGGAAGAAAGCAAAACGGCCTTGCAACTGGATCAGGAAAAAGCAAAACAGCAGCTTTCTGTAAGCCAGGAAAAACAGGTGTTAATGGATCAAGAGATTGCCTCTCTTCAGGAAGAAGAGGGCAAGTTGATGGAACAAGAAAAAGAAACAGACAGCAAACAGCAAACAAAAAGTCAAGCCTTGGCACAAATGGAAGCGGCAGCCAGACAAATGGAAGCAAAAGTGACCCAGGGCCAAAAGAACTTAGCAGCAGAAAAAGCAGCCAGGGAAAACGCCATGGAAGCGCTGACGGAGATAAAAATATCCCAAGGTAAATTGGAACAAGAAATGGCCCAGGCAAAGGCTTGGCAGGAGGAAACAAATAAGCTGCATCAAAAAGGCGCCGAACGAGCCGCGCAAAAGAGAGCAGAAGCAAATCGCCTGGCCCAAGAGGCAGCAAATCACCGCCAAGAAAGCCAGGCTTTAGAAGCAGAGGCAGAAAAACGAACCCAACAGGCGGCAGATCTTTTTCAAAAGCAAAAGGCACTGGAAAAGGAGCTTTCTTTGCGGGAAGAAGAAAAGAAAGCCTGCCGCCAAGCCCAGCAGGATGCTATGGAAATAGGGCATGAGCTTCAACGGGAATTGGATCGGCTGTCCGACCGTCTGGAGCGGCTGGCCCAGGAAGAAGCGCAGATGTGCCAAGATATGTGGCAAACCTATGAGGTAACGCCGGGCCAGGCACTTTCGTGGATTCATCCAGAACTGTCTCTGGCGCAGCGGGAAAAGGAACGGCGCTTGGTGAAAGAAGAAATGCGCCGCATGGGGGACGTCAACCTTCAGGCGGTGGAGGAATACCGGCTGGTGAAAGAGCAGTATGACTTCCGTACGGCCCAGCGGGATGATATCCTTCGGGCGGAGGCAGATCTTCAAGGAGTGATTACTGGCCTGCAGGAAAAAATGGAACAGCAATTTCGCGCTCAGTTTGCCAAAATGAATGAAAATTTTTCGGCTTGTTTTCGAGAATTGTTTGGTGGGGGCACTGCTTTTTTACGTCTGTCGGACGAAAGTCATTCGTTGGAGGGCGGCATTGAGATCATTGCCCGACCTCCGGGTAAGACGCTGCAGAATATGATGTTGTTGTCTGGTGGGGAGAGGGCTTTGACAGCCATTGCCATTTTGTTTGCCATTTTACGCATGAAGCCATCGCCGTTTTGTGTGCTGGATGAAATTGAGGCGGCGCTGGATGAAGCGAATGTACAGCGCTTTGCTTCTTATCTGCATCGGTTGAGTTGTACCACCCAGTTTATTGTCATCAGCCATCGAAAAGGGACGATGGAAATAGCAGAACAGCTTTATGGTGTTACCATGCAGGAGCAAGGGGTTTCAAAAGTGATTTCCATTGATTTTGCATCAGCCAGTGAAAAGGAGGAAACGTATGGGGTTATTTGATTTTTTTAAACGTGGAAAAAAAGATGATCTGACAGAAGGGGCACAAGAGACGAATGCTTTGGATTCTGTTTTGGAAGAAACGGCTGATTTGCCAACCGAAGAACGGCATGAAGATCAAGATGGCACAGCAGAGGAACTATGTGAGATGGCGGACAGGGATGAATCAACGGAGAAAGTGAATTTTGAAGATCAGCAAAGCACATCTTGTGAGGTGCAGACAGATCAGCAGGAATTGACGGAAGAAAATGGGGATGACCTCTCCGTTTCCACCCTGGCGACAGAAGAAGCAGAGAAAAGTGAAACGTCCCAGCCGATATCAGAGGAGCAAGATGCCATCAGCGCTTGGAACATACCAACACCACAGGCCCCACAGGAAGCAGAGGACCCTGCATCAGAGCCCATGGATCAACCCACAGATGAACCGAAAAAGAAGGGCCTATTTACTCGGCTGAAAGAAGGGCTCGGCAAAACCCGCAATAGTATCCGCGGCAGTGTGGATATGGTATTAGGGGCCTTTCAAAAAATTGATGAGGACTTATTTGAGGAGTTAGAAGAGATCCTCATCATGGCGGATTTGGGCATGGAAACCACAGAGGAAATTATAGAGGGACTGCGCCGCCAGGTAAAACAAAAACATATCACTGATCCCCAAGCAGTACGCAGCTTATTGGAAGAAGAAATTGCCCGGCTGCTCACCGAAGGGGAAGAGGAAGAAACGGATCTGCCTGTGCCATCGGTGGTGCTGGTGATCGGGGTAAATGGTGTAGGCAAAACCACCACCATTGGCAAATTGGCTGCTTTATGGCAAAAGGAAGGAAAATCTGTGCTGTTGGCGGCGGCAGATACATTCCGAGCAGCAGCCATTGATCAGCTGAAGATCTGGGGGGAGAGAAACGGTGTAGACGTGATCTGTCATGAAGAAAACAGCGATCCAGCAGCGGTGGTTTTTGACGCCGTACATGCAGCAAAAAACCGAGGTGTGGATGTGCTGATCTGCGATACGGCAGGGCGGCTTCATAATAAGAAAAACCTGATGGAAGAATTGAAGAAGATGGATAAGGTAATTGATCGGGAGTATCCCGGCGTGCATCGGGAAACGTATCTGGTACTGGATGCTACCACAGGGCAAAATGCACTCCAGCAAGCCAAAGTGTTCCAAGAGGCAGCCCATATTACCGGCATTATCCTTACCAAACTGGACGGCACAGCCAAAGGCGGCATTGTTGTGGCGATCAAGCATGCGCTGAAGATCCCGGTGCGATATATCGGGGTGGGCGAGCGCGTGGACGATCTGCAAAAGTTTGACGCCCAGGCCTTTGCAAAGGCATTATTTGGAGAAGAATGATGGCTTTGTCAAGTAAAAAACCTTGACAAAGTAGAAGAAGTTTAGTATGATAGGTCAGGTAAAGGTGTTCGCCTTTACATAGGAAGGCCCAAAGGAGGCGCGCAGTGGAAACGATCCTGCAAGAAACGCTCCTCTATGATTTTTATGGGGAGCTTTTGACCGAAAAGCAAAAAACCATATTTGAGCTTTTTTATCAAAATGACCTTACTTTGACTGAGATTGCCCAAGAAGAAGGTATTAGCCGGCAGGCGGTGCGTGATCAGCTGAAACGGGCGGAGGAAATCTTGGCTGGTTATGAGCAGAAACTGCATCTTGTGGAGCGGTTTTTGGCGCAGAAGGAACGGGACAAAGAAATGGTGCGCCTGATTAAAGCGCTGGAAGAAGAACTTGGGCCTACAGAAAAGCTGAAAAGGCTTTCGGCCTTGGCCAACGCCATGATGGACTAAGGAGGCGGCAAAATGGCATTTGAAAACCTTTCCAATAAATTACAACAAGTTTTTCAGCAGCTGCGAGGGAAAGGACGTTTGACCGAAGGCGATGTGAAAACGGCCATGCGGGAAGTAAAGCTGGCTTTGCTGGAGGCAGATGTCAACTTTAAGATCGTCAAGCAGTTTGTGGCAAAAGTCAGCGAACGGGCGATTGGCAGCGATGTGATGGAAAGCTTAACGCCTGGCCAACAGGTGATCAAGATCGTCAATGAAGAGCTGGTGGCCCTGATGGGCAGCACCCAAAGCAAGCTGACGTTTTCTGCTAAGCCGCCAACCGTATATTTGATGGTGGGTTTACAGGGCGCTGGTAAAACCACTTCCAGCGGAAAGTTAGCCGGCCTATTAAAAAAAGAAGGCAGGCGGCCGCTGCTGGTGGCGTGCGATGTATATCGTCCTGCTGCTATTAAACAGCTGCAAGTGGTGGGAGAGCATTTTGGTATTCCGGTCTTTACCATGGGGGATCAAGTCAGTCCTGTGCAGATTGCACAGAAGGCCCTGGAAGAGGCCAAAAAGAACCAAAATGATGTGGTGCTCATTGATACCGCTGGCCGGCTGCACATCAATGAAGAATTGATGGAAGAATTAAAAGAAATCAAAGCTGCTGTGCATCCCCAAGAAATTTTATTGGTGGTTGACGCTATGACGGGGCAGGATGCGGTGACGGTGGCCCAGAGCTTTAATGATCAGCTGGGCGTGGATGGCATCATTATGACAAAATTGGATGGTGATGCCAGAGGCGGTGCGGCATTGTCTGTGCGAGCCGTGACCCAAAAACCCATCAAATTTATTGGTATGGGCGAAAAGATGGAGGATCTGGAGCCCTTCTATCCGGATCGGATGGCCGGACGTATCTTGGGTATGGGGGATGTGCTTTCCCTCATTGAAAAAGCCCAGTCGAACCTGGATGAAAAAATGGCCCGGGAAATGGAAAAGAAAATGCGGGAAAATGATTTCACGCTGGAAGATTTCCTGACCCAGATGCAGCAGATTAAAAAAATGGGTCCCATCAAAGATTTGTTGGGCATGTTACCAGGGATGGGCCAACTTAATTTAGATGCGCTCAATCAGGTGGATGCCGATAAAGAGATGCGGCGAGTAGAGGCCATTATTCAAAGCATGACGCCGCAGGAGCGGCAAAACCCGGCCATACTGAATGGGCCGCGAAAAAAACGGATTGCCCAGGGCTGTGGCAGATCCATTGCAGATGTCAACCGGCTGCTCAAGCAGTTTGATGATATGAAGAAAATGATGAAGCAGATGAATGCAATGACCAAAGGCAAAAAAGGACGGTTTAAGTTTCCTTTTGCATAAATCAAAAATAAGCAAAGGTAGTTTCAAGGAGGAAAAAGAATTATGGCAGTAAGAATTAGATTGAAAAGACTTGGCGCTAAGAAGGCTCCCTTCTACCGTATTGTGGTAGCAGATTCCAGAACCAGCCGTAACGGCAAATCCATTGCTGAAATTGGCTATTTCAATCCCATCTCTGATCCTGTAGAACTGAAGGTAGATGCAGAAGAAGCAAAGAAATGGATTGCCAACGGCGCTCAGCCTTCTGATACAGCCAAGGCATTACTGAAAAAAGCCGGCGTAATCGAAGGCTAAGGAAGAAAAAAACCGATCCGGCAAGGAGTGGGAACATGAAGGAACTGCTGGAAGTGATCGCCAAGAATCTGGTGGACCATCCTGAACAGGTTTCAGTGACAGAAAGTCAGAAGGAAAAATCTCTGGTGCTGGAACTGAAAGTTGCGCCGGAGGATATGGGTAAGGTCATTGGAAAACAAGGGCGGATTGCAAAAGCCATCCGTAATGTGGTTAAAGCTGCCGCTATCCATGAGGATAAGCATGTGGTGGTGGAGATCTTATCGTAACGGAGCAAAACAACAGTTTTGGCAGCCGAAAGCGATGAAAAAACTGTCCGTAATACTGCGGGCAGTTTTTTCGTATTTGTGCAGCCATTTG
Source organism: Candidatus Neoanaerotignum galli (assembly GCA_904381335.1). GTDB lineage: Bacteria > Bacillota > Clostridia > Lachnospirales > Anaerotignaceae > Neoanaerotignum > Neoanaerotignum galli. Next base: position 7,236 of record CAJFIN010000016.1, on the reverse strand, counting down.
TCATTTTAAAAACAGCAGCAAAATCAACAAGAAAGGGGTAATCAACCATGACCATCGCAGAGGTAAGTAAACAGACGGGACTATCGCCGGATACTTTGCGGTATTATGAGCGTATTGGCCTGATTCCACCGGTGCCAAGAAATCACAGCGGCGTGCGGGATTATGATCAGGCGTCTTTAGAATGGGTGGAAATGATGAAATGTATGCGGCGGGCAGGCGTGCAGATTGAAGCACTGATTACCTATGTTTCCCTTTTTGCCCAAGGTGAAGATACGGTGCAGGCACGAAAACAGATTTTGCTGGAGCAGCGGGAGCAGCTGATGGAAAGGCAAAAAGATTTGGCGGCTTCTTTAGCGCTATTAAATAGTAAAATTGAGCATTATGACCAATTGATTCGTCCGGTGGAGCGCCGTTTGGAGGAACAGCTGCAAAAGGGAACAGAGGAAAAGGTAGTCTGAAGGCGGATTTTTCTTTCCTTTTCCGGCAGGATTTCGTAAAAAAGTATTGTGGCAGAGGGCAAGTTCGATTATAATAAAGGAAGAAACTAGAAAGGAGTGAACAACATGATTCGTATTGGTATTCTTGGATATGGCAATTTAGGCCGGGGGGTAGAATGCGCCATCAAACAAAACGATGATCTGGAATTGAAGGCGGTCTTTACTCGCCGTGCACCGGGAACGGTCACCATCCTGACGGAGGGCGTACCTGTGTACGCTGCGGCAGATGCAGCCAAACATGCAGATGAGATTGATGTGCTGATCTTGTGTGGCGGCAGTGCAACGGATTTGCCGGAGCAGACACCCCAATTTACCTCCCTGTTTAACGTGATTGATAGCTTTGATACCCATAAACGGATTCCGGAGCATTTTGATCGTGTTGATCAGGCAGCAAAGCAAGGGGGCAAAGTGGCTATTATTTCTGTCGGCTGGGATCCTGGTCTGTTCTCTTTAAACCGGATGTATGCCAATGCTATTCTGCCAAATGGTGTGGACTATACATTCTGGGGTAAAGGGGTTAGCCAGGGCCATTCGGACGCCATTCGCCGGGTAAAAGGTGTAAAGGATGGGAAACAGTATACCATTCCTGTGGAACATGCTTTGGAAGAGGTGCGCAGTGGGAAGAACCCTGATTTGACTACCAGAGAAAAACACACCAGAGAGTGCTTTGTGGTGGCGGAAGAAGGGGCAGATCTGGCACAAATTGAGCAGGATATTCAAACCATGCCCAACTATTTTGATGAATATGACACCACAGTGCATTTCATCACGGAAGAAGAACTGAAGAAAAATCACAGCGGTATCCCTCATGGCGGTTTTGTGATTCGCAGTGGAAAAACGGGCTGGAATCTGGAAAATAACCACATCATTGAATACCGCTTGAAATTGGATTCAAACCCAGAGTTTACTTCTTCTGTATTGGTAGCCTATGCCAGAGCTGCGTATCGTCTGAATCAGGAAGGTCAGACCGGCTGCAAGACTGTTTTTGATATTGCTCCGGCTTATCTGAGCCCTAAGAGCGGCGAAGAACTGCGTAAGACGATGCTGTAATACGAGCAAGACGAAGTATAGGAACGACCCAGATGAACAGCGCTTGCGGCTTGGGCCGGCGGGCGTTGTTTTTCTTTACCCATCTGAGGTGGACAAAGAAAGGTGAGGACATGAACGGGAAACAATGGATTGGAAAAAAGGGATGGCTATTGGGACTGATCTTTGTGCTGGCCATAGGTATGCTGGCAGGATGCTCAAATGCCAAAAGCCGAAAAGCACAATGTTTGGCACTGGGCCGGATGCGCGCCCAACAGTTTGCAGATGAGCGCGGGGTAGAATATAGCAACTATCATTCGGATCCGGAGCTTGTGATGACTTTTCCAGATCTTTATCATGGGGTGGAGGTCTGGACCTTTACGGATTCCTTTACCATTGATACAGAGGAACCGGTGGACTTGCCTTATCAGTTTACCCAGGAGGGAAATCAAATCACCTGTTCGCAAGTCTATTTGATGTTTCAAGCAGAAACAGGGGAATATATCAATGAAATCACCATGACCGATACAGAGCCGATCCGCTCGAATGTAGAAGTAGCATGCCGCCGGGCGTTGGAGACCATGGGTGCTATTTCTCCTGAAACGTATGCAGGCAATCATGCTATTGCTACAGTGACGATGTTTAGCAATGAGCAGTGGAGTTTCCTGCTGTCTCAGCCTGCCACTCAAGGTGAGACTGGAATATGGTGTGTGGAGCGTTGGATGGATACCAGCGGCAATCTTTACTATGATAATGTGAATGCAGATATGACGGGCAAAGAGTATTATGCTGATTTGCAGACTCAGGCGGATGAAGGGCATCAAGTGGGCTTGCTGGATCCGGAACAAGTGCTGATGAATAAGCTGACAGACGACTTAGGACAAGCGCCGAATAGCGTGAAAGTGAAGATGGAAAATCCTGCAGACGTGAATGACTTCGGTACTGGCCCTATCAGTACCCTCTTTGGTCATGTTTCCACAGTACATGCAGAGGAAAAATCCATTTACCTCTATCTTTCCAGCTATGAAGAAGGGGACGGCGAAGCCATTTCTCGCACCGAACCTATGCCTGGTGAAGTGGATGATTGGGATGTAACGGGCCAAACGTATTATGTGGATACGGATATGACGTTCCAATTACTGGATGGCACAACAGGCACCATTGATGATTTGGCAACGCTGGAGGAATATATCGATTCCTTCCCAGAAGGAGAAGAACCTTATTTCTGGGTAACCACCCAATATGCAACTGTGCAGAGACTGGAAGAACAACAGATGCCAAATTGATTTTCTGGACGAAACTGTCAAATGTTTGCACCTCACTGATGAAATCCTAGCGGGATCTCATCGGTGAGGTGTTTTTTATGAACTTAATTTAACCTACGGCAGTGTGTGGCTAAGGGGAAAAGTTTGTTAGATAGCCGTCTTGTCCATCCATTGAATCAGTATCAAACAAAATCTCATCCGTTATCTTGTTGGAAACCATCGGTAAGCAAAAAATGAGGAAATTTAGAGAAGGGCAGGATCACCCCAAACGATCTGCTCATGGAAAAGGAAGCGCTCCTATGTGATTCTGGGCTGGGGCAAGAAAAACAGCAGTTCATGTCATAGCGTAAAAAAACCACGCGATCATCGCGTGGTCATAAAGAAGGCAAGAACCATCGGTTTTGGTTATTTGCTGTATAATTCCAGCGCTTTGCTAGCCATACGGCGACCGTAAATGCGGAATGTCTCTTCATATTTTTCTAAATCTTTGGAAGTGGCGACAGGGCCTAGATGAATGACCGGCGCACCATAAGCGCCGCCGCCGGAATATACCAGGCATCCCATCACCAGGCAATAGGTAAGGATTTCCTGGATGGCAGTTTCTCCGCCGCCATGAACATAATCTTCGGTGGCAAAAGCGCCGCAAAGTTTACCTGCAGCGACTGCGCGGGCTTTGGTTTGTAAGAAAGTGTGTATCTGATGGCAAACGGAAGCCATATAAACGGGTGTGCCAAACACGATGGCTTGGCTTTCTGCGGCAAAGGGATCATCTGCTTCATCAATCGAGAGGGCCTTTGCAGTGACGCCTTCAACTTCTTCCATGGCTTTTGCAATGATTTCGGCCATTTGTTTGGTGTGACCGGTGAGGGAAAAATAAAAAACGGTGATCTTCATATTTCGTTCCTCCTTTTTGAGTTGATTACTCTATTGAAAGTGTACCACTCAAAAAGAAAAATGTAAATGTGGTCTGAAAACAAAGAAAACAACCTGGGGAAGGACCTGGTTGTTTTCTCTGCTGTTACAAGGGGTGATTTTTCCCAGTATATATCAACTTCAGACAAAGCCTGAAGGCACTGGGCCCTAGACTGGGAGGAATTCTCCACTGAAAATAAGTATAACCGATAAAGTAACCCGATAGTCAAGCAGAAAACGAGTTTTGAAAGAAAAATCATTACATCCCTCAAAAAGAAAAAAATATTTATGATAATGCAATATATATTTGACATTTTATCAATTATAGTGTATGATAAAAACAGGTAAAGGAGGTGAGCTGGTGAAAAACCTACGGCTGAAGGCGGCCAGAGCTGCTATGGATTATTCCCAGGAGGATTTGGCAAAGGCCGTTGGCGTAACCCGGCAGACCATCGGAATGATTGAAGCGGGGAAATATAACCCCACGCTCCATTTGTGTATTGCCATTTGCCGGGCACTGCATAAAACGTTAGACGAACTGTTTTGGGAGGAAGAACCATGAATGATGAACGGGTGAAACAAGGATTTTTACAGATTCGGGCAGAGCTTTGTACGATAATGTACTTTGCAGCATTGATTTCTTTTGTGGTGAAAGCTTTGGTTTTTGGACTAACGGTGTCAAATTGTGTATTAGAATTTGTTTTGCTGGTGGGAACGCCGATTTATCAGCTCATCCGGCAGCGGCAATTAGATTTGACCACCTATGAGTTTTTTCAAGGGAAAAACTATAAACGGCGGATGGCCATCACCGTCCTTGTGGTAGCGGCAGTTTATAGTTTGGTCCTCTATTTGCACCGTCAGGGTGGACAGGTGGAAGAGGGCATTGGTGGATTTAGCGCATTGGCAGCATTTGTGGCGGTATTTTGCTTAATGCGTTGGATTTATTACCGGTATGAAAAAAAGAGAAAAGAAGATTTGGATCATCGGTACGATGATGAAGATCAGTAAAAAACTTTTCAATTATTAAACCGTATGGAAATCCCTCAGTCAATTTGAGGGATTTTCCCATAGATATATGACAAATTGATTTTCTATCAAGACATCCATTTGATGATAACCATTTGCCAGACGGATGAGTTTTCTGCCCATTGCTTCGAGCCCAAAGGGCTTGGTGTCTTGGTTTTATTTTTATCTTTGGGTGGGTCATATGGCATTTGATGTAGCTTTCCTTTTTCCAGTTCTATTTTGATGAGGAGGTATCTGCCACCTAGGCCGGTTTTCTTATCTTTGGGATAGGGAAGTAACGCGGCGAGGAAAAGCCCTTTTGAATGAAGCCAGTTTGGCAGAGGTTGCTTCTTCTCATGATGACAATCTTCTGATAAAATGACAAAAGATAGGAAGAAGCAGTGCCATGCGTTTTGAAACGGCCATAGATTGGGAAAAAATTGCCCTACCATAGAGAAAGGGGGAGAAAGATGGATTCCTTCACTTTTGGGAAAGCGTATGAAGTTTGTGATTTTATCTCTGGGGGAGACTTTGCCCTCTTGCTTTTTTTTAAAGGGTATGGTATAATATCCACTAAACGCAGTGAAATGCTGGGAAGAGGAGTAGTAGGCATTTTACCTGTTTCAGAGAGCTGCTGGTGGGTGTGAAGCAGCACAGGAAAATGAACGAACTCGCCTTGGAGCAGCCCGCTGAACCATTAGTAGGCGGTGTCGGCTGGCCGGTCGTTATCGGGCTCAAAAAGCGTGCCGTAAGTGCGGCAAACTAGAGTGGTACCACGGAGGGCTCTTCGTCTCTAACTGAGATGAAGAGCCTTATTTGATTGAACAAGGAGGAAACCATGGAAGCAAAGTATGATTTTTCTGCCATTGAAAAAAAATGGCGGGCCCATTGGGAAAAACATCAGGTGGATGTGTATGATGACAAAAAACCAAAGTATTACTGCCTGGATATGTTTCCCTATCCCTCTGGTACGGGTTTGCATGTTGGTCACTGGCGCGGCTATGTGCTCAGTGATGTTATCAGCCGTTATAAAGTTTTGCAGGGCTATCAGGTCCTTCATCCCATGGGATGGGATGCCTTTGGCCTGCCGGCGGAAAACTATGCCATTAAGACCAATACCCATCCGGAGGTGAGCACCCGGGCGAACATTGAAAATGTAAAACGGCAGCTCCACGAAATTAGTGCGCTTTATGATTGGGATCGGGAAATCAATACCACGGATAAGTCCTTTTATAAATGGACCCAATGGATTTTTGCTCGGATGTATGAGCATGGCCTGGCGTATGAAAAGGAAATGCCGTTAAACTGGTGCCCCAGCTGCAAATGCGTATTGGCCAATGAAGAAGCCACCAATGGTGTTTGCGAGCGGTGCGGCTCTCAGGTGACAAAGAAGAATCTACGTCAGTGGATGCTGCGCATTACCCATTACGCAGAACGTCTGCTGAATGATCTGGACAAGCTGAACTGGCCAGAAAAAGTGAAGAAAATGCAATCTGACTGGATTGGCAAGAGCTATGGCGCTGAGGTAGATTTTAAAGTTAAAGATACGGATGAATCCATCACAGTATATACCACTCGCCCGGATACACTCTATGGTGCAACGTTTATGGTATTGGCACCAGAACATGAATTGGTAAAGAAAATCGTTACGGATGATTGCCGCCAGGCAGTGGAGGATTATTGCTATCAGGCATCCACAAAGTCTTCGGTGGACCGAATGACGGATCGGGAAAAAACAGGTGTATTTACTGGCCGTTATGGAATTAATCCTTTAAATGGAGAATTAGCGCCCATTTGGGTATCTGACTATGTATTGGCGGACTATGGCACCGGCGCCATCATGTGCGTGCCTGCCCATGATGAACGTGACTTTGAATTTGCGAAAAAATTTGGTCTGCCGATTATCCCTGTGATTCTTCCAGAAGGAGCTGATCCTTCGGCAGAACTGGAGCAAGCCTATACCGGGGACGGCAAAATGGTCAACAGCCCCTTATTTGAAGGCATGACTGCTTTTGAAGCGAAAGAAAAAGCACCTTTGATTTTGGAAGAGAAGGGCCTGGGTAAAAAGACAGTCAACTATAAGCTCAGAGACTGGGTGTTCTCTCGCCAGCGCTACTGGGGCGAACCCATTCCTTTGGTGCATTGTCCGCATTGCGGCACGGTGGTGGTGCCGGATGACCAGCTGCCTGTGGAACTGCCGATGGTGGAAAGTTACCAGCCCACGGACACTGGGGAGTCGCCGTTAGCAGCTATGACTGATTGGGTCAACACCACTTGCCCGAAATGCGGCGGTCCAGCAAAACGAGAGACCAATACAATGCCACAGTGGGCCGGCTCCAGCTGGTATTTCCTGCGCTATACTGATCCTCATAATGATAAAGAACTGGCCAGCAAAGAAGCCTTGCATAAATGGGCACCGGTGGATATGTATGTGGGTGGTATCGAGCATGCGGTGCTTCATCTGCTTTACGCTCGGTTTTATACCAAATTCCTGCATGATATTGGCGTGGTAGATTTTGATGAGCCTTTTC
>CAJFIN010000015.1 GCA_904381335.1 Candidatus Neoanaerotignum galli | reverse complement strand
TGACCATTCTGCCCACCGGTGATATTTACGCCTGCCGCCGGGTTCAGAACAGCAAGGTGGGAAACGTGTTCGAGGATCGGCTGGCTGATGTCTGGATCTGCCAGATGGAGGCATACCGGGATTACTCGAAATTTGAAAAATGCGCCAAGTGCGAACTGCTGGCCTTCTGCCGGGGCTGTCCTGCGGTTGCCAGCGGCAAGGATGGCAATTTTTACGCTGCAGACCCCCAGTGCTGGAAGGAGGTAACACCATGATCCCAGAAATGATGAAAGCCATCGTTTTGATGGAGCCGACACCGGCTGAAAATATCAGGTTGTCCGAAGTCAGCGTTCCGCTGACTCGCCCCGGATGGGTACTGGTAAAGGTAAAGGCTTTTGGACTGAATCATTCGGAGCAGATTCTCCGGCTGAGTGAAATCAAAGCGAACTACATCCACAAGCCTGTCATCCCCGGCATTGAATGTGTGGGGGAAGTGGCCGACACGTCCGACAGTTCTTTTCATGAGGGCCAGAAGGTCGTTGCCCTCATGGGGGGTATGGGCCGCAGTTTCAACGGCAGTTATGCCCAGTATGCGCTGCTGCCGGTAAGTCATGTGTTCCCCGTGGAGACGGAACTTTCTTGGGCAGAGGTGGCAGCAGTGCCGGAAACCTATTTCACTGCATGGGGTTCCTTGTTTGAGTGTTTAGGGCTCAGTAAGAACGATACCCTCCTGGTGCGGGGCGGCACTTGCGCACTGGGATATGCAGCCATCCGCCTAGCAAAAGCGTTGGGCTGCCGGGTCATCGCCACCACCCATCGGGAAAGCAAGCTGCCCTTGCTGAAAGAGGCCGATCAGGCCGTCCTGGATACCGGAACACTGGCTGGTTCCTTTTCCGGCGTCACCAAAGCCTTGGAACTAGTAGGGCCAAAAACGCTCCGTGACACTCTGCGCTGTGTGGAAAAGGGCGGCGTTGTCTGCAACACTGGGATTCTCGGCGGCATTTATGCCTTGAATGGATTTGACCCCATCAAAGAAATTCCCAATGGGGTTTATCTGACAGGCTTTTTCTCCAATAATCCGACCTGGCAAACCATGACGGACATTTTTTCCTTCCTGAGCGGTCACCAGATCACGCCGCAGGTAGGGGCGGTCTATCCCTTTGAAGCGATCTCCCAAGCCCTTTTTGACGTGGATCATCACAAAGTGGATGGCAAGATCGTTGTGACCCTGTAGCATCACCTGATCCTACAATGGAATACCTGTGGCTAAACCTTAGCTTAGGATGCAGCTGAAAGAATATATCATTCTGTACCATGAACCAGAAGCGGGGAGGATTTTAAGATGGATGCTAAAACCTGTTTACAAAAATTGCAATATGTTGGTGTATTGGCTTTTGCCACAGTGGATGAATCTGGGAATCCACAGGTTCGGAATATCAGTGCCATCCACTATGAGCCGGATGCCATCTACTTTTTCACGGCCAGAGGAAAAGATTTTTGCAGGGAACTGCTTTCAGACAGCCGGGTGCAAATACTCGGATACACCAAATACAAGGAGATGATTCGCCTGTCGGCAAATGCCGTTCCCGTCCGGCAGGAAGAACAAAACCACTGGATTGATACCATTTTTTCTGAGCAGCCCTATCTTTCCAATGTATATCCTGGCGATACAAGGAGCATTGGCATCGTATTTGAAATCAAGGATGCAGAAATGGAGTATTTTCATCTAGGGGTAAATCCAATTTCCCGTGAAAGCTATGTGATCGGCCATCGGAAGATAACACCGAAAGGGTATCAAATCACGAATGGCTGTATTGCCTGCGGAACATGCGCAAAGCATTGCCCACAGAGATGTATTACACAGGGGCAGCCGTTTATCATCCAGCAGGAACACTGCCTACACTGCGGAAATTGCTATGAACATTGCCCGGTAAAAGCGATCAGGAAGCGAGTATGATTATGACACAAAACGAAAGACGGATTTTTCTCATAAAAGAATTGCTCCGTGAGCAGCCCAGATATTCCAATCTAAAAATTCCGGCGGACGTACAGGAGCAGCGAAGCCTGCTTCGTTCGCTTTTTAATATCCGTATGCCGATACCTATAAGCCAAGAATTTTTAGCAGTACAGGATGCCTATTTGCAGGAAGAACTCCGGCGCAAAGGAATTACGGAGCTTTCCAACCTAACCCCTGTGCAGGAAGGTATTTATCTCTGGCAGGGGGATATTACCACACTTTCATGTGATGCGATTGTCAATGCGGCGAACAGTCAGATGCTGGGCTGCTTCCACCCTTGTCACGGTTGTATCGACAATGCGATCCACACCTATGCAGGCATTCAGCTTCGCCTCGCCTGTGCTGAACTGATGGAGCAGCAAGGACATGAAGAAGAGACCGGCAAGGCGAAAATCACACCGGCCTTTAACCTGCCCTGCCGCTATGTTCTGCACACGGTTGGGCCTATTGTCCAGGGATGGCTTACAAAGAAAGACAAAGAACTTCTTGCGTCCTGCTACCGTTCCTGTTTGGCATTGGCAGAGAAAAATAATCTAAGAAATGTTGCTTTTTGCTGCATCTCCACCGGAGAATTTCATTTTCCCAATGACAAAGCAGCGCAGATTGCCATTCAGACCGTAAAGGAATACCGGCAGGAAACGCATACCAAAATGGAGGTAATATTCAATGTTTTCAAGGATGAGGATGACAAAATCTACCGTAGACTCCTCGGAGCAGATTGAACAGCTGAAGAAGGAGCTGGCACAGACGGATGCGGTGGTAATTGGGGCCGGGGCAGGTCTTTCGACATCCGCAGGCTTTGTTTATCGTGGAGAACGGTTCAAACAGTATTTTTTCGATTTTGAAGCAAAATACGGATTTCATGATATGTATTCCGGCGGCTTTTATCCCTATGCTACGCCGGAGGAACACTGGGCCTATTGGAGCCGGTATATCTATATCAACCGGTATAAGAACGCACCGAAGCCAGTGTATGACAACCTGTTTGAGCTTGTTAAAAGCAAAGACTATTTTGTTATCACAACCAATGTGGATCACTGCTTCCAGAAAGCCGGATTTGAGAAAAAGCGGCTGTTTTATACACAGGGGGACTATGGCCTGTTCCAATGCAGCGAACCCTGCTGCCAAGAAACCTTTGAGAATGCAGAAATCATCCGCAGCATGGTGGAACAACAGAAAGGAATGCGGATTCCCACAGAACTTCTGCCGGTTTGCCCGCATTGCGGGAAACCATTGACTATGAACCTGCGATCTGATGATACATTTGTGGAGGATGAGGGCTGGCATAAAGCGGCAGAGCGGTATCAGCTTTTTCTCCACAGGCACCAGCATATGCGTATCTTATTTCTGGAACTTGGCGTAGGCTATAACACCCCGGTGATTATTAAATATCCGTTCTGGCGGATGACGCTGAATCATCCAAAGGCCACCTATGCTGTCATTAACTACGGGGAGGCCATCTGTCCTGACGAAATCAAGCGCCAATCCATCTGTATTGACGCAGATATTGGCAGCGTTTTGACCGATCTGCTCCTGCAGGAAAATCAACCATTATGCGGTTAATCGATTGATAGAACAACCCTTCTCCGTAAAGGAGCGGGGTTGTTGTTTTATTTTTCATTCACCACGAACATGGTGGCACAGATATACCCTGTGCAAAACGCTTTTCCTCCGTTTGTCCCTGTTTTTGTACTGCACGTTGCAAAGATTTTCCAGCTCTTTTGCCCTGTTCCTATGCAAAAAGCGCCTCTTTAGCCCTGTATCCAGCCCCCAAATCCTGGCTCTCTTTCGGTATTTCTCACCTCTTTTCCTTCCCCTTTTTCCCCTATGGCTTTGAAGAATATCCGCTGTTTGATTCATTTCCGTTTGATATTCTGGCAGGTTATTTGTCATCCTCGTATAGAATAAAATTTCTTCCCCTGACTTCGTGTGGTTTTTGGTATAAAAAAGAAGCCTTATTTTTATCACCAAGCCCACCAAGCATCAAATACCCACTGATGCATGGAACTTCTACAGTCTCGTTTATGGACCACGGGAGGTCTGATTTTATTTTCTCCCAGTATGAAACGTGATGCCTCTGCCATACTGCAGTAGAGATACACCTACTGAAACGATCCATCGGGCACCCCCTATGGCACTCACCTATCCGCTTTTTGTCGTTCTCTTCCCTGTTTCCTTTTGCCTTCTAAGCTAAGGATGCTTGCTCCCAGTATGGCTGTCAAAATCTCTGTGGCCGGAAATGCTGCAAATACACCCCTTTGTCCAAAAGCTGATGATAAGAGCAGCGCCATGGGCACAATCAGAATCATTCCCCGCAACAGACAGAGCCACTGTGCAGGCCGGGGCCGCTCTGTAGAGGTAAAAAACATGGCCAGCACAATGCTAAACCCCGCAAAAGGCATCCCTAGAAAATAGATCTTCATTCCCATTTCCGCTATTTGCTGCAGCTGGGGATCGGCTGTGCTATTAAAAAGCGCTACTACCGGTTCAGTCCCGAAAAAAAACACCGCATAAACCGCCATAGAAAAAACCACCGCTGTCAGTAATCCAGCCCTGCGCAAAAAGACCATTTTCCCTGCCTGTCCTTGACCAAAGCAACGGCTAAATAATGGCTGGCAACCTTGGGCAATTCCTGTATCCACGGCCAAAACCACTTGAGACAAATTGGCGATCACCCCATAGGCCGCCACTGCCGTATTGCCAGCAAGAGCCAATAAAAGCCCATTAAACACAATCATTACCACACCACTAGCCACTTCTGTTACAAGAGAAGGTACCCCAGAGGCCAGAATCGTCCGTATAGGGTTTACAGACCATCTGATCTTTTTCAAATGAAAACCCCTGTCTCTCTTTTTCAGATGGCAGAAGAGTATGGCAATACTGACTACCGGCGACACCCCTGTGGCCAGCACCGCACCAAAAATCCCCATGTCAAGGGGAAACATAAATACCCAGTCAAACACCACATTAAACAGGCTCCCACACAACATAGCAGCCATCGCCAACTGAGGATTTCCATCATTTCTGACAAAGCAGATAAACACCTGATTGAACAAAAACGCGGGGGCAAACAGCAGGATAACCCGAAGATAGGTTTGGCTCATTTCATATACCCGGCCTTCTGTCCCCATCAAATGAACGATGGATCCGGCAAAAAATAGGCCTAAAAGACAAAAAAAGATAGCAGCTACCATAGCCAGCCAAACCGCATGGGTAAAAGTTACATCGCATGCTTCATCCTTATGCTGGCTTTTTTCAATGGCAAATTTTGTACCGCCGCCCATCCCAATCATCAGACCCGTGCCGTTTAGAAAGTTATATAGGGGCAACGCCAAATTTAAAGCCGCCAATCCATCTGCACCTAAACGGCGAGACACAAAAAACGTATCTGCCAGGATATAACAAGAAAGTCCTACCATGCCCAATACATTTAAAGAAACATAGCGGATCAAGTCCTTCGTCAAAGACCGGTCGATCTGTCGAATCTGTTTCATCTTTTTTCTCCTTTTCTAATTTGTATGGTATTTGTGCCGTTCTTCTTCCCTGGTGGATTTTTCATACTCGTTTCACTCCATAAAAAATGCACCGCACTCCGTATCCACAAAGGCCTAAGGATACGGAGCCGGTGCATTTACCCTGCCCGGCGGCAGGATGATAGCTCATTATCTTTTTTTACTTTTTGATTTTTTTACTTTTATTGTGCGGATTGTTTTTCTACGCCCAGCACCACGTCTTCCCCATTGATTTTCCAGGCTTTTTCATATCCCTTCACATCATCATAGCAAACAGAGATAGCCAGCACGCCATCGCGGAGCTTATCTTCATTGGCTTTCGCCACCTGGGCCACCTTTTGGCTGCCTTTCATTGAAAGGGCAATGCGGTCGGTCACTTCAAATCCGGCCTCTTTCCGCATGGTCTGCACTTTGCTGATGATCTCACGCAGGAAACCTTCTTCCAGCAGTTCTTCGGTCAGATTGGTATCCAGCACCACCGTAATCTTTAAATCTGCTTCTGTAATAAAGCCTTCCTTTTCCACCGTCTCAATCAGCACATCGCTTTCCGCCAAATCCACCGCAGTGCCATCAATCTCAAAGCAGAAATGCTCTCCCCGTTTAAATCCTGCCACCGCCGCACTGCCATCGCAGGAAGAAAGATATTGGCTGATTTTTGGCAGAAGTTTTCCATATTTGGGGCCTAAAGTCTTCAGCTGAGGTTTCAGATGATACCCCGTGAAAAGATCGGTATCTTCCGTAAACACTACTTCTTTTACGTTCAGTTCTTCTGAAATGATGTTTTGATACATTTCCGGCAGGGGATGCTCTGCTTTGACATACATTTTGCCAATGGGCTGACGGTTTTTAATGGCAGCCGTATTGCGCGCGGCACGGCCTTTGGCCACAATGTCCAGCACCAGATCCATGTTTTCTTCCAATTCCGGATCGATCCATGCTGCATTGGCCACGGGGAAATCGCACATATGCACGCTTTCCGGTGCAGTTTCATCAAAGGTACGCACCAGATTTGCATACATTCCCTCTGTCATGAAGGGGATAAACGGCGCAGCCAATTTGGCTACCGTAGTTAAGCAAGTATATAACGTCAGATAGGCATTGATCTTATCCTGCTCCATCCCTTTCGCCCAGAAACGCTCACGACTTCTTCTGACATACCAGTTGCTCAGATCATCCACAAAGGCCACCAAAGCTCTAGCCGGCTCAGTGATCTTGTATTCATTCAAGCTTTGATCCACGGTTTGAATGAGGGTCTGAAGTTTAGAGAGGGCCCACCGGTCCATTGGCGGCAGTTTCTCATACTCCAATACATACTTCGTGGGATCAAATTGGTCAATCTCTGCGTACAACACATAAAATGCATAAGTATTCCATAAGGTGCCCATAAATTTCCGCTGCTGCTCTTTCACTGCATCCAAATCAAACCGGCAAGGCAGCCAAGGCGCGCTGTTGACATAGAAATACCAACGCACTGCATCGGCTCCCACCCCATCAAGCACTGTCCATGGGTCAACTACATTGCCTTTATGCTTACTCATTTTCAGGCCGTCTTTATCCAGCACATGGCCCAAAACAATACAGTTTTTAAAGTCGCTTTGTCCAAAAAGCAGCGTGGAAATGGCCAGCTGAGAATAGAACCAACCACGGGTCTGGTCAATGGCTTCACTGATAAAGTCAGCAGGAAAACGCTCTGCAAATTCTTTTTGATGCTCAAAAGGATAATGCCACTGGGCAAAAGGCATCGAACCAGAGTCAAACCAGCAGTCGATCACTTCCGGCACCCGGGTCATGGGTTTGCCGCACTTCGGGCATTTGATATGCACGCGGTCAATATAAGGCTTATGCAGTTCAATATCCTCCGGACAATCATCGCTCATGCTTTTTAACTCTGCAATGCTGCCGATCACATGGCGGTGGCCACATTCACATTCCCATACAGGCAGCGGCGTGCCCCAATACCGTTCCCGGCTCAAGCCCCAGTCAATGACATTTTCCAAAAATTTTCCAAACCGGCCCTCTTTGATATTGTCCGGATACCAGTTGATGGTACGGTTATTGGCCACTAGCTCATCTCTCACCTTGGTCATGGCGATAAACCAGGTATCTCTTGCATAGTACAACAGCGGCGTATCGCATCTCCAGCAGAAGGGATAGCTATGCTCAAAGGGGATGGCGGCAAAAAGCCGATGATGCTCTTTTAAATACTCCAGCACCATTTTATCGCCGTCTTTGACAAAAACGCCTACCCAAGGTTTCACTTCTTCAGTAAACCGGCCCTGACTATCCACATACTGACGGAAGGGGAGCCCATGATTGCGGCCCAAACGGGCATCGTCTTCACCAAACGCTGGCGCAATATGCACTACGCCCGTGCCTTCTGTCAGCGTAACATAATCATCGTTCACCACACGGAAACCGGCATCGTCATCGGCCACAAAGTCAAACAACGGTTCATACCGCAGTCCGGCATAGTCGCTGCCCTTCTTTTCTTCCAGGATTTCATATTGGGCGTTTTCTCCCAGCACACTCTGAAGCAGCTCTTTTGCCAAGATCAGGTTTTCCCCTTCAAAAGCCACCTTTACGTAGGTTTCATTGGCATTCATAGCCAAAGCCACATTCGATGGCAGCGTCCAAGGTGTGGTGGTCCAAGCCAAAACAAAGTCCTTTTCTGTGCCGCGCACATGGAATTTCGCAATGGCAGACAATTCTTTTACATCCTTATATCCCTGGGCCACTTCATGGCTAGAAAGGGCTGTGCCGCAGCGGGGGCAATAGGGCACGATTTTATGTCCCTTATAAAGCAGACCCTTGTCCCAGATCTGTTTCAGCGCCCACCATTCGCTTTCAATATAATCATTGTCATAGGTGACATAGGCCTTTTCATTATCGGCCCAATATCCCACCCGGTCGCTCATGTCTTCCCATTCACTTTTATACTTCCAAACGCTTTCTTTGCATTTTTTAATGAAGGGTTCCACACCGTAATCTTCGATTTGGGGTTTGCCATCCAGCCCCAACATCTTTTCCACTTCTAGCTCCACCGGCAGGCCATGGGTATCCCATCCGGCGATGCGGAATACATCATATCCCTTCATAATCCGATAGCGCAGGATGATATCCTTAATACTTCTGGTGATCACATGGCCAATATGAGGCTTGCCATTGGCTGTGGGCGGACCTTCATACCAGGTAAACTTTGGACAGCCTTCCCGAATTTGATTGCTCTTATGGAAAATATCGTTTTCTTTCCAAAATTTCAGCACATCTTTTTCTCTGGAAACAAAGTCCATATCTGTGGAAACTTTGCGGTACATGAAACTTCCTCCTTCAATCATTCTACATCGTCATAAAAAAACCCCGTCCCAAAACACAGGACGAGGAAACGCGGTACCACCTGAATTGGCATAACTATGCCCACTTATGGAAGGGATAACCCTTCACGCCCCATAACGGAGGCCACCCGCCGCCCACTACTAAGCCCCATGGCCGTTGGCAGACGAAGCCGGACGGGGATCTTCACCAGAATTCTACTAGCTGCAGGCTCTCACCCTCCCTGCATCGCTTTGTCGCTTCAAACACTGGTTACTGTCCGTCCCATTGCTTTTTCTTATCAAGTAGTTTTATTATAGAGGAAGAAACATGGTTTGTAAAGGGGTTTTTCAGTGCCAATGTTATTTCTATTGACACACCCATCCCTGCATTATATCATTAGAAAAAAGAAACTTTTTTCAGTAAAATGATATCCTTCTTATTTATATGTTAGACTTCCGATGGAAAGGAGACCCCCCTATGCTATCCTCCAAGCTGCCTTCCCGCATCCTTGATCTATTTTTGGCTGTAACTCTCTTGGCCTATGCTATCCTTATTTTTACCACCAATCAGGCCATTGACCCAGCCACCTTATCCGGTGCCGATACCGCTTTGGTAACAGAGCGGTTTTCTCGTTTACAAATGACGCAGACCTTTGCCGGTGCTGCTGCTGTGGTATATTTAGCAGGGCAGATTATCTTGCGGTTTTATTGGGTCTTTCGGTCGGCAAAAACCGGATTTCTTGCCCTGGGCGCCTGGTTTTTACTGCGGATTGGTCTGATGCTTCTTTGCACTGTGCCCTTTGCCCTGGCAGATCAGGCATATTGGCAATACTACCTTTCCCCGGTCTGGAGCATTGGCTGGTCTTTATTTTTCTTGATGATCATTATTGGTGCCGTTCTTTTCATTCGGCCTAAAAATGACCCTGCTGCCCATCCCCCGCGTCCACCTCATCAAAATCTGAAGCGCCGCCGCTAAGAAAAGCATTGCGGCGCCATTTTATCTACTGTAACTGGCCCTTGGGATGATATTTTCAAAGGAAACGAAAAGATTTTCATTGCACTTTTCTGGCGTCAAGGGTATAATGAGTCATATTATCATCAATCGGTCTTATTTTTTACGAAGAAAAGAGGTATATACACATGGATATTCAGGATTGGTCCCTCTTGACCGACCTCTATGAACTGACAATGATGCAGGGCTATTTTCAAACGCCTCAGGAGAAGAAACGGGTTGTGTTCGACCTGTTTTACCGCAGCAACCCCTCTTCTGCCAGTTTTGCCATTACCTGCGGTCTGGAGCAAGCCATTGAGTATATCAAAAATTTGCATTTTTCTGAAAGCGATTTGGCATACCTTCGTTCTCTGAATTTATTTACGCCAGACTTTTTAGACTATTTGGCACAGTTTCATTTTAGCGGCACCATTTATGCCATCCCAGAAGGCAGCGTAGTCTTCCCTCGGGAACCGCTTTTGCGGGTAGAAGCCCCAATTATGGAGGCCCAGCTGGTAGAAACGGCATTGCTGAATATCATCAATCACCAAAGCCTGATCGCCACCAAGGCTGCCCGCATCGTTTGGGCTGCCGAAGGCGACCCTGTGATGGAATTTGGCCTGCGCCGTGCCCAAGGGCCTGATGCCGGCACTTATGGCGCTCGAGCTGCAGTCATTGGCGGCTGCATTGGCACTAGCAATGTGTTGACCGGAAAACTTTTTGATGTCCCTATAAAAGGTACCCATGCCCATAGTTGGGTCATGAGCTTTCCGACTGAGTTAGCCGCCTTCCGGGCGTATGCGAAGCAATTCCCTGGCGCCTGTCTGTTGTTAGTAGACACCTATAATACCTTGGAGCAGGGTGTGCCCAATGCCATTCAATGCTTTCGGGAAATGAAAGAAGCCGGCTATGACCTGAAAGGCTATGGGATTCGCTTGGATAGCGGTGATTTAGCCTATATGTCAAAACAAGCAAGAAAAATGCTGGATGATGCTGGATTTACCGATGCCATCATCAGTGCTTCCAGTGATTTGGATGAATACCTGATCTCTAGCTTGAAGCTGCAAAAAGCCAAAATTTCTCTTTGGGGCGTTGGTACCAAACTCATCACTTCCGATGATACCCCTGCTTTCGGCGGTGTTTATAAATTAGCAGCAGAAACAGATGATAACGGTCAATGGATCCCCAAAATCAAACTGTCAAATAATCCAGAAAAAATCACTTTGCCCGGTGTTAAAAAGGTATATCGGATTTATGATAAAGCTACGGGTAAGATCAAGGCCGATCAAATTTGCTTGGCAGATGAAATTTTGGATGAAAACACAGAATTAGTCCTTTTCGATGAAGAGGCCACCTGGAAACAAATGCACCTCAAGCCTGGCACATATACGGTGCGGGATCTTCTGGTTCCAATTTTTGTTAACGGAGAATGTGTATACCAATCCCCCAAAACCATGGAAATCCGGGACTATGCCCAACAAGAACTATCCACCCTGTGGGATGAACATCGCCGTCTGAACAATCCCCATACGGTGCCCGTAGATCTTTCCCTCGCACTATACGAGTTAAAACAAAAAATGATCCAAACTTGGAAATAAGAATATGCCGATAAAAATGCTATATGCTCAGGCTGCCCCACGAAACTGGGGCAGTCTTTTTTTGTGCAAGACATAGAATCATTGCTGTAACCGTACCTACAACAAAAAAAGCCTTGTTTCCACAAGGCTCTTTTCCATTCTCTTTCAAAGCAAAACGTTACTATTTTTTAGCACAGAGGCAGCTGATCCGGAGTTCCTTTATGCACACCAGTAATGGCATATTCCACCCATTCACCTACATTCACAGCATGATCGCCAATACGCTCCAAATATTTGGCCACCATCAACACATCCACAATATAGGCGCCTGTCTTATCTTCATCCAGCATGGAAATCAGTTTTTCTTTAATGCTGTCAAAATAGCCATCTACTACATCATCCTGAGCAATCACTTCTCTGGCCAAATCCAAATCGCTATCCACATATGCCTTTACGCATTTATGCACCATAGAAATGGCTTCTTTGGCCATGGCATCCAGTTCTACCTTGCTGGCCCATTTTCCAATATTGTGGCCCAGCGCAATTTCACCGATATCCTCCGCCTGATCGCCCATACGTTCCAGATCTGTCACCATTTTCAGCCCAGCGGAGATTTTTCTTAAATCGCTTGCCACCGGCTGCTGCTGTAAAATCATTTTTAAACAAAGATTTTCTACTGTTTTTTCGGATTCATCTGTTTCCTTGGCCAGCAAAATTGCCTGACGGCAGGACTCTTCATCCTCTGTCAACATACCGTCCACAGCCAGACCAATGGCCTTTTGACAAAGATATCCCATCTGCATCAATTCTTCATGCAGCTTTTTCAGCTGTTCCATATATCTTTCCCGCATGATTAACCGAACCTCCCAGTGATATAATCCTCCGTCCGTTTCTGTTTCGGATTAGAGAAAATTTGCTCTGTTTCCCCAAATTCAACCACTTCGCCCAAATGGAAGTATGCTGTTTTGTCGGAGATACGAGCTGCTTGCTGCATATTATGGGTAACCATAATAATGGTATAATTCTTTTTCAGCTCTGCTGCCAAATCTTCAATCTTCAGTGTTGAGATTGGATCCAAAGCACTGGTGGGTTCATCCATCAGCAGTACTTCCGGCTCCACTGCCAGTGCACGGGCAATGCAAAGCCGCTGCTGCTGACCACCAGAAAGGCCTAACGCACTCTTTTTCAATCGATCCTTCAACTCATCCCAAATGGCAGCTTGCTGAAGAGACCGCTCTACAATGGCGTCTAATTCACTTTTCTTTTTTACGCCATGGGTCCGAGGACCAAAAGCAATATTATCATACACACTCATGGGGAAGGGATTGGGATTTTGAAACACCATCCCCACCCGTTTTCTTAAACCGTTAACCTCCATCGTGCGGATGTCTTGACCGGAGAGTAAGATACTTCCTTCAATCCGACATCCTTCCACCAAATCATTCATACGGTTGAGACATTTGAGCAGTGTACTTTTACCGCAGCCAGATGGGCCAATAAAGGCTGTGATTTCCCGTTCTGGCAATTCCAGGTTCACATCTTTTAAGGCATGGAAGGAACCATAGTATAAATTCAGGTTCTGAATGGAGAAAATCATTTCTCACCTGCTCCTTTCGTCAGTTTTTTTGCCACAAAAGTGGACAATGCGTTCAGCGCCAACACCAACAACAACAGGATAAATGCCGTTGCATAGGTCTTATCAATGTACAAGCCTTCATTGGAAAGCACATACATATGTACAGCCAGGGTACGAGTAGAATCGAAAATCGAACTAGGAATTTCTGCAATACTGCCTGCCGTATAAATAATTGCCGCTGTTTCACCTACAATACGACCCACTGCCAAAATAACACCGGCAAAAATACCCGGTAATGCAGAAGGCAGGACAATCCGAAACACTGTCCGCAGTTTCCCAGCGCCTAAGCCATAGCTGCCTTCCCGGTAGCTTTTTGGCACAGAAATTAAAGCTTCTTCAGTGGTTCGGATCACTAATGGCAAAATCATCAACGCCACCGTGCAGGCACCAGAAATTAAACTCAACCCCATGCCCAGCACCACCACAAAGCAAATCCGGCCAAACAAACCGAAAATGATGGAAGGGATACCAGACAATGTCTCCGTAGTCAGCCGAATCACACGCACCAGCTTACTGCCTGATGCAGCATACTCCACCAAAAAGATGGCTGCCAGTATGCCAATCGGTCCAGCCATGACCAACGCCAAAGCCACCATCAACAGCGTATTAATTAATGAGGGAAACATGGACTGGTTATCTGAATTATAAGTAAAGGAAAATAATTCCGGTGAAAGATTCGGCACACCGTTTACCACAACGTAAATCACGATGGCCACCACAATAAAGATAGCAATCGCAGCGGCAGCATGAACCACGGTCAGCAGAAAAGTACTCAGCGGGTCTCTCTTACTTTTCATGGTTTCCACGCTCCTTCAAAATCGAAAAGACAAAGTTAATAATCAAAATAAAGATGAATAATACAACGCCCGTAGCAATCAGGGCTTCCCGATGCAAATCGGTGGCATACCCCATTTCCAAAATGATGTTGCTGGTTAACGTTCTGACGCCATCCAACAGGCCATCGGGAATGGTTGGCTGATTACCGGCCACCATAACCACTGCCATGGTTTCCCCCAAGGCACGGCCAATGCCTAATACAACGCCAGCTAAAATACCGCTTTTTGCCGCTGGCAGTGCAGCAAAAAACAAGCTTCTTTCTTTTGTTGCTCCCAGCGCCAATGCGCCTTCGGCATATTTTTTAGGCACAGCCGCCATTGCTGCTTCGCTCACACCAATGATGGTGGGTAAAATCATAATGCCCAACAACAGTCCTGCTGCCAACACCGAATAACCTTGGCCGCCCAAATGTTCTCGAATCAAGGGCACCATCACAACTAAGCCAAAAAAACCATATACCACTGAAGGAATCCCTGCCATCAGCTCAGTCATCGCTTTGACGGGGGTATAAATTGTTTTAGGACAATAAAATGCTAAATATACTGCGCATAAAATCCCGATGGGCACGCCTATGACAAGGGCTGTTGCTGTTACCATCAAGCTGCCAATGATCATCGGGAAGATGCCAAAGATATTATTGCCGGGCCGCCAGGTCATCCCCAAAAGAAAATCCTTTACCCCAATCTGGGCAATGGCAGGCAGACCTTCTGAAAAGAGGAACACGCAGATCACAATAACCGCCGCCACTGAGGTACAAGCAGCAATTAGGAAGATGATCTTGGCTAATTTTTCTTTTCCCTGGTTCATCATTCCACCTCCGAGAAAAAAGGGAGACCTTTTTTGGCGGTGCTCCCTTTTGTCTACAATTTCACTTTACAGTCACTGTTTTATTTTACGTCAGCCCAGTCAGTTACATTGCCCATGAAAATATCTTTTACCACATCGCTGGAAAGATCCGTGGTAGGGTTGTCATTGTTTACGATGATAGCGATACCATCGGTAGCAATGGTGGTGCCTACGGCGCCGGATTCGATTTCGCTGTCTTTGATGGCACGAGAAGCCATACCAATATCACAGCTGCCTTCCAAAGCGCTGGTTACACCGGTGGTAGAGTCGCTCTGCTGTACCGCTACATCTACATTGGCATTGATGGCTTCATAAGCTTCAGCCAATTTCTCCATAACAGGCGTTACAGAAGAAGAACCAGCCACTACTACATCGCCGCTGACATCACCACCAGCAAAAGCTTCAGTATCAGACAGAGGAATATATCCTTCTCCTGCTACTACTTCCTGGCCTTCGGTGCTGAGGATGAAATCTACAAAATCCTGTGCTGCATCAGAAAGCGGAGTATCAGCCTTCGTTACGATGTTGAAAGGACGGCTTACTGCATAATTACCAGCCTCAATATTTTCTACTGTGGGCTCTGCTCCGTCAACAGCTACGGCTTTTACCGTGTCATTCAAAGAGCCCAAAGAAATATAACCAATTGCATTTTTATCTCCGCTGACAGTGGTCATCATTACAGAAGTAGAGTTAGTGATAACGGCATCCAAGGTGGTCATATCCATGGTTTCGCCATTTTCATCTTCTTGTTCAATGCCCATCAGTTCTACAAAAGCGCCTCTGGTGCCAGAACCGTCTTCTCTAGATACTACGGTAATGGGGCCTTCCATGGCAGCAGAGCCTGTGGTTTCCTCTTCAGCAGCAGGTTCATCTGTGCTTTCCGTAGATTCTGTGGTGGTCGTTTCGGTGCTTTCTGCAGTGCCTGCTGTTTCGGTGCTGGAAGAGCATCCAGCAAACACGGAGGCAGCCAGAGCAAACGCCAAGGTAATCTTCAACAATTTCTTCATTTTGTTTCTCTCCTTTTTCCTCTCTGTTTTCATTTGACAGGTGATATGATAAAAAAGCCATGTAAAATCTGCTTTGTCTCTTTTTTGTTTTTTATGTAAAATTTCAAAAAAGAAAAAGACGAAAAAAACACCGCATTTTCGCCAAGAAAATTACGGTGTTTTACATCAATTTTACATTAACCTCAACCTGTCAGGGTTTCAATATAGCGGATCACCTGCCGAAGTGTTTCCTGTTCCTGGGGCCCCTCCACTTGCACAGTCACTTCCGACCCCGGGTCTAGGCCCAACAGCAGCAAATTAAGCAGACTTTTGGCATTGGCCTTCTGATTTCCCTTGATTAAATAGATTTCATCATGAAACTGGTGGGTAAAGGCCACAAATTGCGCTGAAATTTTCGTATGCATGCCCGTTGGATTTTGTATGACCACTGTCTGTTGTACCATGGTGTTTCCCCCTTTCTTCTGTGATTGGCTTTAACCGAAAAACCTTTTTGCAATGAGAGGTATCATATCACAAAAATCTGACACTTGCAAGGAAAAAACCATGATTTATCATCTTTTTCTTTTTTTCCCCCTCCCTTTTTCTTGCTCTCACCTTTCCTTTTCTTCAGATGATCCCCTTTTTCTTGATTTTCTACCTATTATATTCTTTCTTTTTTCTATCCTTTGGCTTTCTTCCATCCCCTGGTCTTACTGATAGGAAGTATTCGCTCTTTCCATCAAAAAAGGTTAGCAGAAAACAAGTGGAAAATTTTTTGCATTTTTACGGAAAAACAGATATAATAGCCCTAGAATGATGGAAGGACGCCGCCTGTCCTGATCAAAAAGCGAATTTCAATACGGAGGGATTATTTTTGGAAAACAAGAAATTTTATATCACCACCCCGATTTACTATCCCAGTGATAAACTCCATATCGGTCACTCCTACTGTACGGTGGCAGCCGATGCCATTGCTCGGTATAAACGCCTTCAGGGGTACGATGTGATGTTTCTGACGGGTACGGATGAACATGGCCAGAAAATTGAACGTATCGCAAAAAGCCAAGGCGTAACGCCAAAGCAATATGTGGATAAAGTGGTTTCCGGCATCAAAGATCTTTGGAAAGAAATGGACATTTCCTATGATAAGTTTATTCGCACCACAGATGATTACCATGTGAAAGCCGTGCAAAAAATCTTCCGCGCCCTTTATGACAACGGAGATATTTATAAATCCCATTATGAAGGCTGGTATTGCACGCCTTGCGAAACCTTCTTTACCGAACATCAATTAGTGGATGGCAAATGCCCTGACTGCGGTCGTCCTGTGGAAAAAGTGAAAGAAGAAGCCTATTTCTTCCGTCTTTCTAAATACCAGGACGCTTTAATCGATTATATTGAAAGCCATCCCGGCTTTATTTCTCCGCAAAGCCGTCAAACAGAAATGATCGCCAATTTCTTAAAACCCGGCCTAGAGGATCTTTGCGTTAGCCGCACCAGCTTCACCTGGGGTATTCCTGTGGAGTTTGATCCCGGCCATATTGTTTATGTCTGGGTGGATGCACTGAGCAACTATATCACCGCCTTGGGCTATGGCAGTGATGATGACAGCCTCTATCAAAAGTATTGGCCGGCAGATCTGCACTTAGTGGGTAAGGAAATTGTCCGCTTTCATTCCATCATTTGGCCCGCTATCCTAATGTCTTTAGGCCTGCCTTTGCCGAAAAAAATTTTTGGCCATGGATGGCTGATCATCGATGGCGGAAAAATGAGCAAATCCAAAGGCAATGTGGTAGACCCCAAGGTATTGGTGGATCGCTATGGGCTTGACGCCATCCGGTATTTCCTACTTCGGGAAGTTGCTTTCGGGCAAGATGGCAACTTTACCAACGAAGCCCTGATCCAACGTATCAATTCTGACCTGGCTAACGACTTGGGCAATCTGGTCAGCCGCACAGTGGGTATGATCCAGAAATATTTTGGCGGCACCCTGCCCTATGAGCAGACCGGCACCGACTTTGACTTGGATCTCATCCGTACAGCTGGTGATGTTGTAAAAAAATATGAAACCGCCATGGATCAACTCCAACTCAGTGATGCCTTAACAGAATTATGGGTGCTCATTCGCCGCACCAATAAATATATCGATGAAACCCAGCCTTGGGTGCTCTGCAAAGATCCAGACCGTCAGCCAGAGTTGGCCGCAGCACTATATAATGTAGCAGAAAGCATTCGCATCATTTCCATTTTGCTGCAGCCTTTTATGACACAAACGCCTAAAAAAATCTGGGCTCAGCTTAATATCAAAGACGAACGGTTAACCGCTTGGGAAGCTGTGACCCAATGGGGATTACTGGCTCGGGATCTGACGGTTTCCAAAGGCGAAACCCTTTTCCCCCGTATTGATATGCAAAAAGAGCTTGTGGAATTAGAGACGGCCTTAAAAGCTGCCCAAGCCCAGGCCGTAGCTAATCAGCCAAAACAAGAAGATGCAGCCTCCGATGAAGAATTTATCACCATTGATGATTTTGATAAAGTGAAATTGGTCACCGGCGAGGTCATTGCCAGCGAACAGGTAAAAGGCTCCAAAAAACTATTGAAAAACACCGTAAAGATTGGAGATGAAACTCGTATCATTCTTTCCGGCATTGCGAAATATTACACCCCCGAAGAAATGGTGGGCAAAAAAGTGGTGGTTGTGGCAAACCTGGTGCCTAGAAAAATGATGGGTGAAGTATCCCATGGCATGATTCTTTGTGCTGCGGATGCAGAAGGACATCTATCCTTAATGACAGACGACAAACAGTTTCCCAGCGGCTGTGAAGTAAGATAATCTATTCCGAGGCGGCGTTTCAAAACGACCGCCCCGCTTTTTTTGGAGGTACTTATGTTTTTTGATACTCATGCTCATTATGACGATCCACGGTTTGACTCTGACCGTCATACCCTATTGCCAAAAATTCACGCCGATTGTGTGGATCTGATTGTCAACTCTGGGGAAAGCCGAAAAGCTGTCCATGCCGGTGTGGCCCTAGCGCATCAATATCCCTTTCTCTATACTGCTGTGGGGATTCATCCCCATTATGCCAAGGACATGACCGAGGAGGATTTAGAGCTTCTGCGCTCCACTGCGCTCACAGAGGATAAGGTAGTGGCAATTGGTGAAATCGGCTTAGATTACCACTATGATAACTCTCCCCGGCGATTACAGCGCTATTGGTTTGATGAACAACTGGGGCTTGCTGAGCAGCTAAACCTGCCCGTGATTATCCATAGCCGGGAGGCCGCCCAAGAATGCTTTGACATGATCGCCCAAAGTAAGGTACGCCAAGGCGTCATCCACTGTTATAGTGGCAGTGTGGAAATGGCCAAACAATATGTAGAAATGGGGTTTTATCTTGGCATTGGCGGCGTTCTTACCTATAATAATGCAAAAAAATTAGTGGAAGTGGTTCAGCAAATCGATTTATCCCGCTTGGTATTGGAAACAGACTGCCCCTATCTGGCGCCTGTGCCCTGTCGTGGTCAGAGAAATGACTCCTCCTTGCTGAAATATGTGGCAGAAAAAATGGCGGCCATTAAGGGTCTATCCATAGAGGAAATCGCTGCGCAAACGAAGCAAAACGGCCTAGACCTTTTCTTCGGCGGAAAAAACCCATTATCGTAACCTTTTAATAGGAAAAACTTCTTTTCCCTGTCAAAAAACATTGGCAGGGATTTTTTTATTCCCCATCCATCGCAGATCCATTCTCGTTTTTCCAAAAAAGTCATTACCCGTTTTTCCCTATTTTTTTGCTGCCTGCTTCCTTATAAAACAAGGTAATAAAACGGCAGAGTTAGTGTTTTTATCCCCCAAACTTCTCCATCTACCTATCGTCAATCCCCGCCTTTTCCCATTGCGTGGCTTCTTCACGGCCTCTTCTAACCATCACTTGCGCGGTCAGATTTTTTGTCTTTCATAAAATAGCAATGATTTTTCGGATGGATTTACCACGAGGAAAAGAGAACAGTTGGATACTCCAGCACCGACTCTTTCGACAGAAAACAAGATGTCGTGTGAATTAAATTTCTATTTATTCCATTATTTAGGAGGATAATTGGAGATTTCGTTTGGCTTTGTGCAAAACGCCCAATGGAAATCGTGATAAAAATTCAACTTTTTTTCTTTTTTCCAATCTTTTTTGCTTCCTTTTTTCTTTAGATCATCTCATCCATTTTTTTGCTACCTAGAAAATAAATTTTTTCTCTAAAAAACACATATTTTTTTATTTTCTAAATTGCATCGAGTTTTTTTGTGAAATTATTTTCGATCATTCCCCTGAAATCCCGCTTTATTCGGCATATTCCCATCTCCTCTGAACCTCCGGTATCTTTATGAATGAATCGGTCTTTCTCCCTTTTTTCCCAAATTTTTTTATAGAAATGAGTCCATTTGTCCGACTTTTTCTTTGAAAGTGGCGAATTGACCCTATTTTTTTCAAAAAAATATTTCTTTTGCCTCTTTGTTTTAAAAGGAAATTGAAATCCAGATTATCCAAATATTTGAAAATTTTATTGTGAAATCTACTAAAGTTTTTTTCCACTGTTCCATCATAGTTCACAGATTCATGGGCAATTCCTCCGCCATAGAGAGAAAAATCCATTCATTTTTTACAAAAGATTACGCTTTCAAACGATTTAGGTCCATTTTGATTGCAAAATTATTACGAATGTGTTAAAATAAAGCCCATAAGTTGTTTCACGGCTTCAACTGATCCAGGTCAACCCTGGAAAATGGCCACAACTGCAATGGTCAATTAAAAACTAAGATGATATTGGGCCAGCTAATTTCAGCTATATTTTCATCCGCCCATATCTGAGGAGGTAAACATGACAAAACAGTTTCGTGTGCTATTGATGGTATGTTTCGCTCTCTTTGCCCTGTGCGGCACTGTATCCGCTTATAGCGAAGAGGCAGAAAAAGAAGTGACTGTCGTTACTTCTTCTGCACAAAAGACATATACCACCACAGCGCAAACCGTAGAAGAGTTTTTGGAAGAAACGGGAATTGAGTATCGCAATGAGGACGAACTTTCCCTGGATCTTTCCGATCCTTTAAAAGACAACACCACCCTGACCATCACCAAAGCCACCGCTGTGGTATTGGAAGCGGATGGTGCCCCCCGCCGGATTTACACCACCTGTAAAACCGTGGGAGAATTTTTAGAAGAAAACGAAGATTCCCTGCCAGAAGAATATGAACTGCAGGAAGTTACACCGGACACCAAACTAAAAGAAAATATGACCATTGCCGTGACCTCTACAAAGCAGACCGTTTCCACTTGGATTGAAGAAATCCCCTACGAATCTGTAGAAGTGGAAAATGATACGCTGGAACAAGGCGTTCGCCGTGTAAAACAAGAAGGGGAAAATGGGCAGCTTCAAATCACAGAAACCACTCAATACGAAGGCGGAAAATTAGTGCATACGGATTCTCAGCAGCAAGTTCTTGCTGAACCCGTAGATGAGGTCATTGAAATTGGCACCATGGTTCCTCCTGCTCCTGTGGAAGAAGAACCTGCCGTTGCCACCATTGATGGCTATGCTTACCGTTCTTCTTTGACTGTGCAAGCCACCGGGTATTCTCCCTATGATGCTGGATGCACCGGTATTACCGCCACTGGCATTGCCGCCGGACGGGGCGTTATTGCAGTAGACCCTTCTGTGATTCCCTTGGGCACAGCGCTATATATCCCCGGATATGGATATGGCATTGCTGCTGATACCGGCGGAGCCATCAGAGGAAACCGCATCGACCTTTGTTACGATTCTCGTTCTGAGGCCCTAACTTGGGGACGCCAAAGTGTAACGGTATATATCTTAAACTAACACAAAAAACTAGCCGAATTGCCCTCGGCTAGTTTTTCTTTTTGCTTCTGCATGATCTAATGCTTTGCCATTGTATTGCTTTTTCCTTGTCCCCAAATAAAGATCGGCTTGCAGGCTTTTTCGCTGGTAAATCTGCCTGGCTGCTCACCTTTTTTCACTCTATAGCCAAAAATTTTTTAGCACTAACCTACTCCCCGATCCCATCCACTGTATCATTTTGTGCTTTCTCGCCGGCAAGTTGCACTGCCAATCCGTTTATTAAAAGGAACAGACTTGATCAAGACCACTATCAGCGCTGTTTTCGATACGGACTGTTTTCAGCAGAAAAATATCTATTTTTTTCTCCGTCTAAATCACCGGATAAAGTAGGTTCATTGCCGGCCAAAAAAGCCCAATCCTTTTTCATAGGATACCAAAAGCCTCCCAGCGTAGGAAAATAACAACGCCAGGAGGCCTTTACTCTGATCCATCTTGATACAGACCGTTTTCTTATTCCACTGTCACGGATTTTGCTAAATTTCGCGGCTGGTCAATATCTGTACCCAATTCCCGCGCAACATAGTATGCAAACAGCTGTGTTGTCACATTAGCCAGTAAAGGCGCCATCATCCAGCTGCTTTGCGGAATTTCAATCACATCTTCTACCGTCTTTTTCGCTTCCGTATCCCCTGCCATAGTTATGGCAATTACCTTAGCGCCTCGCGCTTTCACTTCTTTAATATTGCTGAGTGTCTTTTCATAAAGCGCCTTTTGGGTCAACATGGCAATCACCAATGTCTCATCCTCAATCATAGCAATCGGGCCATGTTTCAGCTCCCCAGCCGCATAGGCTTCGCTATGAAGATAGGCGATCTCTTTCAGCTTTAAAGAGCTTTCCATGCTCACCAGGTAATCCAGCCCCCGGCCGATATAAAATACATTCTTACTTTGCGCATATTTCTTTGCCAACGCCTCTTCGATGGCACTTTGCTTGAGAAGCTCACTAATCTGCCGCGGCATAGCTGACCAATCCTGGCAAATCGTCCGAAATTCTTCTTTTGTCATGCGCCCCAATTCCAAAGCCATATGACAGCAAATCATAGCCAAAGACAGCGCTTGAGCCGTAAAAGCTTTGGTGGAGGCCACAGAAATCTCTGGTCCTGCCAGAATATAAAAGACATCATCCGCTTCCCTCGCAATGCTGCTACCCACCGTATTGACAATGGCCAACACGCGGGCATGATGACGCTTAGCAATGCGTAATGCCTCCAAAGTGTCTGCTGTTTCACCGCTTTGGCTAACAACAATAACCAGCGTATGCTCATCTAAAATAGGGGCTTTATATCGAAATTCACTGGCCACATCTGCCACCACCGGAATCCGGCAAATTTTTTCCATCAGATATTTGCCGTATAAACCAGCATGATATGCTGTTCCACAGGCCACCACATAGATCCGGCTGAGTTTTTCCAGCGTTTCCTTCGTCAGCTCAATTCCCTCCATGCGGATATCTCCTTTTTCCAGATCTACCCGATGGTTGAACAATTCCTCTACGATCCGCGGCTGCTCATGGATCTCCTTAATCATAAAATGGTCATAGCCGCCCTTTTCTGCCGCATCTACGCTCCATTCCACATGAAACAAATCCCGATGTACTTCTTGCCGGTCATGGTTAAACAGGTGAATCTGCTGGGCTGTCACCACTGCCACTTCTCCATCCTCCAGAAAATAGACATCTCTTGTATGGTGTAGCAGCGCCGGCACATCCGAAGCCAAATAATTTTCTCCCTCGCCTTTTCCCACCACCAGGGGACAATTTTTCCGAGCTGCAATGATAGTACCCGGTTCCTGGCGGCAGATCATCTCCAAGGCATAGGCACCTTCAATCCGATCCAGCATGAGAAAAACACTTTCCAGAAAATCGTACCCCTGTTTCAGAAAATCGTCCAGCAGGTGAGCCACCGTTTCCGAGTCTGTTTCAGAGTGAAACACATAACCCTTTGCCAATAATTCTTCTTTGATCTGCTGATAGTTTTCAATGATCCCGTTATGCACCACTGCCACAGCGCCATCTCCACTTAAATGGGGATGGCTGTTAACATCGCTGGGCGCGCCATGGGTAGCCCACCGGGTATGGCCAATGCCAATGGTGCCTGAGAGCGTGGTATGGCTCACTTTTTCCCGCAAAACCATTAGCTTTCCCTGTGCCTTTACCACATGAATTCCCTCGCCATTTTCCACGGCAATGCCTGCAGAGTCATAGCCCCGATATTCTAGCTTCGCCAAACCATCCAGCAAAATGGGGGCTGCCTGCTGCTTACCCACATATCCTACGATACCGCACATGGCTGTCTCCACTCTCCTTTATTGCAGATAATTTTCCATCAATTTGGCCAAATCTTCTGCCCGGCGCTGCATATGCGCCAGGTCCCTGCCTTCAATCATCACGCGAACCAATGGTTCTGTCCCCGAGGTACGGATCAGCACCCGGCCATCCTGGCGAAATTCCTCTTGCAAGGCAGCAATCGCCTCTCGAATTTCTGCTACCTCCATATAATGCTCTTTTTTCGCATTATTTACTTTCGCATTGACTAAAACTTGGGGCATCGACTGCATGACAGCAGAAAGCTCTGATGCCTTCTTTCCTTTTTCTTTCATCACCGTCAGCAGCTGCACTGCCGTTAAGACGCCATCACCAGTCGTGTTTTGATCCAGGAAGATAATATGGCCAGACTGCTCCCCGCCCACATTATAGCCGCCTTCCTTCATTTTCTCCAACACATACCGGTCACCCACATTGGTTTGGAGCACTGAAATGCCATGCTCCTTCCCCATCATCATAAGGCCCAGATTTGTCATTACGGTCCCCACAATTGTATTTTTTTCTAATTTTCCCTGTTCCTTCATATATAGGCCGCAGATGGCTAAAATCTTATCCCCATCCAACAGCTCACCTCGTTCGTCCACAGCTAAACAGCGATCGGCATCACCATCAAAGGCAAACCCGATATCTGCCCCGGAATCGACAACGAATTTTTTCAGCCCCTCAATATGGGTGGAGCCGCAGCGATCATTGATATTAATGCCATTGGGCGTATTGTGAATCACTCGAACTTTGGCCCCCAAAGCATCAAAGGTGCGGGGGGCAGCCACATAGGATGCGCCATTGGCACAGTCCAAAGCCACTTTTATCCCCTCAAATCGAGCCTTTGTGCTGCCGCACAAAAAAGAGATGTAGTCATTCACAGCTTCGTCACAGCGAATCTTTGTCCCTACTGCCGCTCCCACCGGAGAAGGCAGTGCCGTTTCATCGTTTAGCAGTTCCTCAATTCGATCTTCCAACGCATCGGGCAGTTTGTAGCCATTTCGATCAAAAAACTTAATTCCATTATATTCCATGGGATTATGGCTGGCGGAAATCACAACTCCTGCATCTAAGCCATACCGGCGCACCAAATGGGCCACCGCCGGCGTTGGTATTACACCAGCCAGTACAGCATGAGCGCCTACGGAGCAAATACCTGCCACCAGCGCACTTTCCAACAAATCGCCGCTGCGCCGGGTATCCATCCCCACCAAAATGCGGGGCGACCTTGCCCCCTCTCCGGTAAGCACATAAGCACCTGCCCTGCCCAGACGGTAAGCCAGAGACGCCGTCAAACTTTCATTGGCAATCCCACGGACGCCGTCCGTTCCAAATAATCTTCCCACAGGAAAATCCTCCTCTTATATTCATTAGATGATATTCATTCAATTCCATCTGATTTTTCTTTGCACCATCCATCCGTGCAAACTCTCTAATTAATGTATTATATCATTTTCTCAAACGTTCTTCAATCTTTTTTCTTTTTACCCCTGGTCAACCTGCGGCAGAAACTCGATCTTATCTTCTGCTTTCCCACCATCGCTTCTTGTGCCGTTTCCTTGTATCTTTCATCCCCATCAAATGAATAGATCGTTCTTTTTCCTTCTTCCTATCGAAACCCCATTCGTTTGCTTTGTTTTAATTTTAATAAGGAATAAGCAAAAGCTTTTCGGCGTACCCATACCTCAAAGCAAAAAAAGAGGCCCACCCAAGGGCAGACCTCTTTTCTTTGCTGCGATTATCGGAAGGAGCAAGCAGCCGGAAGGCCATAGGCCGGACGAGCCATCAAGGCCGCACGATTAATGGCGCGTCCTACGCATTCTGTTACCAATGCGCCCAATGCATCCACATTCACTTCCACTTCACCACTGGCCATTACAAATAAGGTGTCGCCATCCGCCGTGGTATGCACCGGACGAATCGTTTGGGCATATCCATTATGGCCGATGGATGCCAGCTTATTACACTGGGCCTTCGTGAGGCGGGCATTGGTGATCACACAGCCGATGGTGGTATTCCCATTCCAAAGGCTCCGCGTATCCTCAATTTCCTCATAAAATGTTTTGACTGTATCTGCAAAGCCAGTTTTTTCTTGATTTAACAGCCCTGCCAGAATCTCTTTTGTATCATAGTCTACAATATCCCCTAGGGCATTAACGGCAATCACCACACCCACTTGTACTGGGCCCACCTGCGCTGCGTAAATACCTAAACCAGATTTCATAAAACCATCCATATTATAAAGTTTCCCCACTGTGGCACCTGTACCTACGCCCACATTGCCCTCAGCTGGGTCGTTACGCTCTGCATCCTGACAGGCGGCATAGCCCATCGTTTTATCCGGGCGGATATCATATGCTCCGATCTCCAAATCAAATAAGGACGCACCACACACCAGCGGCACCCGGCCAATGCCCACATCAAATCCTACGCCTTGTTCCTCCAAATAGGCCATAGCCCCATCTCCTGCCGCTAAGCCAAATGCACTGCCGCCCGACAGCATCACACAATGGATCTCTTCCGCCGTACTCACCGGGCGCAGCAGTTCCGTTTCCCGGCTGGCCGGGCCGCCGCCCCGCACATCCACGCCGGCACAAGCGCCTTGTTTACAAAGAATAGCAGTACAGCCCGTTGCGGCCGCCTCATTCTGCGCATGACCAATTTGAAACCCTTTGATCTGAGAAATGCGAATTTCTTTCATAAAAATGCCGCCTCCTTAGCCTTGAATCACAGAAATTGCCATAATCAATGCAATCACTACCCCGATCACGCCCTCGCCGCCCAACGCACCGGCGGCAATGATATTATCTTTTCCGCTTTTTTCTACCTTTGGCGCCACTTTAGAAAGAATAAACCGCAATGCGCCGCCCAAAAAGGCTGTAGCCGAAAGATAAAACGGCAAATAGACACCCAACCCTAAAGTCGTCACCGGAAGGCCAATGATATACAAAACCATCGCCACAATCAGTCCAAAGATAAACGCCGGCAAATGGGCAATACCACCCACCATGCTTGCCACAGCGGCCGCCTGTGCCGCTGGAAACATTTCACTGCCAAATGCTTCTCCGCCATAAGCTGTCAAAATAATGGCTAAAACGCCCACCGATACAAAGGCACCCACCAAGCCGCCGATCACTTCAGCAAGCCATTGTGCCTTCGGGTCAGAATGAAGGATATACCCAGAGCGGAAATCATTCATCACGTCCCCAGTCAGCCCAGAAGCCACAGCCACCACAGCTGCCACATAAAAAGCGGCCGTGCCATCAATGCCCGTAACGGCTTTAGCAATGAGAAGAACTAAGATGCCGAATACTTCCATGGGGTTAATACCGGATAATCCCACACACTGACAACTCATGGTTGTGGCAAGCCAACAGCCAAGGATAGTAATAATGCTGGCCACAATGCCTAAATCCAATAAGAACGTAAAGGCCACAGCGATCAGTGCCACCACTATCGGAGCCCACTGCATAGGAATGATACAGTCGCCCGCCGATTTTTTAGAAAAGAGCGGTCCAAAAAGGGCTTTTGCCCGGGGCAAAATCTCTTTCACAAATATTCCCAAGCCGCAGCCCACCATCATACCTAAACCCAGCGAGTTTTTGATGGCCGCTGCAGTTGCACCATCCAACAGTCCCGAAGCTTGTCCGCCAATCAAAATACCCACATCTCCGATCAGCGCGCCTAAAAACCAAACCCCCACATACAGTGGACCCACGATATAACCCACAGAAATGAGCATGGGGGAAAGCCAAATGCCAAAGTTCGAACCATAGGTAGTCAAAATATTTTGATTGATGAGCATGGATGGGATAACCAGCATTTTATCCCTCAGCCAGGTAAACACAGCAGAAATACCCAATGAACCAAAAAGCCAGCGGGCTTTTTTTCCACCCTCATCACCCACTTTTACCGTTTCTGCCGCAGCCTGACCCATGGCATAGGGCAATGCTGCTTTTTCAATAAAATGTTTGCGCAGCATTGCCGTAAAGATAAGACCTAACAGTACGCCACCCACCGTAATTACGATCAGCTGCACGAAGTTCACCTCTGCTGATGGGTCTAACATCCAAATGCCTGGAATCGTAAATGCCAGACCGCCTGCCACCATGGCGCCAGCAGACATAGCCGTATGTGTGACATTAATCTCATTATAGTTGGTATTGCCAAACAGTTTTAAGCCGAACATGGATACCAACGCCACAAACATGATAGGCCAAGGCAAAGATGAGATTTTTAATGCCACAAACATGGAAGAGCAGGTCAAAATCACCGATCCCACTGCTCCAATGATCATACCCCGCAGGGTAAACTGATCCCAAAACCCTGTGGCGTATTTCATTTTTTCGTTCTTCATTTTCTCCCTCCTGCTTTACATCTATTCTTTTGTCTTAAAATCTTTTGTCTTGAAAAAGAATCTTCGATGAACCTTCCTCCTTTCTTTGTGGCAGTTTCCCTTCGTCTGTTCCTGTCTTTCCTGGCAGGCAGCGCCCACTTCTATTCCGTTTTTCCAGACGAATCCACCAGCGCATTTTCGTACATTTCCATATTGCCCCTAGAATATCACCTTTTCTATCATCCGTCAAATTATTTTCCTTACGACACCAAATTTATTTCGTAAAAATCTTTCGTTTAAACAAAAGACGCTCTTTCTACAGCGAAAAAGCGTCTTTTTCTCCATTTTTCTCGTTATTTTCCGTTCAGAGCCGCTTGTACGTTGAGTAAACGTCTAGGAGAAGCAAACTGGACCAACCGTTCTTTTACCTCATCTGCCGTTAAATAGGGCTCCTGCCCTAAAATCTGCGCACAAGCGCCGCTGACCATAGGCGTAGCCATAGAAGTGCCGCTCATTTTCACATAGTATTCTCCCACCTCCCGCTCCTGTCGCAGACGTTTTTCATCAAAAACAAATTGACTTGCCTTGCAAGAGATGATATTTTCTCCCGGTGCAAACAGGTCTGGTTTATAATAAAGCAGCCCATTTTCCCTAAAAGGAAAAAGTACCCGATCCTCCATGGCGCCCACCGTTAAAATCCGGCGGCACAATCCCGGTGCAGTAATGCCCTTACGGCCATCATTTCCTGCCGCAGCCACCACCACCAGTCCCATTTCCCATAGATCCTGCACAATCTCCAGCAAAGGATACCGCAGTGCTGGAT
>CAJFIN010000014.1 GCA_904381335.1 Candidatus Neoanaerotignum galli | reverse complement strand
TGTTTGTAAGGACGATATTTCTCCTGAATATAAACGAACTGGATTTCTTCCCAACGAGTCTGAACTTCTTTGGGATCTACGCCTTCAATGCCTTTTTTGACCATAAATCTTTTGAAGAAGTCCTGTACTTCTCCTTCCCAGTCGATAATGGTGCCGAATACATCGAACGAAATTGCCTTTGGTACTAACATAATCAACTTCCTTTCTTTTTCACCTTTTGTTTTTTATCTAAAGCCTCTCAGGCTTAGAACACATTATTTTACCTGATCCACCGCTTCTGTGGGATAGAGTTTGAAAACAGCCTCTGCCATAGCTAAGCTGATCTCATCCAGACTTTTGCCTGCTTCCAGCCCTTCCAGAAAAGCAATAATGGCTGCCTGGGCTTCCACAAAGGGGCCAGGCACATTGATGATGATGGTGTTCTCTTTTTTGCCGCACACCAACTTTGTCCA
Source organism: Candidatus Neoanaerotignum galli (assembly GCA_904381335.1). Classification (GTDB taxonomy): domain Bacteria; phylum Bacillota; class Clostridia; order Lachnospirales; family Anaerotignaceae; genus Neoanaerotignum; species Neoanaerotignum galli. The sequence continues at coordinate 30,410 of CAJFIN010000014.1, read as the reverse complement.
CATATGACCGTTCTTCCCATAAATTTCGTGGGAAGCATACTCATCCAAATACCGAGCCAAAGCCGTATGGGTAAAGTCTTTCCCTAAGGTGGGGCTGAACCGGTGTCCACCGCCGCTGCCGCCAATTAAAATAATAAGATCCGGCTTTTGGGCTGCCACCTCTTCGATCTTGCGGAAGATGGTGTCTTCCACATCCAGCAAAGGGCAAAGGCGGGTCACTTCTGCCTTTGGAAAGCGCCGCAGGATTTGTCCCATTAATTCCGGCGCGTCCAAATCCAGGACGATGCCGCTTTGGATTTCATCTCCCGTGGGGAGAATATACACTTTTTTCATTTTCTCTTCATCCATCTTTCCATCGCACAATCAGAAATGGGCTCGTCCGGAATCGAATCGTAATCCACTTCCACAATCTTGTCACTACAGGTCATTTTGGTCAGATCCGTCACGGTAATGCCTTCCGTCAGCACAATGCTCTCAATCAGGCCTTTTTCGTTGCGTCTTACCTGCTCTGGGTCAATATTATACACATCCATTTCAATATTGTCCCCCGTAACGCCGATCACTCGCACAAACGTATGCAGTTTTTCAGCCAAAATCTCTTCCAGCTGGCGGGTGTTCAGGCCCTTTACTTCCAAGCCGGAAATTTTCAATACCGATTTATCTGCATGGGCAATGATATACTCGTGATTCATCCTTATTCCACCTCTGTTTCTCTTTTGCCTTACGCGCCCAGACCCCTGCTCTCCAAAACAAGGGCAGGGGTCCTCACGCATGCTTTGATTCTTTTATTGTATCACAAAATCAGAATTCTGCATAGCAAATTTTCGAAATGTCGCTAACTTTAAACGGTTTGCCATCGCTGATACCAGGAACAATTTCATCCGCATGAGCGATCACTTCTTCTTTAGTCATGGGTTTTTCTACAGGTTTTTCCATATCGGCTTTCTTGATGCCAACGCTTTCCAGTTCTACCCAAGCCCGTTCTTCAATGTTGTCAATGGCAATGGGCAGGCCCATCGCATGAGCAATAGAAAGTACGGCAGGAGAGCAGCCTAGGTCTTTGCCAGGTACCAGACCGATTTCCAAAGCACGGATGGTATATTCAGCCAAGGTGCTCTTCGGTCCGCAGATGGCAGGGTAGTCGCTCTTTACAGTTTTGGCATAGATACCAGAGTTATGGGCGGTCAAACCAGCGCCATAGGAGCGATGGAAAATACGTCCATAGGTCTCAAATACCACCATACCAATACCAACGGAGATTTCGGGGCCGGCAATACCGATCAGTACTTCGCCGTCTTTCATAATCTCCAAAGCGCCATAAGCCGGAATCAGGATTTCCGTCATATCCACTACGTTCATCACTTCAGAACCCGTGTTGTTGTTGGCAATACGACCGGTGATCGTCTGGGTTTCATTGTGAGGAACACGAGGCCATCTGTCTTCAAAGTTAGGTCCACGATACAGCCGTTTGCCTTTGTAAGCATCAATGTTGTCCCATTGTTTCATATGGGGTTCTTCTTCCAACAGTTTGGTGGAATAAGGCTGTTCGGAAACTTCCAGGTAGCCAAAGTCTTTGTTGATCATGCCATAGTCGATGGAAGCAAAGGCCACAATGCCGTAGTCTACCATAATACCATCGCTGCTAACCGTAACTGCATCCATATCCAGGATGTTGACAGCGGCGGGCTCTTTAAAGTTTTTAGCAATGACTTCGCAAGCTTCCCGATAGGTAAGACCTGCTTCTACAACATCTTTTTTATCTACAAAGATCAGGTTGATGGGGTTTCTCCCCTCTGCAGCGCCTGCAGGGATCAGTTTATATTTTAATTTGTTCATGCTGCGTTACTCCTTTCGTTTTCTTCGTCTGGGTCCATTGCTGCCATATGCATCTGATGCTTAGTCAAAAGGTACCCGGCGGTCATCTACCTGTTCAGAATCATAGTAGTAGCACTCAGCGGCAGGTCCAGTAACAAACATGCTGCCCAGGATCGTCTTCGGGCTTGTGCCGTCTTTACGCAGTGCTTTGAAAACGATGGTGTGGATGGTCTCAGGAATCTGAGGCAGGATCTTGATTTCAATCTTGGTTACTTCAGGATCCTGGGTCAATTCTTCCACATATTCTTCCGCACGGCCTACACGAAGGCTGGCCAGCTTTGCAGACTGCATATTCTCCAGGCCGCTAACCACTACTTCCGTTTCGGGGCGCAGCTTTTTTCCTGCATCCTGCAGTTTTTGATAAAAATCAGGGAGTTTTGTGTGCATTAATTTCATAGGTATCTCCTCCTTAGGTCGATAATCATATGCCGTAGGAACCTGACCTGATTCCCACTGATAAGGATTCCACAATCATTGCGGATTTCCTTCCTTTACACTGATTCTATTTTTCTTTTTCTTTTCCCTCGATCTAAGGTTCCCTTCTGCGAACGGTTGACTTTTGCCAAAAGAAGGGAACACATTAGATTCAGGCAAAGGCAAAGCCTTTGGGGGAAAGTGAATGTATTAACTTGGTTACATCTTTTCGTCCTGCACTGCGAAGAAGGCAATATCGCGCTCCGTGGGGCCTTTGTAAGTAGCCTTTGACACGAAGTAAAGCAGCAGAACAGAAACAGGAATAGCAAAGATGGCACTAGGAATATCATAGATCGGCGTGCCGGCAAATTCATTCGCCAAGGTAATAATTGTACCGGAAACGATAGAAGCCGTAGCCCCCTGTACCGTCACTTTCTTCCACAGCAAAGCGGCGAACAGCGCCGGGGTGATAGCGGAAGAATACAGTGCGTACACATAGTTCTGAACAGCCAGAACGTTGGGGAAGAAAGTGCCCATAATATAAGCGATGATAGCAAAGATTACCAAGCAAACACGGATGTACCAAACTTTTCTAGTCTCAGTAGCATTCTTATCAAAGAATTTGCACCAGATGTCCATAACGCCGCTGGTGGTAGCGGAAAGCAGGTAGCTGTTTGCCGTTGTCAAAATCAATGCTGCGCCGCAGGCTACCATGATTGCACCGATGGCAGGAGCCGCATCAGCTGCATAAGTAAAGAACAGCAGGTCGCTGGTTACATCGGGGTATACCGTACGAAGTACGAAGCCCAGTGTAGACGAGCAGAACATAACAGCAAAGATAATGCCCACGAAGATGAAAATAGCTTTTTTCAGCGTCTTGTTATCACGACCGGAAGACATTCTTTGGATGAAGTTCTGATCACCGATGATGTTCATCGTGCCGCCAAAGGTCAATGCCAACCAAGGAAGTGCGCCATAGTTACCAAACGGGAAATCCGTGGTGCCGGCTGCCGTACGAGCCAATACACCATCGATACCGCCGTTAAAGAGGAACGAAGCAATCAACGCAACGATCATGGCGCCGGTGATGAAGATTGCGCCTACACAGTCTGTTACAGCCACAGAACGCATGCCGCCCATCATAGCCAATGCTACAATAACAATAATACCGATGATGGTAGATACCTGAAGGCTAGCGCCGGTGCAGACATAAATAGCGTTACCAAAGGCTTTGAACTGGTAAGCACAGGTACCAACGTACGCAATAACGATTACGATTGCCGCAAAGTTTCTGGCAAAAGAGCCATACCGGTCATTGAAGATATCGCTGACGGTAAGTGCTTCACGACGGCGAACTTTTTTAGCTACAACATACAAAAACAATGGTGCAATACTTTGGCAGGTCATGTACAAAATAGCTGGCCACCAACCATAGTCAGCGCCTACAGCCAAGGAGCCGCCGGTAATGGTACCGCCGCCAACCCAAGTTGCAGCCATCGTGCCGCCTAGAATCACAGGTCCCAGCTGGCCGCCGGCAATCAGCATGTCTTTCGTGTCTTTGGGCGGATGCTTTTTGGTATAGATCGCGCCAACAATGACTACGATTGCGATGTAAACCACGACTGCAATCAATAATATCCAGTTAATGTTCATAAAATTCCCCTTTCTTACTGTAGATTTCCCTTTCTTTGTTGATGTTGACCGTCCGATGGGTTCGCCTCCATCTAACGGTTGAGGGATGATCGTTCAGAAAATCAGCTTTGGAAAGGCCAAACCCCATTCCCTTCCTCCACTATTTTGCCAAGCTGTCATACCATATAGCACTATTTATTGAAAAAATGCTGTATAATGGCACAAATTTTGACTCATTTCCTGAACGATTTGATAAGTCTATTCTAGCACTAGAGTTTTGCCCTTTCAATCTGTTTTTCGCGCCATTTATTGCATTATTTTGCCTTCCTTTTTTTGGATAATCTTTCTCTTTTTTCTTCACCTCCCCGTTGATATCCCTATGTCTTCCAACGCCCCTAAAATTCTCCATTACAAAAACACCCTGGCTGATTTTCATCGATTCTCATGGATTTAACCATGTGTATCAGTGTTTTACGCTCTTTATCTTATCTTTTGTGAAAATAATACAAACCTCCCTTCCAACCCCCCAAAAACGGCAGGGTGTTCTCTTTTTTTCTTTGCATTTTCCACAAAATTTTGTGCAGGGGATGGAAAATCGTTTTTTTCTATGTTAAAATATGCGCGACAAGATAGATAAAAGGAGGTCAGACAGCTTATGCGCAATTTTCACAATATCCCCTACTCCAATGATATCCTCTCTGATGCCAACTTAGAAGAAAAGTCGATGCGGAAATCCACAACGCATCCCATCGACCTTTATGTGGCAGATTTTAACCAGTACTCCATTCCCCTCATCCAACATCACTGGCACGAAAAAATACAATTCTGGCTGGTGCTAGAGGGCCAGGCCCGTTTTGAAATCGCTGGAGATACCTTTACGCTACAGCAAGGCGAAGGCGTCTTTATCAACTCAAATATTATCCATGTTTCCACACCGGACGGCCAACAAGATACCCAGCTTTATACCCTCCTGTTTGATCCCAGCGCTTTGGGCGGTGTAGACCAGGTGGGGCTAAAATATGTCCGTCCCATACTGGATTGCCAAGCCTTACACTATCTGATACTGAAACCCCAGATCGACTGGCAGAAAGACATTTTGACCCACCTGATGCAGATCCTAAACACCGCAGAAGAGCAGAACTTCGGCTATGAACTGGAACAAAAAAACGAACTGGGTATTCTCTGGCTTATTTTAGTGCGCAATGTCCGTTCTTTGCTCACAGAACGGCTTCATAAAAACTTGGCCGATGAAGCCCGGATCAAGACCATGCTGGAATTTATCCATCAAAACTACGCCTCATCTTTGACCTTGTCGGAGATTGCCGGCTCTGCCCAGTTATCTAAAAGCGAATGTTGCCGATGTTTTCAGCGCACCTTGCGGCTTTCCCCCTTTGAATACCTCATTCAAATCCGTATTTCTGCCGCCGCTTCCCTCATTCTCACCACCAATCGCTCCATTGGTGATATTGCAGAATCTGTGGGCTTTAATGGGCTGAGTTATTTCCATAAAACGTTTAAATCCATCCTCCATATGACGCCCATGGAATTTCGCAAAAGCGGCGGTCATGCTTATCCGCACACGCCACCTGCGCAGGAGAAGCAGGTATGAGTCTTATTGCGGCAGGCCTGCTTTTTCACGAAGGAAAGATTCTTCTGGGACAACGGGCTTTGGGGGGAGATTTGCCTTTATTCTGGGAATTTCCAGGCGGAAAAGTGGAAGTAGGAGAATCCCCCAGCAAAACCTTGCAGCGGGAATGCAGAGAGGAACTGGGCATTACCATTCAGATCGGCCCTCTTTTATGGCAAACCGCCTACCCGTATCCGAAAAAAATGGTTCATCTCTTTTTCTATGCTGCCCAGCCAGTGTTGGGTAAGCCCCAGGCGAATGTGCATATAGCGCTTCGATGGGTCTTGCCAGAAGAACTTCTCCAGTATCCCCTTTGTCCGGCAAACTTGCCTTTTGCCAAGGCACTGACCGCAGGCGAGCTTAAAATTCCCTTTATGCCAACAAGATAAGTCTTTGGTTTTGATCCATAGACCTGCCGGGCGCTGATTTCTGCGGCAGATTTCATCCAAATGAATCGGATACAACCGCCTTTCTGCCGGCAACAACCTTCTTGTTCATACAAAAAAGGACGCTTGATATCAAGCGTCCTTTTTTCCAGGATTATTTCTTTTCTGCTTTGCCGGCTAAGGCATTGATAAATTGCTGTGCTGTCCGACCCGAAACGCCTCCATGGCGAAGTTCCCACCGATTGGCTTCTGCCAACAGTTCTTCCTTACTCAGCTGGATCTCCGGATGGCGGCTGGCCAGTGTTTCCACAATATCATAAAATTCCTTGCGGTTGGGGCTTGTATAGCCAATGAGAATCCCAAACCGTGCAGCCAAGGAAAGTTTTTCTTCCATCGTATCAGAACGATGGATTTCATTTTGGAACTCCATGTCATTTCTGTCGTTCCAAGTTTCTTTGATGAGATGGCGGCGGTTAGAGGTGGCATAAAGCAGGATATTATCCGGCTTTGTTTCCACGCCTCCTTCCATCACCGCTTTGAGGAATTTATATTCCACTTCATCCGCTTCAAAGGACAGATCGTCCATATAAATAATGAAGCGATAGTTCCGTTTTTTCAGCTTAGCAATCAGCGGCGACAGCAGCCGAAACTGGTGCTTATATATTTCAATCAGCCGCATCCCCTGATCCCCATATTCATTCATCAGCGCCTTGACGGACGAAGATTTTCCGGTACCGCTATCGCCATACAACAATACATTGTTTGCCGTCCGTCCTGCCAAAAAGGCCTCCGTATTTTCCCGCAGCTGTTGTTTCTGGCTTTCATATCCCACAAGATCAGACAGGCGGTTTTGCCCGGCATTGCTCACCGGCAAAAACTGCACGCCTTCTGGCCCCTCCTCCACATGGAATGCCCGGTAGAGCCCAAAGATACCCACGCCTTCCTCTTGGTAATACTGCGTCAGCAGATCAAACATCTCCTCCGCATTTTTTGCTGCCGCCAATGCCCGGCTTAGCCGCCGCACACGGCTGCTGACGGTTTTATGATAGACCTGCTCCCGTTTGCCAATGGCGTGATAATGGGTGATCTCTGTCAGGCAAGTGATGCCCAAGGCCTGCTCCAAGGCGGAAAAATCATAGTGATATAACTGCCGGAATACTTCCAGATCTGCTTTCACTAAGGCGTTAATGCTGCCGGATTGGGGTTTTGTCCGCTCACAAGTCAGAGAAAAAGAGTTTTCATTGGTTATCAGATAAAAAGTCAGATAATCCTGCCATAAATTTTCATCAAACCCATAGGTAGTGCCCAAATCCAGCAGCTGCTTCACCACACGATACACCCGGTGAACCAATTGCTGTTTTGTGGCCTCGCCGCTCTTCCAATCTTGAATAATGCCACCCATCCGCCACAGCACTTCTTCTTGTGTCATTTCGCCGTACAGCAGCAGATCCATTACCGCATCCTGCATATCCTACTCCCGCCTTTCTTTTCCGTTCGCTCCGATCAGAAAGAAGCCGTATCCAGGTTTTTGTCGTCTTTCCACAGCATCTGGTTACGCAGCTGTTCGCCCACGATTTCCATCTGATGTTTTGCCAGCATATCCCGTTTGGAGTTAAAGAAGCAACGGCCGTTTTTGTTTTCTGCAATCCAACGTCCAGCAAAGGTGCCATCCTGGATGTCCTGCAAAACTTTCTTCATGTTGGCTTTGGTTTCTTCATAAGGGATCACACGGCCGCCGGAAACATATTCACCAAATTCAGCCGTATCAGAAATGGAGTAGTTCATGGCTGCAATGCCGCCTTTGTTAATCAGGTCAACAATCAGTTTTACTTCATGGATGCATTCAAAATAAGCGTTTTCTGGCTCATATCCAGCTTCCACCAGAGTTTCAAACCCACAACGCATCAATTCAACCAAGCCGCCGCACAGCACAGCCTGTTCGCCGAACAAGTCGGTTTCTGTCTCATCATGCATGGTGGTTTCCATGATACCGGCTCTTGCGCCACCGATACCGGCAATGTATGCCAAAGCGATATCATAGCATTTGCCAGTGGCATCCTGTTCTACTGCTACCAAGCAGGGAACGCCTTTACCAACGGTATATAGAGAACGAACGGTATGGCCAGGGCCTTTGGGAGCAGCCATGAATACATCTACATTGGCAGGAGGCACAATCTGTTTATAGCGGATGTTAAAGCCATGAGCAAATGCAATGGCCTTGCCTTCGGTCAGGTAAGGAGCGATTTCATTTTTGTAAACATCTGCCTGTCTTTCATCATTGATGAGGATCATAATGATGTCGCCCTTTTGCGCAGCCTCAGCCACGGTCATCACTTCAAAGCCATCTTCTACGGCTTTGGGCCAGGATTTGCCGCCTTTACGCAGGCCAATGATTACCTTGCAGCCAGAATCCCGCAGATTCTGGGCATGGGCGTGGCCCTGAGAACCATAACCGATGATAGCGATGGTCTTGCCATCCAACTTACTCAGATCACAATCTGCCTCATAATACATCTTTGCCATGTCTTTTCTCTCCTTTTCTTTGTTTGGTCCTATTTTATTGGAATATCTCTTTCTATGCCGAAAGATCATATTCTTACTCACGGCCGCCAGTGCTTCGCCCGGTCAACCGGTATTGCCTTCTTCACTATACCGCATCCATTTGTCAGATGCAAGCTTCCTTTTTCTCCAGATCAACAAGCCTTCATTGCAGCCGCTTCAATATCGCTTAAACGGTTTAATTGACGCAGGATCTGTCCGCGCCGCATTTCATCACCCATGGCAATAATGCGCACACGGGCAATCTCATCTTCCTCCCGCTCATATTGGAAAGAGCGAATTTCAAATCCACGCTTATGCAGCTCTGCCGTAATTCTCATAATTAAATCATCCGTATGGGTTGCTTGTAATAAAATCTGTACCATGGCCATAACGATTCCTCCTTTTTCCTTACCCCAAGATCCGATCCTCCACGGTCTGATTGGGGGGGATCATAGGATAAGCAAATTCCTTTTCCGATATGATACAATCGATCACTACGGGGCCGCATTCCTGCTGCGCCGCCTGATACGCTTTTTTTAGTTCCTCTAAATTATGGACACGAAACCCTTTGGCGCCCATAGCTTCAGCCAATCGGGCAAAGTCCGTTTTGTATCCCAGCTCGGTGGAAAACCGCCGTCCATCACAAAAACAATCCTCTAATTGACGAATCATGCCCAGTCCGCCATTATCCATCACCAACACCGTCACGGGTATTTGATACCGCACTGCCGTTGTTACTTCCTGCATATTCATACAGAAGCTGCCGTCCCCGGTAAAGAGGATGCTGCGCTTTCCGGTGGAAAGGGCGGCGCCGATGCTGGCGCCCATGCCGTACCCCATGGTGCCAAAACCACCAGAGGTAAGCAATGTGCCGCTTTTTCTAAAATGATAATATTTTGCCACCCACATCTGATGCTGGCCCACATCTGTGGCCACCGGTGTATCTCCCGGCGTCATGGCATTGACCGCCTCAATGATATTGCGGGGACAAAAACCTTCTTTTCTCTTTTCAGAATATGCTTCTTTGATGCGGGCCACTTCCTGATCCCAGTCAGGATGGGTTTGATCCTTCACATTTTCCAGCAGATAATCAAAGGCCATCCGAAAATCTCCTGTGATCTCCACTTGCGGCTTTAAAAGCTTCCCCTGCTCCGCATAGTCAATATCCAAATGGATGATCTTTGCCTTAGGTGCAAACCCTTCCCGGTTGCCGGTGCCTCGGTCGGAGAACCGTACGCCCACAGCAAATACCACATCCGCCTCCTGAATCACTTTGGCCGCTTCCATATGGCCATACATCCCTGTCATTCCAAGACAGAGGGGATGATCTGCCTCCATTGCGGAAACACCCATCATAGAGAAGGCCACATAAGCGCCGCATTTTTCTGCCAACGCCCGCACCTGAGCAGCCGTATGGCTATTGATGACGCCGCCGCCGCAGTAAAACACAGGCCGTTGACTTTCATTGATGAGCTGTGCCGCCTGGCTTAATGGTCCTTCCGCCGGAATATCCATGGGTGTTGTCTCCCATTTGCCTTCTGCTTCAAATTCGCAGGTGGCTTTTTGCACATCATGAGGAATATCCACCAGCACCGGGCCGGGGCGGCCGGATCTGGCCATTTGAAACGCTTTGCGCAAAGTGTATGCCAGTTTTTTTACATCTCGAACATAATAGCTGTATTTGGTCACTGCCAATGTTAAACTGGCTGTATCAATTTCCTGAAAACTATCTGTCCCGGCAGAAGCTAATGGCACGCTGCCCGTAATGGCCACCATAGGCACTGAATCCGCATTGGCTGTTGCCAGGCCTGTCATCAGATTGGTGACGCCCGGTCCAGAGGTGGCGATGACAACGCCAACCTTTCCTCCTGCCCGCGCATATCCATCTGCACAATGAGACGCCCCTTGTTCATGGGCTGTCAGGATATGGCGAATTCCTTTCTGGTTCTGCCCTAACGCATCATATAAACTGAGAATATTTCCGCCAGGATATCCGAATACCGTATCCACGTCCTCCTCAGCCAGCACTTCCAGCACGATCTCGCTGCCTGTCAACTCCATCGCTTTTGTCACCTCCGTTAAAAAAAGAAACGCCGTGCAAGTATTCACTGCACGGCGTTGGGTTTTGTCTACAAAGACGATTGTTATCTCTGCCCCTCAGGCATCGTTTTCAGCGAAATACCTTGTTTTTTCTATCAAAAAGAACCTTATCCACGAGAATAAGGCTGACGAGGCAGACGAGGAGGACACTATGAATTTGAGATGCAAATGAAATCGCGGTATGCATACTGTCCGAACCTCCTTTTCACGAAAACGTAACGATCATCTGATGATGTCATTGTAGTACCATGTCGTATAAAAGTCAATATCTTTTTTCAAAAATTTTTGATTTCAGCAATTTTACATAATTTTTTGCTTAAATTAAAAATTAATTTTCTTAAATTTGCACATTATCTAAATAAACTTGCTTATAATTCAATTTCTCATCTTTTGCTTGACAGGACATTTTTCTCATGGTATATTGTATTAAGGCATCAATACAATAATACAGAAAGGAGTGCTGCTATGCAATGGAAACTCACCGATGACCGACCCATCTACCTACAATTGGCCGAACAACTCACCCAACGCATTTTAGCTGGCGCCTACCCGCCGGGCGGACGTATCCCAGCCGTGCGAGAATTAGCGGCAGAAGCCGGTGTCAATCCCAACACCATGCAGCGGGCACTAAGCCTGCTGGAGGACCAGAGGCTGGTGGTAACAAACCGCACTTCCGGCCGTACCGTCACCGAAAACACCCAGGCCATCAGCCGCGTACGGGAGCAGCAGGCCAAAGACTTGGCCAAACAATATGTAGCGGCCATGGAGACATTGGGCTATGGCCCTCAAGATGCCGCTCAATTCCTGCAAAAAGGAGGTAAGGATGATGAATGAACAACCTTTGATCGAATGTAAAAACCTGACCAAAAGCTATACCACTGGCACAGAAGCTCTCAGCCATGTTTCTTTGACGGTGGGCCGGGGCAAAATCGTGGGACTGCTGGGGCCCAATGGCAGCGGCAAAACCACCCTGATAAAATTGCTGAGCGGTTTGCTGACGCCCACACAGGGTGACGTCTGCATCGATGGCCATGCCCCCGGCATCTATACCAAATCCATCGTCAGTTATCTGCCAGACCGGATGTATTTTCCGAAATGGATGCGCGTTAATGACATATTAGCCTTTTTTGCTGACTTTTATCCCGACTTTGACCGGAAAAAAGCCCTGGACATGCTCTCCTCACTAGGCATTGCCCCTGGCGAAAAAATCAGACGCCTTTCCAAAGGTACGCAGGAAAAGGTACAGCTGGTGCTGGTGATGAGCCGCAAGGCCCAACTTTATCTCATGGATGAGCCCATTGCCGGCGTGGACCCTGCCGCTCGGGATTTCATCCTCAATACGATCCTCACCAACTATAACGAAGAAGGCACCGTCCTGTTGTCCACTCATCTGATCAGCGACATCGAACGGGTATTGGATGAAGTGATCTTTTTACAAAACGGCCATCTGGTGCGTCAAGATTCGGTGGACCGAATCCGGGAAACAGAGGGCAAAAGTGTGGATGCTCTGTTCCGCGACATCTTTCGCACCCCAGTTTATCCCGGCTATACCAGAAAGGAGGCCTGACCCATGTTAAAACTATTGCGTTATGAACTAAAATCCCTATCCAAAGGGCTGCTGCCCATCTATGGCGGCGTTTTACTGGTTGCTCTGTTAAACCGATTCATCTTTGGCTATGCTATGGGACAGAATATGGATCTTGGTTTGCTCTCCTCTGTTATGGTGATTACCGTCTTTGCCTTATATCTGATTTTAATCGTTGGTGTGGCTGTGATGACAGTCATTGTCACGGTGCTGCGGTTTTACCAGGATCTCCTCTCTGATGGGGGCTATCTTATGCATACGCTGCCCGTTTCCACCCATGCGCTCCTGCTGAGTAAGCTTTTTGGCGCTGTTATTATGACATTGATTTCCCTTTTGGTGGGCGGCATCAGTCTCATTATTTTTGCCAGCTACAGTGATTTATGGGGCGCTTTCTTCTCTCAGCCCTGGGGCGCTATTTTCCGGGAAGCCTTCCATCAAATGCCCTCTTGGCCACTAGTCATTGTAGAGCTTTTTATTTTGGTGGTGGTAAGCTTAGCCAATGGTACGTTGTTTTATTATCTTTCCATGGCGTTAGGACACTTATCAAAAAAGCACAGAGTTTTGATGGCCATTGTTTGGTATTTGGTACTGACCACCATTTTGACTTTCATCGAAGGTGTTGCTTTCGCTATGCTGGGTAATTCCCCATTGCTCGATTACTTCAATGCCTCTATCAACTCCATTCATCCGCTGTTGCTGGGCTCCATCGCCGTTATGATGGTCTTAAACATCATCTTTTACCTGCCCACGTGGCAGATTCTCAAAAACCGGCTCAATCTCCAGTGACGGGCTGCCTTGACAAGAACCGCCGTTCTTTGCTATACTGAGTTTTAAAGCAGGCCAGACGGTCGCCCTCAAAAGGGGAGGAAAGTCCGGGCTTCATAGAGCAAGGGTGCCAGCTAACGACTGGTGAAGGCGACTTTAAGGAAAGTGCAACAGAAATAAACCGCCCCGCCTTTGGCGAGGTAAGGATGGAAAGGTGAGGTAAGAGCTCACCGCTTTGCCGGTAACGGCGAAGGCTCTGTAAACCCCACCCGAAGCAAGACCGAATCTGGCATTGAGGGGCTGCTCGTCCCGCCAAAGCATGGTCGCATGATGACACTGGCGACAGTGTACCAAGATAGATGACCGTCCAATACAGAACCCGGCTTATAGACCTGCTTTATCGCTGCCGCTTTTGCGGCAGCTTTTTTTATGTTAAGCCACTCAAACCTTTTTCCACGATCGGCTAAGATACCTCTTCCCTTGTAACCTCATGGATACGCCGCATTTACCCCTGGCTGGCTTAAAAGACAAACAAAAAACCGCCCGTTTTCTGCCTCATGAAGCAAAAAACGAGCGGTCAGCCCATGGGGCTTTATTTACCCCGGTAATCTTTCCAGGTTTTTGCACAATAGCCCAACCAGAAAAACGCACAAATGGCCAATGCCACAGAGCGGTTATCCCCATTGCCATAAAACATCACGGCTAGCACCGCACAAAACACCACCATAACAATGGCAAAGATAAAAAATCCAATGGATTTTTTCTTCTTTGGCTGTCCTTCATCCATCCTAAGCCCTCCTTTCCTATGGATCTGACCTTATACATGTAGGGCGCTGCCGCCCAAGAACTCTTTTAAAATGGAATTTCGCGGCACCACATCACAGTTTGCCGCCAAAAAATAGTCCAAAAACTTCATCATCCGCTTCGCCGTCACATACTCTTCCTGCTCCGGCGTAATTTGATAAAGTAATGGTTCCACATAATTTTTTAGTACACTCAACTCATAAATCGTGGTGGAATTAAACATCACATCGGCATTTTCCTGGTAGGGGAAAATATTTTTTTCTTCCCCCCGTTTCACACTGGGCCAAGAAGATATCGTCTTCGCTGCCGAACTGCCACGGAACTGATGATCCCGGACAATGCGGCGCAGCAGTCGGCTATCCGAGGTAGAAATGCGGTTATGATCGTCCACATTGAGCTGCGTCATGGCGCTGATAAAAATACGAAACTTCTGTTCTTCTGGTATCGTTTCTGTCAAACGGTCATTAAGGCCATGGATACCCTCAACCAACAAAATGTCATCTGGCCCTAGGCGCAGCTTTCGTCCCCGATACTCCCGCACGCCCAGCACGAAATTATAACATGGCGTTTCTATTTCTTCTCCTTTCAGCAAAGCTGCTAAATCCCGCTGAAACACCGGCAGATCCAAGGCATCAATGCTTTCAAAATCCGGCTTGCCTTCGCTGTCTAACGGCGTTTTAGACCGATCGATAAAATAGTCGTCCAGCCCAATGGTATGGGGATAAAGCCCATTGACCCGCAGGGCAATGCCCAACCGCTGGGCAAAGGAGGTCTTCCCAGACGAAGACGGACCTGCGATAAGCACTACCTTCAGCGCGCCTTTTCGAGCCGTGATCGTGTCTGCGATCTGGGAAATCTTTTTTTCATGCAGGGCTTCATTGACCAACACTAAGTCCTCAAATTCTCCCCGGACAATGATGTCGTTCAGATCCGCCACATTATCCACCCCCATGAGCCTGGACCAGTCCAGCTGCTCCATAAACACATGGGAAATTTTTTCAAAATGTGCATAACTGGAAAGCTGCTCCGGGTCTTTGGCGTCTGGACAAACCAACAAAAACCCCCGTTCATACGCAACTAAATCAAAAGAAGTCAAATATCCTGTGCGGGGCAGCATATATCCATAAAAGTAATCATAAAACCCATCCAAACAGTACATGTTGATATTTGAAGCCTTCCGATAGCCAAATAACCGGGCCTTCGTCTCCATCCCTTGCTCTTTGGCAATACAAATGGCACGGCTGACACGCATGGTCTCCTTGCCAATGGGCAAATCTGCTGCTACCAATTCCTGCATCCGCTTTTTGATTGCTTCAAGGCGCTGTTGTGTCACTGCCACACTGGTATCACAGAATTCACAATAATAATTCCGATGAATGGTATGCTCAATCACCACTGGTACATTGCCCATCAAATCCCGAATGGCCTTAAGCATCAAAAGCGATAAGCTACGGCCATACACCCGCCGTCCATCCGGGTCCGTATAATCCAGAAAATCCACTTCTACCCCCGGCCATACATGGCTGGAAAGTTCTTGCAGCTCGTTTTTCACCCGCGCCACCATGGCCTCCCGCTCCCCTGGACGGCGCACTTTCTCAAACAGTGATGCAAATGTCTCTCCTGGCGCCAAGGGCATCCATTTGCCCCGCACCAAAACTTCTCTGCGGTCCATCGTTTTTGCCTCCATCAAATGACGTCAAACACTTGCCCATCCACATGGCTTTCTACCACATCTAATGCTGTCTTTTCCCGTAAATATCGTGCAATCACTGGTACGATCAGTACCTCACTGGCATAATGGGTTACATCCACCAACGCCACACCCAGATCCTGGGCCTTTTGGGCCTCATGAAACCGGATATCCCCACTCAGATAGACGTCTGCCCCCTGGTTCGCTGCTTCTTCTAAAAAGTCCATGCCGCTGCCTGTACATAATGCCACCCGGCGCACCTGTTTTTCCCTGCTGCCCACAATGGAAATATGGCGTAAGCCTACTTTTTGGCGCAGCATATCTGCAAACTCTCCCAATGCCATCGGTTCCGGCAAAAAACCGATCCGTCCTAGGCCATTGGGCTGACCGTCTTGCTGACAGGTGGGGCAAAGCACGGACACTTCCTGCAAATTGGCTAACGCCGCCAGCGTATCATTGGTGCCGCCAAAGGCCGTATCCAAGTTGGTGTGCATCGCATAATGGCTGATCCCCGCCTGCGCTAAACGCAGCACCCGTCTGCCGTTTGGACTATCAGTGGTGATTTTTTTTAACGGAGAAAATAACATGGGGTGATGGGTAATAATCCAATCTGCCCGGCACAAAATTGCTTCTTCGATCACGCTATCCCGCACATCCAGCGCCACCAAGACCCGTTTCACCTCCCGGTCGGCATCGCCTACCAAAAGACCGGGATTATCCCAACTTTCCGCCAGGCTCTGTGGAGCCCAAGCTTCCAAGATCTCCATCAATGCTCTGCCCTTCATAACAGCTAAACACCTCCTGCAAAAAATTCTGCTCCGCCTCCAACTCCCGCTGCCGTGCTATCGCCCGGTCAGTCTGCCCTTGCGCAGCAAAACGCCGCTGTTTTTTCGTCTGCTGCCAAAGGTATCGTAAATACTCGCGCAATACCGGACAACGCTTTTCGATATTTCTTCGGCCAAAGCGCAGTTCTGCTTTATTATAGGGTGCTTCTTCGCCACGAATACAGTCCAGCACGGTATAAAACTTTCCTTCTTCATAAACCATTTGTTCCTGACAGATAGCGAAGCCGCACCGGTGCACAGCGTCCCGCACTGCCGGTACATCCAATTGAGGCTGAAGCACCAGCTGCTTGACAGAAGCCACCACCGCCGCCCCTTCCTCTAACAAAGAACAGAGCAGCATGCCGCCCAAACCGGATACCACCACCGTCTGCACCTCTCCCGGAGAAAGCACCGAAAGCCCACTGCCAAGCCGTGTCTCAATAGACGCATTAAGTCCATACTGAGCAATATGTTCCCTAGCTCTGGCCAAAGGCCCTGGCCGCACATCCGCCGCAATCACTTTCTTCGCCTTTCCCGTCTGCACCAAATAAATGGGGATATACCCATGATCCGTGCCAATATCAGCCACCACTGGGCCTGTCACAAACTGGGCTACAGCCTGCAGCCGTTGGGATATTTCCATACGTCCTCGCCCCTTCTGCTCTGATTGCTTTATTCTATCATAAAGCTGTCTCCCTTTCAATCCAAAGGCCGGGGCATCTTTTTTGCCCCGGCCTTGACAATGGCGTTTGAGCCGCCTTTTTATTCCAAATAATCCTTCAGCTTTTTGCTGCGGCTGGGATGACGGAGTTTCCGCAGCGCCTTCGCTTCAATCTGACGGATTCGCTCCCTAGTCACATTAAACTCTTTGCCCACTTCTTCCAATGTTCTAGCCCGACCATCATCCAAGCCAAAACGCAGGCGAAGCACTTTTTCCTCTCGATCAGTCAACGTATCAAGCACATCGATCAACTGCTCTTTGAGCAACGTAAAGGCAGCTGCTTCCGCAGGCGCCGGAATGTCGTCATCTGGGATAAAGTCGCCCAAGTGGCTGTCCTCTTCCTCACCAATGGGCGTCTCCAAAGAGACAGGTTCCTGGGCAATTTTCATGATTTCCCGCACCTTATCCACAGGCATAGCCATTTCCGCCGCCAGTTCTTCTGCTGTCGGTTCCCGCCCCAGCTCCTGAATCAGCTGGCGGGAGATACGGATCAATTTATTGATGGTTTCCACCATATGCACCGGAATGCGGATGGTTCTTGCCTGGTCAGCAATGGCCCGGGTAATGGCCTGCCGAATCCACCAGGTGGCATAGGTGCTAAATTTATATCCTTTGCTGTAATCAAATTTTTCCACTGCTTTGATGAGTCCCAAATTGCCTTCTTGAATCAGATCCAAAAAGAGCATGCCCCGACCCACATAGCGTTTGGCAATGCTGACAACCAAACGAAGGTTTGCCTCGGCCAATTTCTTTTTGGCCGTTTCATCTCCTTCCTCCATGCGCTTTGCCAACTCAATTTCTTCCTCTGCGCTCAACAGGGGCACTTTGCCGATTTCTTTGAGATACATCCGCACTGGATCATCAATATTGATTCCTTCTGGCAGAGACAGATCCAGATCCTTTTCCACTTCATCATCCATATCCATGGTGCCCAACACATCGATGCCCTGGCTTTCAAAGTATTCGTAGATTTTGTCGATCTGATCGGGATCCAATTCGATGTCGCCCAGATAGCTGATGATCTCTTTATATTCCAGCACGCCCTTTTTCTTTTTGCCCATGGCAACTAATTCTTTTAAACGGGTAAGCAACATATTTTCTTCTGGGGATTTCAATGTGATCCTTCCTTTCTTGTTTCTGTCACAGCCGCACTGAAAACCGTTCCAGCTTTTTTCGTTCGGCAAGAAGTTCCTGCAATGTCTGCACATCCGTCACTGAGGCTGATTTTACCTCAATGGCCGTACGTTTGACAAGCTGCAATGCTTCATTCACTGCTTTTTCCAACTCCCCATTTTCCCCTTGGGGTAAGGGTCTTGCAAAAGCGGCAGCTGCTTTTTCCTGTTCTGCCGCCGTATCAAATAAACTCACTAATGCCGCAGGGTCTGCCCGCTGTCCTGCGCTAGCCTGAGCATATACTGCTTCGGCTAACCGGCGATACGTCTCATCCAAAAAATCATCCGGATGGAGCATCTCTGCAATCTTCGGCAAAAAGGCTGGATAGCCGCTCAACACAGACAAAATCGTCCCTTGCGCATCTTGCAGTCCCTTTGCTTTTTGCCTCTCCTGTAAGGAGGCGGCATCTTGATAGGCCCTGCGGCGCTGTTTTTCCGATTCGCGGGCAAAGTCCTCTGCCTCTTTCCGGCTTAGGGCCCGCATCTCTGTTTGAATGGCGCCTAAATCCACTCCCGTTTTCGCAGCAATCTCCCGGGCGTAAACATCCTGCTCAATGGGAGAAGACAAACGGGCCAGCAACACCGCCGCTTCCTTGGTAAACTGTAATTTTTGTTCTAAAGAATTCAGATCATATTTTTTTCGGATACAATCCAGCTGAAAGGCCAAATAGTGTTTGGCCTCCACCAGCAAACGGCCAAAGGCCGCTGAGCCGTGCTCCTTAATGAACTGATCCGGGTCTTTGCCCATAGGCACTTGTAATACCTTTACCGTAAACCCATTCCCCACCAAAATGGGGATGGCCCGCAGGGCTGCCCGTTCACCAGCTTCATCACTATCGAAAAGGAGAATCACCTCTTTGGCTACCTTTTTTAGCAGATTGGCATGATCTTGATGAAAGGCCGTTCCCAAAGAAGCCACCACAAAGGGGAACCCCGCCTGGTAGATGGTAATCATATCCATATACCCTTCCACCAGCAAAATCGTGTCTTTTTTCGCCTTTCTGGCAAAGGAAATACCATAAAGGTTCTTCTTTTTTTGAAAAATCTTCGTTTCCGGAGAATTGAGGTATTTCGGCTCTCCCCGGTCTAAAATCCGGCCGCCAAACCCAATGATGCGGCTTTGCCAATCCATAATGGGAAACATCAGCCGCCCGGAAAACCGGTCATATAAGCCGTGCTTTCCCTCAATGACCAGCCCGCTTTCTTTCATCTCCTCTTCCCGATATCCCAACTGCTTTAAATGGCGCGTCAAGGCGGTGCGGTCTTTGGGACAATACCCTAGACCAAACTTCCGCTGGATGGGCAAAGATACCCGCCGCTGCTCCAAATAATTGCGGGCTGCCATGCCTTCTTCTGCCTGAAGGGCATCGTAAAAAAAACGACCCGCCGCTCGATGCATTTCATATAACCGTTCCCGCAGGCTTTCTTCCTCCCGCTCCTGCCAAGTCATTTCTTGGGCCGGCATGGGAATATTTGCCCGCTCTGCCAACAGTTTGAGCGCCTCCGGGAAACCACAGTTTTCCATCTGCATCACAAAACCAAACACATTCCCTGCAGCGCCACAGCCAAAACAATAGTATAACTGCTTGTCCCGGCTGACAGAAAAAGACGGCGTATGCTCATGATGGAAAGGGCAAAGACCAAAATAACTACTTCCCTTTTGTTTTAAAGGAAGGTAGGAGGAGACCAGCTCAACCAGATCCGTTTCTGCCCGCACCCGCTCAATAAACTCTTGGGGATACCGCATGGCTCTGCCTCCTTTCCTGTTTTTCCGCGCTCAATAAATACCCCAGCTAGAAGGAATAAACAGCTTGCGGTAAATCGCAATGGCATACCGATCCGTCATGCAGGCAATAAAATCGCATACCGTCCGATCCACCGCCTCTCCTTCCGCCATTAAATTCAAAAATTCCTGCTGCATCTGATCCGGATGTTCCATAAAATAGCCAAACAAATCCCGAATCATCCGCTCCACTTTCTGACCCTCCCGTAAGGAACGCTCGTCCGTATAAACCTTCCGGAACATAAAAGCTCGCAAATCTCCCATGGCTTTTTTCATTTCCGGGCTATTGACGATGTCGTTTTGCCCCAGGCTATGATACACCGTATCCCGGATCATGGAATCAATCCGCTTACTGCTTCTATTGCCCACCATTTCCACCAAATCCCTCGGGATATCTTCTTCCCGAAGTACCCCGGCTCGAATGGCGTCATCAATATCATGATTGATATAGGCGATTTTATCGGAAAGCTGTACTACCTTGCCCTCCAATGTGGCCGGATGTCCGGCAGTACGGTGGTTTAAAATTCCATTTTTTACTTCCCACGTCAGGTTTAGCCCCTGGCCATCCTTTTCCAGCCGCTCCACTACACGAATACTTTGGGCACAGTGCTCAAAGCCACCATCATATAAATCGTTAAGGACTTTTTCCCCCGAATGGCCAAACGGCGTATGGCCCAAATCGTGGCCCAGGGCAATGGCTTCAGTCAGATCCTCATTTAACCGCAGTGCCCGGGCAATGGTACGGGCAATTTGACTAACTTCCAGCGTATGGGTCAGCCGAGTGCGGTAATGATCCCCTTCCGGAGAGATAAACACCTGGGTTTTGTGTTTCATCCGGCGAAAGGCTTTGCAGTGTAAAATCCGATCCCTATCCCGCTGATACTCCGTGCGGATATCGCATTTTTCTTCCGGCCGCACCCTGCCCCGGGTTTCGGTGCTCCGGGCCGCATAGGGACTCAGCAGCTCATTTTCCAACGCTTCTCGGTGTTCTCGTAGGTTCATGGCCGGTCCCCCCTTCTCCGTTTCAACAGATTTCTTTTCCTTTCTTTATCAAATTACATTCTACATTTTCGCCCTAAATCCTTTTTCTTCGTCCGAGAAAAATATTAAAATTCTGTAACAAAATAAGGAAACCATAGACGGATTCTCCCCTTTCAGGTACAATAGAAGGGTAGGAAAGGAGGTCTCATCCATGCCAGTGATTACCATTGAAATGGGCAATAAATGGAAGATTGAAACAGCCATCACCATCAAAAATATCGTCATGGACGTGGTGCGGACATCGTTTGGCCTCAAATCCACCGATCGAAACATTAAAGTGATCCGTTACGACCAGGATTTATTCGAGCTGAAAGATCCCTATGAGATCTATATCGAAATCCTTATGCGTTCCGGACGGAGCGCGGAATTTAAACAACAGCTGTATAGTAGCATTGTTTCTGCCATCAATGACAAAACGTTGTTTAAAAAAGAGCATATTCTCATCGTGCTGAACGAACAGCCCGTTGAAAATTGGGCCATTAAAGGCGGCTATATGGCGGATGACACACTCCCCTAAAAAGGGGAGGCCCCGGAGCGGGGTTCTTTTTTTCTTTTGTAGTTAGTTTAAACTAATTTAAAGTTCTTTTTTGGGGAGGTATTTTCTAATGATTCACCTTTGGCTATCTGCATTCATCGGGCTTCTCATCCCCTTTATGATGACCAGTTTTGGCGCAGCATTGGTATTTTTGCTCCGCCCAAAACGCGCTCATCTCTGGCAAAAAATCTGCCTTGGCTTTGCCGCCGGTATTATGACAGCTTCTGCTGTTTTCAGCTTATTGCTGCCTGCCATGGAAGAAGCCGCTGCCCTGGAGCAAACGCCCTGGCTTTCTGTCCTGTCCGGCTTTGGCACTGGTGTGCTTTTTTTACTGCTTTTTGATAGCATCCTGCCGCATATCCATCCCATGGGTGCCCACGCTGAAGGGATTCGGGTGCCTTGGTCTCGTTCCACCCTGTTGTTTTTTGCCGTAACCCTGCATAATATTCCGGAAGGAATGGCCGTAGGCCTCTCTTTTGCCCTGGCCCTTCAGCATGGCGAAGCTGCCCTGGCAGCAGCCTTCGCTCTCAGTATGGGGATCGCCATCCAAAACCTTCCCGAGGGCGCCGCCGTATCTTTGCCTTTAGCCCAAGCCGGTGTTAAGCGGAATAAGGCTTTTGCCTTAGGTATGGCCTCTGGTGCAGTGGAACCGGTATTTGCCTTTATCGTGCTGCTGTGCGCCCCAGCCATTGGGCCAATCATGCCCTTCCTGCTTTCTTTTGCCGCAGGCGCCATGCTTTATGTGGTGGCAGAAGAACTGATCCCTGAAGCACATCTGGGCGAACATTCCCATAGCGCCACCTTATCTGTGATGGCAGGCTTTGCCTTGATGATGGTTCTGGACACGGCTTTGGGATGAAAAAACTCGCCGTTTTCTCCAAAAACGGCGAGTTTTTTCATTCTTGCATATATCCATTTTTGTGACCAATGTGACTCATCCCCTGGCGCAGCACCATCTCCACATGATGGTCATCCAGAGAGTAGTACACTGTCTTTCCTTCTTTTCGAAACTTCACTAGACTATTTTGCCGCAGCACCCGGAGCTGATGGCTGACAGCAGACTGACTCATACCCAACTGTTCTGCCAAATCACTCACACATACTTCGCCTTCTAGCAGCAGCAACAACATCTTAATCCGGGTCACATCGCCAAACACCTTAAAAAACTCTGCCACATCCAGCAAAAATCCACTGTCCAACTGCATCGCACTGGCCGCCAATGGATCTTTTGTTTTTTCTTCTTCCTGCATTTTTTAGCTCCTCTTCTGTGGCCTCAAGCAGCCGTAGCGCCCGGGGCCAATAAAAACGCATAACATAATACCAAAATACCTAGTATAATGCGATAGTATCCAAATACCTTAAAATCATGTCTCTTAATATAATCCATCAAAAACCGAATTACCACAATGGAAACAACGAAAGCTACAATCAGTCCTACCGCCAATAAACCAATCTCCGTAGATGTAAAGGAACCGCCAAACTTCACCAATTTTAATAAGCTGGCGCCAAACATCACCGGCACCGCCAGGAAAAAGGTAAACTCTGCCGCCACTTTTCGGCTAACGCCTAACATAAGCCCGCCTAAAATGGTAGCGCCAGAACGGCTGGTGCCCGGAAAAACTGCCGCAATCACCTGGAATAAACCGATCAAAAAAGCGGTGGAAAAACTGAGTTTTTCTGTCCGCAGCACCTTCGGCCGCAAATTTTTATTTTTAATCTCAATTAAAATAAACAGCACCCCAAACACGATGAGGGCCACCGCCACGGACACATAATTATAAAACAAGGCATTGATCTGGTTATCAAATAACAGCCCCACAATGGCCGCCGGGATACAAGAAACAATGATTTTACACCACAGCAAAAACCGGGTAGTACTGATGTAGATGCGGCCCCGGCGCCGGAAAAACGGCCACAACCGCCGCCAATATAGCACCACCACAGCCAATATGGCCCCCAGCTGCACCACCACTAAAAACAGATCCCAAAAGGCTTGGGAAACATTCATTTTTAAGAACTCTTCCAGTAAGATCATATGGCCCGTACTGCTGATGGGGAGCCATTCCGTAATGCCCTCCACAACACCATACAGCGCCGCTAAAAGATAATCCATCCTACCTTCCTCCTTTTCTTTCCTATTTATCATACTCCATCCCAGCAGCAAGTTCAACAAAAAAATCCCAGCCGTTGCATTTTCACCTGTCTTGTGCTACACTGAAACATAAAGAACAGCTGGGGGTGCTCCTGCCTTAGATGGGCGGGGCTGAGAAAAAGACCCTTTTGACCTGATGCGGGTAATGCCGCCGAAGGGAAGCTTCCTTTTCCTCTAAACCACTTGCCCCTCTTGCTGTCATTTTACAGAAAGAAGGTTTTTTTTATGTCCAAAACCAAAAAACTAACGGTGGCTGCACTATTTGTTGCCATCGGGCTTTTGACGGGCACGCTGATCTATATTCCCATCGGAGCTTCCAAATGTTTTCCTGTGCAACATGCCATCAATGTGATGTGCGCTGTATTCCTAGGGCCGGCGTATAGCCTATTAACTTCTTTTTGCATCTCCCTAGGAAGAAATCTCCTGGGCACCGGCTCCATTATGGCCTTTCCCGGCAGTATGGTCGGAGCGCTTTTAAGCAGCGTTGTCTATTGCCTGACAAAAAGCAAACTAGGCGCTGCCATTGGTGAAGTCGTTGGCACCGGTGTGCTGGGCGGCCTTTTATGTGTACCCATCTCCAAATTTCTGCTGGGAACAGAAGTTGGCGCCCTGGCTTATGTGATTCCATTTTTCATCAGCAGTGCCGGTGGAGCCATTGTAGGCTTTCTCATTGTAAAAAGCACGGAAATTCTTCGCCTTTCCAAACGGCTAAAGCAATGATTTTCTATCCAAAAAAGGAGGCCCGGATATGAAACACGTTTTAACCATCGCTGGCAGCGACACTTGTGGCGGTGCTGGCATTCAGGCAGATCTAAAAACCATGAGCGCTCTTGGCGTATATGGTATGAGTGTGATCACCGCCGTTACCGTACAAAACACCATGGGTGTTTTCGGCTGCCAAGACATCTCACCGGAGATTGTCTCCGCCCAAATCGATGCCATTTTTACCGACATCCCAGTGGACGCTGTAAAGATTGGTATGGTCAGCCAAACCGAGACCATTGAAGCCATCGCCAATACGCTGGAAAAATACCATCCCCAAAATCTGGTGGTAGACCCCGTGATGATCTCTAAAAGCGGCTTTGACCTTTTGCAGCCCTCTGCAAAAGAAGCTCTCATCCGCCGCCTGATTCCCTTGGCCACAGTATTGACGCCAAATCTGCCAGAAGCGGAAGCCATTTGTGGCCACCGGGTGCAAACCTTAGAAGACATGGCACAGTGTGCAAAAGAAATTTGCGCCCTGGGTGCCAAAAATGTCCTCATCAAAGGGGGACATTTACAAAACGATGCCACCGACCTGCTTTATGATGGTCAACAATTTTATTCGTTTCCCGCCAAGCGGATTGAAACGAAAAATACCCACGGCACCGGATGTACCCTCTCCTCGGCCATTGCCTCTTATCTGGCTATGGGCATGAGTGTTGATGCGGCCGTAAAAGAAGCAAAATCCTATATCACCGATGCCATTACCCACTCCTTCTCCATCGGCCATGGCGTTGGCCCCACCAATCATTTTTATCGCCTGTATAAAAAAGCAGAGATGCCTTATGAATGACTTATATAACGGCATGATCCAGGCATTAGGTGCCATTGAGCAGCGCCGTCCTGTGATTCATCAGATCACCAACTATGTCACGATGGGTGTCTGTGCCAATGCCCTTTGTGCCCTGGGTGCTTCTCCTGTGATGGCCTGCGCACCAGAAGAAGCCGCTGCCGTCACCGCACAAAGCCAAGCGCTGGTGCTAAACTTAGGCACACCAGATCGCACTCGCTTTCAAACTGCCTTGGCCTGCGGCCATACGGCAGCTGCTCAGGGCATTCCCTGTATATTGGATCCTGTCGGTGTGGGCGCTACTGCCTTCCGAAAAGAAGAAACCGCTCGATTGCTGGCTAACATTTCGCCCCAGGTCATCAAAGGAAATGTGGCTGAAAGTAAAACCTTATTGGGGTTTTCTCTGACTGAAAACCATCTGATTGACTCAGCCGATTTTCTCACTGCACCAATGCAGCACGCCTTTTCTGCGTATGCCAACGAAAAGAACACCGTATTCGCCGTCACTGGTCAAACAAACTTTCTCACCGATGGGCAGCGTTGTTTGTGTATTGCCGGCGGCAGCCCCTACCTGACTCGTTTTTCTGGGGCAGGATGCCTAACCGGATCGTTGATCGGTGCATTTTTAGCCGTTTGTCCTCCCTGGCAGGCTGCAATCTATGCGGTAGCGTCTGTCACGGTGGCTGCTCGTGCAGCGGAACCGGCTGCTCATGGCACCGGTACATTTTTAACCCACTTTTTTGATGCCCTTTCCCACCTGACAGATCTATTGCAAAAGGGCATGATCCCAGCAGAGGAGATTTTTTATGAACCGTGAAATTTTGAAACTATATTTAGTCACCGACACGCACGCCTTGCAGGGCCGGGATTTTTTCGCCGTATTAGAAGCCGCTTTAGCCGGCGGCATAACGCTGGTGCAGCTGCGGGAAAAGGAGCTTCCCTTCGATGCCCTGAAAGAAAAGCTTCTTCGTACCGCCGCTTTATGTCGCCGCTACCGTGTTCCCCTGCTCATTGACGACCATCCAGAACTGGTGGTACCTTGCGGCATTGATGGCGTTCATGTAGGCCAAAATGATCAAGATGCTGCAGAAAGCCGGACACTCATTGGGCCGCACAAAATCCTGGGCGTCACCGCTAAGACCGTCTGTCAGGCTCAGGCCGCCCAGACAGCAGGTGCGGATTATCTGGGTTCTGGAGCCATGTTTCCCACTGCCACCAAAGGGGATGCTTCTCCCATGACCGTGGCGCAGTTGGCTCAAATTGTACAAAGCGTATCCATTCCTGTGGTGGCCATTGGCGGCATTAACCGCACCAACGCCCATCGCCTTTGCGGCATTGGTTTAGCCGGTCTAGCCATCTCTTCCGGTCTAATGCATGCGGAAAACGTTTATGAAACTGCAAAATACCTGCGTACCCTTCCCCTTTAAGGTGGGTTTCTTTCAGAAAAATTCAGTCTAAATCAAATCGCCTGAACTAGGCAAGGTACCCTCCGTGCTATGTCGCACAGAAAAATGCGCCCTTTGGAGCTTCTCCAAAAGGCGCATTTTTTCACGAACACAGTCCTATCTCCCCATGGCCTTATAAGTCGTCTTTTTATTTTTCAGGAGAAGCTAAGGTTTCGTTGATTTTTTGGATCCGTTTTTCCTTTGGCGCCAGCTGAGCATTGATCTGATTGGCTTCTTCTTCTTTTTTCTGTTCCATCTGGGCCAGCGTTTCTTCTAACGCATCAATCTGCGCTTGAAGGGCGGCTTTTTCCTTACCCTTAAATAGCCCTAAGGATTTCTTTTGGTTTTTCAGCGCTTCGATTTCTTCTTTCTTTTGAGTCACCTCTTGGCTCAGCTGTGCAATATGCTGGCGTAAAGGTGTACATTCCTCTATCAGCGTATTCTTCTCCTGCTCCAACTTCGCCTTCTCTTCTGGATGGGCATCCCAATATTTTTTTGCTTCTTCGGCCTGTTTTTGTTCTATCTCTTTGTCTAATGCAGCGCTTTTTTCCTCCAATTCCCGGATCTTATCGGTATGCCACTGCTGCGACTGGCTCGTTAAGGATTTACTTGACTTGTAATATTTTTCCACACTGCTAAATTCCATTTTATAGCTTTGTAAGCCGCGATAGGTGGTATGCATGGTAATGGCTTCCTTACAGGCGCGCTTGGATAGCTGCAGCTGTTCCACAGGATACCGCCCTTTGCGTAGAGCGATACCATCCATCATTTGATAGGCTACCGCGCCTTTTGCCATCATCCGTTCTAATGCATAGTCGGAAGGATGACCATCATCATCTTTGGAATATTCATCATACGCCTCATTCCAAATTTTGATGGACGCACGGAATTCATTTTCTTCTGCCTGCAATGCAGTGGTATCCTGTAATTCGGCCACTTTCATCTGTTCTTGCTCTGGTTTTCCTTCATTATAAGCATGAATCCGCTTGTTGAGTGCTTGAATAATACTTATCGGCTTGAGAATCATGCTGATATTCAGCTGTAAATATTCCTGCCATCCCTTTTTATCCGGGAATTTCGATACATTATCTAGCTTCAGCTTCTTAACAGCCAAAATCAAATGGTTCAGCGTATGATAGGACTGGCGGGCCACCGTGTTCACTTCTTCTATGGGTGCATTTTCAATGGCCTTTTCAAAACAGTTCACCGTTTCATCTAAGCGGAGGTTTGCTAACGTAGACTGCCATCCCGCTGCTTCCCCTTTATAGAGCCATGCCTTATAGTTATCCACATCCATCTCAATGATGCGGTTGCAATATTCTTCCGCTTCTTTATTATTGGTAGAATCCAAGGCACTTTTTGCCATATGAAGATAATTTTCGATCTTATCAGTATTATCCACTTTAACGGTACCGGCGACTTCCACCGTACCTTCGATCATCATTTTCTTTGCCTCTTCCACAGAATATTTCGTCCCACAGCTTTGGCAAACAAAAACGCCTCCATCTTTGATTAAATCCGTACTACCGCACATTTCACAGGTCAGTCGTTTCATACCTATCTCCTCCTACATGGTCTTTCTATGGATCATAGCTTTTTATGATGATCCTTTTGCCGCCGGTGCATCTTTTCCGCATGGCCTTGGCCAATCAAGGAAAACGCCAATACTGCCGCCATCAAAAGGCTCCAAACCACATTGACAATGGCCGTCAACGAAAGGGACGCCGCCCAAAAACCAAACACAAGACAAAGCACCATCTCTCCCGCCAGATAAAACCCCGAAAAAAAGAGCAGCGGCGTAAGCAAAAACTGTTCCTCCGCCGTCTTTGGCTTTTTCCAAATCCGCAGCCATAGCACCAGCTGAGATACAAACGCAATCCAGATAAACACCTCTGTTAAAACCGCAGCATTGTTTTTTTCCCCCGGCAGCATCCATAAAAACACATGACACAATGCCAGGCCCACCATCCAAACTGCCAAACCAAGCATTTTCTGTTTCACCACTTAAACCCCCTCTCGCTTTTGCCCACATTTCGGACAAAAATTACCTGGCCGCTCAAACACATAGCCGCACCGGCTGCAGCGGGGCTTTGACTGAGCCAGCGGATGACCGCAGTTTTCACAAAACGCCATACCATTGGCCAACGGTGCGCCGCAGTTTTCACAAAACCCTGCGCCTTGGGGCTTAGTCGGTGTAGCAGCAAACGCATCATTGACTGCACCGCCCACAACACCGCCCACTGCGCCGCCCACTCCGGCCATCATACCAAGGCCAATGCCGGCACTGGAGAAGTTTCCTGCCCCCTCATTTTGTGCCACCTTTTCTGCTACATCAAAACTGCGTTCCTGCTGATACGTATAGCCTTCAATGGCTCGTTTTTGAGCCAGGCCCTGGGCCTGAATGACCGTTTTTTGCTGCTCTGTTTGCTGGTCAATCACGCCCACTTGCTGGCGCAGTTTTGCCTCTGCTATATCGGCATATTGTCTAAAATGAAGTTCTTTAAACATTTCATACTGCTGATCCCCATCCGGCTTTACAATATTGGTAACAAAAAACTGTTCCAATGCTACACCATATTGTGCAAAATCCGGCTGGAGTTTTTCTTTTAGGGCATTAGAAAAATCCAGCAGCCGCTCATCAATCTGAAAGATATTAATCTGCTGCTCTTTCATGCCCTGAGCAATATATGTCTTTACTCTAGCCATCAACACTGCCCGAAAATAAGTCACCAGCTGATCGCGGCCAAGTCCACGCTCCGTACCCACTAGACGGGTCAGCAGCTTTACACTGTCTTCTGCCCGCAGGCTCATCTCGCCGCTGGCCCCAATGGACAAGGGAAAGCCATAGGTAGGCTCCACATATTGTACCTTGCTGTCTGTGCCCCAGCGAATGGCCATTTGTTCCGTTTTATTGACAAAATAAACCTCGCAGTGGAACGCCGACACCCCACCGGTAGGAAGGTTGATGGCGTGACGCAGCAGCGGCAGATTCTCCGTCTGCAGGGTATACCGGCCAGAGCCAAACAAATCCATGGGTTGGCCATTGAGAAAAAATACTGCCTCCTGGCTTTCATGGACAATCAATTGCGTATTGGTATTAAAATTCTCTACCGGATGCTTCCAAACAAAGGTGGAATTATCCCCTTCATATTTTATTACATCAGCAATAGCCATGATAGTCCCCCCTCTTTCCTACGTTTTCCCGCCGCACCATTGGTCTTTTTGTGATAAAAAACCATTTTTCCTTTTCTCTTACCGTACTTCCCAGATAAAATCGCATAGGATTTCTTTTTCCTATCATATCATTTTCGTCAAAATGTTTCAAGCGGCATACAAAATTTTCCTCTCGTCTCTCTCTTGTCTCTAGTCGCCTTACCCAACGAAATCACAGTCTTTTCTTCTGTGCTCATCCCGCCTGCTTATCGCGCACATCTTGCTCCTCCTCTGTTTCTTTGCTATACTTTTGGATAGAGATTCCTATTTCCCCAGGCATCAACCTGAACGATTTAAAAAAAGGAGGTTTCGTCATGTCTTACATTCTCGCTCTGGATCAGGGCACCACTAGTTCCCGTGCTCTGCTCATCAATCACCGGGGCGTTATCTGCTCCATGGCGCAAAAAGAATTTGCCCAAAAATGCCTGGATCTTCTGATGGAACTGGCAACAGTGCTGGGACTTTTGCAGCAGGACGCCGCCCAGGAAGTGACGGAGATCTCTCCTGAGATACAGGCCCTCATCGATGAGCGGCAGGCCGCCCGAAAGGAAAA
>CAJFIN010000013.1 GCA_904381335.1 Candidatus Neoanaerotignum galli | reverse complement strand
CAGAATCGAGGCTAAGTCCCTGGATCAGCTGCTCCATCCGGCCTTTGACCCAGCGGCGCTGAAAGCGGCGAAACCTTTGGGCAAAGGGCTGCCTGCCTCTCCAGGGGCTGGGGCCGGCAAAGTATATTTTACCGCAGAAGAGGCCAAAGCAGCAGCAGAACAAGGTGAACGTGTGGTACTGGTGCGGCTAGAGACGTCTCCAGAAGATATCGAGGGTATGGCAGTGGCCGAAGGCATTTTGACGGTGCGTGGTGGTATGACGAGTCATGCAGCCGTTGTAGCCAGAGGTATGGGCCGTTGCTGCGTATCGGGCTGTGAAGCGATCAAAATGAACGAAGCAGAAAAAACCTTTACCTTGGGCGGTAAGACGTTCCATGAAGGCGATTTCATTTCTTTGGATGGTTCCACTGGTAATATTTACGGAGAGGATATCCCTACTGTGGATCCTTCCATCAGCGGAGATTTTGCCACCTTTATGGGTTGGGCCGATGCCAAACGGAAATTAAAAGTGCGTACCAATGCAGATACGCCTCGGGATGCTCAAAATGCCGTGCATTTTGGTGCAGAAGGGATTGGCCTGACGCGAACGGAGCATATGTTCTTTGAAGAAAACCGTATTTTGAAATTCCGCATCATGATTCTTTCGGATAATGAAGAAGAACGGATTAAGGCATTAAATGAGATTCGTCCTTATCAGGTAGAAGACTTTGTGGGTATTTATGAAGCTATGCAGGAGCGTCCAGTGACCATCCGGCTGTTGGATCCGCCGCTGCATGAATTCCTTCCCACCACAGAGGAAGAGTTTGCTGTGTTGGCAAAGGAAATGGGGAAAACTGTAGAAGAACTGAAGATTAAGGCAAAGGGCTTGCATGAGTTAAACCCCATGATGGGTCATCGTGGTTGCCGTCTGGCCGTGAGCTATCCTGAGATTGCCATTATGCAGGCCAATGCCATCATTACTGCCGCCCTCCAAGTGAAGAAGGAAAAGGGCTATAACATTGAGCCGGAGATCATGATTCCACTGGTGGGAGATGTGAAAGAACTGGCTTTTGTACGGAAATTGGTGGTAGATGAGGCCGACCGATTGATTCAAGAAAGTGGTATGGAGCTGAAGTATTTGGTGGGCACGATGATCGAGATTCCTAGAGCCTGCCTGACGGCGG
Organism: Candidatus Neoanaerotignum galli; assembly: GCA_904381335.1. Taxonomy (GTDB): domain Bacteria; phylum Bacillota; class Clostridia; order Lachnospirales; family Anaerotignaceae; genus Neoanaerotignum; species Neoanaerotignum galli. The sequence continues at coordinate 30,842 of CAJFIN010000013.1, read as the reverse complement.
ATCAAATTGCCACGAAGGCTGAATTCTTCTCTTTTGGCACAAACGATTTGACTCAGATGACGTATGGCTTATCCAGAGATGATGCTGGCAAGATTTTGGCGGATTACATTGATAAAAAGATCTATGAAGGCGATCCGACAGCGAAATTGGATCGGGAAGGTGTGGGCCAGTTGATGAAGATGGCCGTGGAAAAAGGCCGTGCAGCAAATCCCGAACTGCATTTGGGCATTTGCGGTGAACATGGCGGCGATCCTTCTTCTGTGGAATTCTGTCATATGATTGGTCTGGATTATGTATCCTGCTCTCCCTATCGGGTGCCCATTGCCCGATTGGCAGCAGCCCAGGCAGAAATTACGTATCCTCGTGGATAATGCACGTTTGGTTTGAGAAAAAAACGTTATATCAGTACGGGGCCGGCGCTTGGATCGCCGGCCTTTGTATGCAAAGAGCGGGGCTTGCCCTTGACGCAACAGGGATTTTCAGGTAAACTAAGGATGCGAATGACCAAGGGGTCGTTTGTGTGGCAACGGTTGAATTTTAAAGGGCCAAAACCGGCTTCAGCGCTGGTAGGAACGCTGAGAAGAAAGGAAGCCAACTTTCTTTTCTGTATGTTTCAAAACAGCGGGCAGAGAATCTAAAACACTGGGGGAAAACGGTGGTTTAGAGCTGTTTTTTCAGAACGCAGATCTTCATTTGTCTACCAGAAAACAGATGTGGATTGGCTTTTTGGCCGGGGGATAGGTTTCCCGGTTTGCTGGCAGAGCGAAAAAGGCAATGGCACTGATGAGATTCAACAGTTTCCCAGTTTTATCGCAACACCAATCCATAGCAACACATCAGATTGAAGTTACAACCCGGCAAGCAACACGCTGGTCCCTTAGGCTAAAAGCAACATGGCCGAAAAAAACACCGCAAAAAATAGCGGTGTTTTTTCTTTATGCGATAATTTATGCGACAAAAAACCGCCCCACAGGGACGGTTTTGATCGTTCTAGCCAAAGGAATAGTTCTATTGTTTTTACCTTCGTATGGTTTGGCAATGCAGCACTATGGTTAGCAGATGTACTCCGATTCTGATAAAGATGTAGGATCGTTGTTGCCCTATCATTTGCCGAAATCATGGTAAAAACCAGCTGCTCAGAGCCTTGTTGGCAAGAGGGCAGCTGTGTTTGCTTAGTCGATATAATAGAGCAGATCACCATAAGTGGGGAAGGGCCAATCTTTTTTGTCCACTAAAAATTCCAACGCATCGGCAGGTTTACGCACTTTTGCCATCAGCGGGAAAAGGGTGTGGCGGCAGTAAGAAGCGGCCTCTTCAATCTGATCCATAGACTGCACTTTTTCCAATGCAGCAGACAGCTCAGCTGTGGCGCTGTCAAGGGCGTTTTGTTCCTCGGTCAGCTTCTGCAAACGATGCAATGCGGAATCGCAGGAGACGCCGGCTTCTTTGAGACGAAGCACCGTTTGAGCCACCTTATCGCTGCAAGTTAAAGCGGCGGGAGAAATCTGTTTCATCACAATATCCACCATGGATTTGGCTTCAATGATAATCTGTTTGGCATACTCTTCATATAAAATCTCTGCTCGAGCTTCACATTCCTCTCGAGTCAGCACACCATGTTTTTCAAATAAAGCAATGGCTTTTTCGGACCGGATGGCTGGAATCGCCTCCAGCATACAAGTGATGTTAGGCAGACCACGGCGTTCTGCTTCTTTCACCCATTCTTCAGAATACCCATTGCCGTTAAAGACAATGCGTTTATGTTCGCGGATGGTTTCCTGAATAATGGTCATCACTTCGCTGTCAAAATCTTTTGCTTTTTCCAACCGGTCGGCAAAGTCACAGAGGCTGTCGGCCACAATGGTGTTAATGATATAGTTGGGACAAGCAATGGAATCGGAAGAACCCACCATACGAAATTCAAACTTATTGCCCGTGAAGGCAAAGGGCGAGGTTCTGTTCCGGTCGGTAACGTCCTTCTTTAAAGAAGGAAGTGTGCTGGCACCAATGGACATTTCTTCGCCTTGGATACTATTAGAGAGGCAGCCGCCATCAATCTGCTGTAAAATGTCTTCCAGCTGATCGCCAAGGAAAATAGAAATGATAGCTGGTGGTGCTTCCTGCGCGCCCAAACGGTGATCATTGCCTGGGCAGGCAGCAGAAACTCGCAGCAGATCGGCATGTACATCAACCGCCTTAAGTACAGCAACGAGAAGCAGCAAAAAGAGTTTATTTTCATGAGGATTTTTACCCGGGTCCAGAAGGTTTTTGCCGGTGTCAGTGGTCATGGACCAGTTGTCATGTTTACCGGAGCCATTGACGCCAGCAAAAGGTTTTTCGTTGAGCAGACAAACCAGGCCAAAATGAGGCGCCACCCGTTTCATGGTCTCCATAATGAGCTGATTATTATCTGTGGCCGTATTGGCGTTTGTGAAAATGGGGGCCAATTCATGCTGACAAGGGGCCACTTCATTGTGCTGGGTTTTGGCAGGAATCCCAAGCTTCCAAAGTTCCCGGTTTAATTCATGCATAAACAAGCTAACCCGCTCGCGGAGTGTACCATAGTAATGGTCATCTAATTCCTGGCCTTTCGGTGGCATAGCCCCGAACAGCGTGCGGCCGGTAAAGATGATGTCTTTCCGCTTTTTATACATTTCTTTGTCAATGAGGAAATATTCCTGTTCTGCCCCGACAGAAGCTTCCACCCGCTGGGTTTGGGTGTCACCAAAAAGGCGTAAAATACGCAAAGCTTGATGGTTTAAAGCATCGTTGGCCCGCAGCAGTGGTGTTTTTTTGTCCAAGGCCTCCCCAGTATAGGAACAAAAAACAGTGGGGATACAGAGTGTTAGGCCAGAGGCATCTTCTTTTAAAAAGGCCGGGCTGGTGCAGTCCCACGCAGTATAGCCGCGAGCTTCAAAGGTGGAGCGCAAGCCGCCGGAAGGAAAAGAAGAAGCATCCGATTCCCCGTTGATTAACTCCTTGCCGGAAAATTCTGCAATGGCGCCGCCCATGCCATCGGGCGTTAAAAAGGCTTCATGCTTTTCCGCAGTAACGCCAGTCATTGGTTGGAACCAGTGGGTATAGTGCGTGGCGCCTTTGTCGATAGCCCAGTCCTTCATGGCATTGGCGACAACTTCTGCTACCGAAGCAGACAGCGTTGTTCCGCTTTTAATGATGCTTTTCAGTTCTTGATAGACCTTTTTTGGCAGCCGTTCCTGCATGACGGCATCGTTAAACACGTTTAAGCCATAGATCTCGGATAAAGAAATTTTTTCCATAGGTCACGTTCCTTTCTTCGTATCCAGGGCTCGTTCCCCCCAATGGGACGTTGCTCTATCTTCCTATTCTAACGAAAAACCAGAACAATAGCAAGCCCCCGCCGAAAAAAAATCCCGGTTTGTCCAGTCAAAGGGGAAAAGATACCTTCACTTTTCTTTGCGAACTATCCACAGGTGATGATCCCACGGTTGACGGCGCAGCAGTCCATCGGCAAAGGGAACCCATAGGGAAAGCAAAGCAAAAAATGCCAGCAGCAAAGGGTACCACATCAAAGGAATCAGGGTGATGGGGCTGACAGGTGAAACGCCGGCAGTCAGGCTGCAGGCCAGTAATACTTGGGCGCCATAGGGCAATATTCCTTGCACGATGCAGCTGGAAATATCTAATAGCGAAGCGCTGCATCGGGGATCCACCTGATATTGGCGGCAAATACCCTTGGCAATGGGGCCTGTGATCAAGATGGCGATGGTGTTATTGGCTACGGCGATATCACCTAGGGCAGCAATGGCCATAATGCCCAGCCGAGCACTTTTTTGTCCTCGCACGGCGGTTTGGATTTTTTTTAGCAAAAAGGCTAGGCCACCGTTAACCGTTACCATTTTGGCTAGGCCGCCGGTCAGCAGGGAAAGCAAAAAGATCTCTGTCATGTTGGTAAAGCCAGAATAGATATTGGTGGCAAAAGAAAGCAGAGAAAAACTGCCAGTGGCAAGGCCGATACACCCGGATAGAGCAATGCCGCAAGTTAAAGTAACAAACACATTCACTCCGCCAGCAGCCAACCCTAACACAACCACATAAGGCACTACTTTGATGATGGAAAAGCTGCCTGTTTCTAATGGGACGATGGTATCTGGACGCCCAAATAGGAGCAAAAGGACAAAAGTGATGATTGCAGTAGGCAGGGCAATGAGAAAATTAACGTGGAATTTATCTTTCATGGCCACATCCTGCGTGCGGGTGGCGGCAATGGTGGTATCGGAGATCATAGATAGATTATCTCCAAACATAGCCCCTCCTACTACGGTAGCTACCATTAGCGGAAGATCCACCTGAGCGGCGGCGGCAGTGGCGATGGCAATGGGCCCAATGGTGCTGATGGTGCCCATGGAGGTGCCTGTGGCGATGGAAAGAAAGGCGCTGAGCAAAAACATGCCGGCGGTAATATATTGCATCGGGACCAGACGAAGGCAAAGATAGACGGTGGAATCCACCCCGCCGCAGGCGCCAGCCACGGCAGAAAAAGCGCCGGCTAGGAGATAAATCACACACATCGTGAGGATGTTTTCATCGCCGCAGCCTTTGGCAAATAAAGAAAATTTTTCTTCCATCGTGCCGGAAAACAATAAAAAAGCCACCACAATACCAGCCAGTATCGCTACTGGGGAGGGCAGTTGGTAAAAAGCCATTTCTACACCCCGCAGTTGGAGCACAAGCCCCGTGCCCAAGTAGAGGCCAATAAAAACAAGAAAAGGCAGCAAAGCCCAGCCGTTAGGTGATGGATGGGAAGAAGATTGGTTTGAGGACAAGATCATAACCCCCTTTTTGTTGGTCCTGCAACCCAAAATGATTTGTTTCTATCATACCATTCCTATCTCCATTTTGGTAGCAGAGAAGGAATTTTGTACCAAAGACAGGAAAAGACGCAAAAAAAGAAACCAAAAGGTGCTTTTGAATGACTTTTTTTGGATAAACTATGGTAAGATAATAGCAGAAAGGAAGTATCCCTACCCCGTTTGACTGTCTTTAGGCAGTAAAAGAAAGGAGCTTGCTGATGAAACGAGAAGATCTAAGGTTTGCCACCCGTGCGATCCATGGTCATGGGTCAGAGCCCAACGGTGCGCTAAACATGCCGATTTATCAAACCTCTACATTTGCGTTTGAAAGCTGTGAACAGGGCGGACGCCGCTTTGCTGGGACAGAGGAAGGATATATCTATACCCGGTTGGGTAATCCCACCACCAATGCCCTAGAAGAACGTATGGCGAATTTGGAGGGCGGAGAAGCCGCGGCGGCTACTGCCAGCGGGATGGGGGCCATCAGTGCCCTTTTTTGGACCATCGCCGGTGCAGGAAAACATATTGTGGCAGACCATACGTTATATGGTTGTACCTTTCGCTTGCTTTCGGAAGGACTGCCTCGGTATGGGGTGGAGGTATCGTTTGTAGATACGTCCTGTATAACACAAGTGCAGGCGGCACTGAGGGAAAACACGGTGGCGGTTTATTTGGAGACGCCTGCCAATCCCACATTAAAAGTGACGGATATTCAAGCGGTGGCTCAAGCGGTCCATCAGTTTCGTCCGGAGATCTTAGTGATTTGTGATAATACCTTTGCTACGCCTTATTTGCAGCAGCCTTTGGCGCTGGGAGCGGATGTTGTGGTTCATTCTGCCACCAAATATCTCAACGGCCATGGCGATGTGATTGCGGGATTTGTGGTGGGGAAAAAGGCGCTGATTGACCAGGTAAAGCAGTTTGGCATCAAAGAAATGACGGGCAGTGTGCTGGGGCCACAGGAGGCGTTTCTGGTTTTGCGAGGGCTCAAAACATTGCCCATCCGCATGGAAAAACATTGCGCTAATGCTCGGGCTGTAGCTGAGTTTTTAGCGGCTTCTCCCCAAGTGGAACGGGTGTATTATCCAGGCCTTGCGCAAGATGCCTTCTATCCCATTGCTAAGCGTCAAATGAAGGATTTTGGGGCGATGATTGCTTTTGAGGTGCGGGGCGGAAAAGAAGCAGGGATGCAGTTTGTCAATGCCCTTCATCTTTGTACCATTGCGGTTAGTTTGGGCGATGCGGAGACCCTTATAGAACATCCCGCTTCGATGACCCATGCCGCTTATGGGCTAGAGGAATTAAAACAAGCCGGTATTGCCGAGGGCTTGGTGCGCTTATCTGTGGGTCTGGAAGATGAGCAGGATTTATTGGCAGATCTGGCCCAGGGACTGGAGACGCTTGAAAAAAAGGGCGGCAGATAATGCCCTATATCTCGTGTATCTTTGACGGGTTTTAAGTGTGTGAAGCAAAAGAAACTCAATTGCCATAGGTGCCGGCCGAAAGGCCGGCTTTTTCTTTAGGGATAAACGCCAAAAAAGAGAGACGGGAAAAGTGTCAGGTCAAGAAAGATAAAGAAGAAAATATGGCTTCCAAAATGGTTTTTTGAAGGCAGTGGTCCAAAAAATGAACGGTTTTCCATCAAAAACCATCGAAAGAGAAGCATGAAAGACGAGTCTATGTTCCTGTAAGAGATGACAGGCCAAAGGGGCTAGAGGACAGGAGCCTTCATTTTTTGAGAAATGATGGCAATTTCATGGCAAAAAAACGATAAAAATTTGCAAAATAGATAGAAACTATTTGTAAATATTAAGAAAATATAGTACACTGGAACAAAGTGATGGTGGCGATGCTGCTGGACTTTGGAGGAAAGGAAGAAGGTGAAGGATGAGATACTTTTTTGATATTGAGCTAAATGAAGATCCGGCTTGGCAGATGGAACAGTTTCATTTTCATGATGCTTGTGAAATTACTGTGGTGCTGGAAGGCAAAGGGGAGATCAGCGTAGGTAGTAGGACCTTTACCATGAAACGGGGGACGGTGATGCTGCTGAATAATGCAGAGATCCACCGCAGTAAAGTGGATGAAAATACGTTATACCGCCGGTGTGTGATGAAGTTTCCCTTAGAATATATTTCGGAGCTTTCCACGGAGCAGACGGATCTTCGGAAAGTGTTTGATGAAGGCCCCTGTATTCTTTTAACAGAGGAACAGTTGACAGAGGTAGAACGGCTTTGCCGCAAAGCTATGGCAGGAGGGACAGGCTATGGCGAAGATCTTCGGCGGCAAGGAGCATTTATTGAGATCTTGATCTATTTGAATTTGATGGCAGGGGATATACAAAAGGCGGAACCATTTCATTCAAAAAATGTGGATCGGGTCACGCCCATTATGGAATATATTTCAAAACATGCGGGAGAAAACATTACATTAGATACCATTGCCAAAGAGTTTTTTATCACCAAACAGCATTTGTGCTATATTTTTAAAAAAACCACAGGATTGGGGATTAATCAATACCTCATTGCCCAACGGTTGATACGGGCTTGCGCTTTGCTGCGGCAGGGGAAAAGCGTTCAAGCGGCAGGAGAAGAAGCTGGATTTAGAAATAATTCCCACTTTATCCGCACATTTAAAAAGGTGATGGGTGTTTCTCCTGGCAAATATTCAGCGGAATATAAAGGGACGATTTTTGTTTGATATGGCATCCAGAAAGGAGTATACAGCATGAAGATTTGGGAGATTCCTACCCCGGCACTGATTCTGGAAGAACCAGTGATGCAGGAGAACCGGAAAAAAATGGCGGCCATTGTGGAAAAGGCTGGCGTGGCTTTGCGGCCACATTATAAAAGCCATAAGTCCAAGCAATTGGCGAAGATGCAGATGGCCGATGGCGCCAAAGGTTTGGCAGCGGCAAAGTTGGGCGAGGCGGAGGACTTGGTAGAAGCAGGAATTTCTGACGTTTTGATTGCCAATGAGATCACTCAGCCCTCAAAAATTGCAAAGGTTGCGGAGCTGGCCAAGCAAAGCCGGATCACAGTTTGTGTGGATCAGATACAAAATGTGAAAGACTTGAGTGAGGCAGCCCAGCAGGCAGGCAGTACAATTTATGTCTTTGTGGAGTATAACATTGGCCAAAACCGGTGCGGCGTAGATACCTTTGAGGAGTGCTATACTTTAGCCAAGGCAGTCACAGAGGCAGAGGGATTGGTATTTGACGGCATTGAAGCTTATGCCGGGCATTTGGCCCATGAGTATGATTATGACAAACGTTATGCAGCCACAATGGTCATTGAAGATACACTGCGGGCGCTGAAACAGTATCTGGAAGAGCGGGCTATCCCTGTCAAAGAGATCAGCGGTGTTTCCACGGGAACGGTGACCTTCCGGGCGCAGATGGAAAATATGGAATGCAGTGGCACCATGTATACAGAGGTGCAGCCGGGCAGCTATCTCTTTATGGACAGCGCCTATAATCAGGTGGGGCTAAGTTTTCAAAGCAGTTTGTTTTTGTTGGCCAGTGTAATTTCCACCAAAAAAGATCTGGTGGTGACGGATGCTGGATTAAAGACGGCCAGTGTGGATATGGGGACGCCGGTATTGGTGGGATATCCCGAGGCAAAAAGCGATATGAGTGAAGAACATATTTCCCATGTCATAACCGATCACCCCTTCCACATCAATGACTTGGTTCGGTATATCCCCAGCCATTGCTGCACTACAGTAAACCTTCACGACCGGATTTATTTAGTGAGAGGGGAAGATGTGTTGGATGTGATCCAGGTGGATAGCCGGGGTAAATCCTATTAAAAATATGATTTAGCAAAGGAGGAAGAACATATGGAAACCTTTGCCATTGGGCCGATCCGGCCTCCATTTCATGCAGAAAGTCTGTTGCTGCAGGTAACGGAAAATTGTACATGGAATCGGTGTAATTTCTGTACGCTTTACCGAGGCGGAACGTTTCATATGCGTACGGTAGAGGAAGTGAAAAAGGATATTGATGCCGTTGCCGCTTTCCGTCATCGAATCGATGCTTTGCGGGATGTACAGGGCAATATCAGCCATGATGCCGTGATGGAAGAATATCAACTTTTGACGGATGATTGGGAAAAAGAGTGTTTTTCCATGGTTTACCGTTGGATGGAGTCAGATGACAGTAAGAGCGTCTTTTTGCAGGATGCGAATACCCTGGTGTTGCCGCCGGCGAAATTAGCTGAAATTGTGCGGTATTTGCGGGAAAAGCTTCCCTCATTAGAGTTGGTGGCTTCTTATGGGCGGGCGGATACGCTAAGCCGTATTTCCATGGCGGATTATCATATGCTGCGGCAAGCAGGGCTGACAATGATCCATTCTGGGTATGAAAGCGGCAGTGATAAGGTGCTTCAGCTGCTCAATAAAGGGGTTACCCAGCAGCAGCAAATTGAGGCCGGACAGAAGATTATGGAGGCCGGCTTTGAGTTCAACTTATTTTATATGCCTGGCAGTGGCGGAACAGATTTGGCTGAAGAAAATGCCAGCCAGACAGCAAAGGTGATTCGCGCCATTGACCCGGATTATGTCCGTATCCGTACTTTTGTGGTGAAAGAAGAAACCCCGATGTGGCAATTAAAGACGAGCGGTGCTTTCCATGAATCAACGGATATAGAGAAGGTGGAAGAACTGCGAAATATGATTTTCCAGCTGGAGGGATGCCATGGGTATCTCATCAGTGACCATATCATAAACTTACTGCCGGATGTGGAAGGCTATTTAGATCGGGATAAAGAAACCATGTTATCTGTGATTGATGGGTTTTTCGCCCTGCCAGAAAAAGAGCGGCGGCAGTATCAGTTGGCCAGACGGCTTTGTTTTGGTGGTACTTACCGGCAAATGGGGCTGCTGCGGCCAGAAGATCGGATGCGCATTGCCAACACGGAACAGCAGATCCGTGATCCAGAGCAATGGGAAGCACTGATGCATCAGTTTTTACGTCACTATATTTAAATCACCGAAGGCCATATGCCAGGCTTTTTCTATGGCCGCATAGGAGTGGCAAAAGGGCAAATGTCGGAGGGTGGAGGAAGGGAGAAAATAAAAAAGCCCATCCATTGGGGATGGGCAAAAAACGGAAGGGGTTACCCCTTCCGTAAAAGGATGCTTACAGAGAAGATACCAGTTTGCAAAGGCTGGATTTCTTTCTAGCGCAGCTATTCTTTTTGATGATGCCTTTGGCATAAGCACGGTCGATGGCGGAAATGGCATCTTTTAATGCAGCTTCCGCAGCAGTCTTATCTTTTGCTTCAACAGCCAGGATCACTTTTTTCATAGCAGTTTTGGTTCTGCTTTTGATCATTTTATTTTGCAGGCTCTTTTTGGCCGTGATGATGATTCTTTTCTTTGCGGATTTAATGTTTGCCACTTGATTTTCCTCCTAATCTTATTAGTTCAGTTTGGCTTTTGCAGTGTCAACCAGTTTAGCGAAGCCGGCGGCATCGGAAACGGCCAAGTCGGCAAGCATTTTGCGGTTGATGGTAACGTTGGCCAATTTCAGGCCATGCATCAGCTGGCTGTAGGAGATATTGTTGATCCGGGCTGCCGCATTGATTCTGGTGATCCACAGACGGCGGTATTCCCGTTTGGTCTGTTTGCGGCCAGCAAATGCGGTGGCCATTGCTTTCATCACAGACTGTTTTGCCACGCGGTATTGTTTGCTTCTAGCGCCCCGGTAGCCTCTGGCCAGTTTCAGAATTTTTTTATGTTTTTTTCTCGCGTTAAGCGCGCCTTTCACTCTTGCCATGGTATGATTCCTCCTATGAATATGGGCTTACAGATTATGCATACGGTAACAGTTTTTTCTTGATGCTGTTGAGCACGGTCTTGTCGGTAAGGGTGGCTTTTCTCAGATTTCTTTTCCGTTTGGTGCTCTTTTTGCCAAGAATATGCTGCGTGTTGCATTTATGGCGTTTCAGCTGGCCGCTGCCGGTGATCTTAAAACGTTTCGCTACTGCTCTTTTGGTTTTCAGTTTAGGCATAATGGATGATCCTCCTTCAATTGTGATCGATGGGATTTATGCTTTGGGCGCCAGGAACATCACAAGGCTCCGGGCTTCCATTTTTGGTGCTTTATCTACCACGCCGTATTCGGCAATCTCCTTGGCGAAGTCCTCCATAATGGTGACTGCGGTTTTGGAATGGCCGATTTCGCGACCGCGGAAACGAATGGAGATTTTGACCTTATCGCCGTTTTTCAAAAACTCGATGGCCTTTTTCACCTTCACCTGGACGTCATGAGTGTCAATAGAGGGAGAGAGACGAAGTTCTTTGATGTCTACGGTTTTTTGTTTCTTACGAGCCTCTTTTTCTTTTTTGGCCTGATCGAAGCGGTATTTACCGTAATCCATGATCTTGCAGACGGGGGGCTTGGCAGTGGGAGCGATCTTTACCAGATCAAGATGTTTTTCATCAGCGATTTTTTGGGCTTCTTTTGCGCTCACTACACCCAGCTGCTGGCCGGTCTCATCAATCAGACGGACTTCTCTATCTCTGATTTGCTCATTAATCATTAACTCAGTAATGGTATTGCACCTCCTAAAATGGAATCGCTTCTCAAAAAAAGAGCGGCTGGAACATCTCCATCCGCTCTTTTGCATGCGTTATCTCAGACCTACAATGGGCCAAAATACTCATGATATCGACCACTGCTGCCGTTGGCGCAGGGTGAGAAGCGGAACTTCTACTTGTTTACCAATGAATTATACTATAAAGAATTACCTTTGTCAAGGATTTTTATTTCCGAGAGGCAATTTCTTCTTTTACGCGGCCAATGAAAGCATCCAGATCGGTTTCTCCTTCATCGCCCTGGCGGCTGCGCAGAGAGATCTTGCCCGTTTCTTCTTCTTTTTCGCCGCAGATCACGATATAAGGCACGCGCTCATTTCTGGCTTCTCGGATTTTGTAACCAATTTTTTCGTTCCGGAAGTCGGTTTCCACGCGAATTCCAGCAGCATCTAAGGCATCTGCTACCTGTTTTGCATAGCCTTCATGCTTTTCAGAAATGGAGAGCACTTTCACCTGAACCGGAGAGAGCCAAGTGGGGAATTGGCCGGCATAGTGCTCGATGAGGATACCGATAAACCGCTCAATGGAGCCAAAGCATACGCGGTGGATCATCACAGGGCGTTTTTTCTGACCATCTTTGTCGGTATATTCCAGTTCAAAGCGTTCTGGCAGCTGCATATCCAGCTGGATGGTGCCACACTGCCAAGTCCGGCCCAGGGAGTCTTCCAGATGAAAGTCGATCTTGGGGCCATAAAATGCGCCATCACCTTCGTTAACCAGATAAGGCAGATCCATATCTTCTAGGGCGCCCCGCAGGCCTTCGGTAGCGCGCTCCCAATCTTCATCACTGCCCATGCTGTTTTCCGGCCGGGTGGACAGTTCCACATGGTATTTAAAGCCAAAGAGGCTATAAACGCTGTCAATCAGATGCACTACGCCTTTGATTTCATCGCGGATCTGATCCGGCGTCATGAAAATGTGGGCGTCATCCTGGTTAAAGCAACGCACCCGCATCAAGCCATGCAGGGCGCCGCTTTTTTCGTGGCGGTGTACCAGACCAATTTCGCCCATGCGCAAAGGCAGATCCCGATAGGAATGGGGCTCCAGTTTATAAACTAACATACCGCCGGGGCAGTTCATGGGCTTGATGGCATAGTCTTCATCATCAATGACGGTGGTATACATGTTTTCTTTGTAGTGATCCCAGTGGCCGCTGGTTTCCCAGAGCTTCCGGGAGAGAATTGCAGGGGTGGAAATTTCCACATAACCTGCTTTTTTATGAATTTCACGCCAATAATCCAAAAGCGTGTTTTTCAAGATCATGCCTTTGGGCAGGAAGAAGGGGAAGCCTGGACCTTCATCCATGAGGGCGAAAAGTTTCAGTTCTTTGCCCAGTTTCCGGTGATCCCGTTTCTTTGCTTCTTCCAGCATGTGCAGATAGGCTTCCAGTTCACTGGCTTTGGGGTAGGCAGTACCGTAGATACGAGAGAGCATTTTATTTTTCTCGCTGCCTCTCCAATAGGCCCCGGCTACGCTCATCAGCTTAATGGCTTTGATGGGCTTCGTGCTCATCAGATGTGGGCCGGCGCATAGATCGGTGAAATCACCTTGGCGGTAGAAAGAAATTTCTGCATCTTCAGGCAAGTCTTCAATCAGTTCCACCTTATAGGGTTCATCTTTCTCTTTCATAAAGGCGATGGCTTCTGCCCGCGGCAGGGTGAAGCGCTCCAAAGGCAGGTCTTCTTTGACGATCTTTTTCATTTCTTCTTCAATTTTGCGCAGATCATCTTCTGTGAAGGGAGTTTCCCGGTCAAAATCATAGTAGAATCCATCTTCGATAGAGGGACCGATGGCCAGTTTTGTTTCGGGAAAGAGGTGTTTAATGGCTTGGGCCATGATATGGCTGGCAGTGTGACGGAAAGCTCGTTTGCCATCGGGATCATCGAAGGTGCAGATGGACACTTTTGCATCATCGGCCACTTCATAGCGCAAGTCTTTTACTTCGCCATTGACCAGGCCGCAGCAGGCATTTCTGGCCAAACCTTCGCTAATGGATTTTGCAATCTCAAGTACGGTTACTGGCGCATCAAATGTTTTGACGGAGCCATCGGGCAAGGTAATGTTCATATCAGATTACTCCTTTCTGAGGATAATTGATGCGGCGCAGCGGACAAAAAAAACGTCCGCTTTTTGCGCCTAAATAGACGAAAAAAGGGACGAGTAGTTTTTTACCCGCGGTTCCACCCTTCTTGTGAGGATCACCACTTCATTATAGGGCCGGTAACGGGGCCGAAACGGGCTGGATTAGAGCCGCTCCGAGGCGGTATTCCACAGGAGGCATCCGGCCGCAAAGCCCTTGCAGCAAATGGGCTTTTCTCTGGATCAGGCCGCCCCAAGGGACTTCCTCATCATCGCATTTTCTGCTATGATTATAGCACAAAAACAGAGCGTGTCAAGGCAGGAAAATGATTTTTGAGCGATTGCATTTTCAAAGGGCTATGCTATACTAGGAAAGAAGGAGCATAAGAAAGGAGCAGCGCGATGTTTTTTGCAGATTATCATACCCATTCTTCTTTTTCCAGCGACAGCGATACGCCTATGGAGGACAATATCCGTCAGGCAATTGCCTTGGGATTATCTGAAATTGCCGTGACGGACCATATTGACCTAGATTATCCTGACCCAGATTATCCGTTTTGGTTTGACTATGAGCCTTACCGGGCGGAGGTAGAACGGCTGAGAGAAAAATACCGGGGGAAAATCATCATTCGGCTGGGGGTGGAGATGGGGCTTCAGCGCCATGTGTACGATCAGATTCGGCAAATGGTTGCGGACAACGAATATGATTTTATCATTGGCAGCAGCCATTGTGTAGACCGATGCGATTTATGTATGCCGGACTTTTTTGTGGGCAAGACGAAAGAAGAAGCGTACGAACGGTATTTTGAAGATGTGCTTTACCATGTGGAACACTGCCCGGTGTTTCAGGTGTATGGCCATATTGATTTTATCAGCCGGTATGGTGGTTATGCGGACCCCACCCTCACCTATGACCAATATGCTCCGGTGCTGGATCGAATCCTGCGGGGACTAATCGATCAGGGAAAGGGGCTGGAGGTCAATACTTCCGGATTTCGGTATGGGTTAAACCGGACCCATCCCCAGTTTGACATTTTAAAACGGTATTATGACCTGGGCGGCCGGATTGTGACTGTGGGCAGCGATGCGCATCGCCCAGAGGATATTGCCAGCCATTTTGAACAGGCCCATACGCTGTTGTTGGCGGCAGGATTTCAGGAAGTAACCCGGTTTTGTAAACAGCAGCCGTTAACAGGGGAAAAGGGATGAATTGATGCCCTAAGAACGAAAACCGCTTCTAAAAAAGAGGCGGTTTTTCTAGTGCAGATGGAGTGATTCTCTGAGGCAATCATTGGGACCCAAGGAGAGCTCATCGGGTTTTTAGGCGCATCATGTACCTTTTATAGGTTATAGGCGAGATAGGTGGATCAGGCAATGGAAAGAGGGAGATATCTTTCGCGCGCAACAAGAAGATGGGGGAGAAATGGCAGCGGAAGGAGGACTCGCTTGGCGTCAGCACAGGGTATTTTTGAGGCTAAAGTGGCTCTCTAGCCGAGGCTAAGACATCAGAAGGAGAAAAAGGCATACCGCTTATCATTTCCCCAAGCACAGAAGGGAAAGGGCACAAAACCCCTGTCACTACAAAAAGCGGCAGGGGAAAAACTACAGCATGGTTTGGATTCGTTTTGTGAAAAAGCGCCACGATCCAGTGATTTGGCTTATGCTTCATCAGTACTTGGCAAAGGGGAAAGGGGGTCGATGGGGACGCCGTTTTGCCGGATCTCATAATGAAGGTGGGGACCGGTGGAATAGCCAGTATTACCAGAGTAGGCGATGATATTGCCCCGGCTGACGATGGTGCCTTCGGTTACGGCCAAAAGGCTGTTATGAGCATACCAGGTCTCATAACCATTGCCATGGTCGATCACAATGGTAAGACCATAATCACCCATTTCTCCTGTAAATACCACGGTCCCTTTCGCAGTGGCAGCTACGGCAGTACCTTCAGCCACACCAAGATCTACGCCATCATGTCTGCTGTCCTGGCCAGTGGCTGGATCTGAGCGGCCGCCAAATTCGGAGGTAATCACTCCTTCTAAGGGGAGCCCTTCCGGTAGATGGGCGGCGGCTTCCTCTGCTTTTTGCCGTGCAGCCTGTCGCTCTATGCGAGCGGCCTGGGCTTCGGCTTGAGCCCGTTTTTGTGTATCAACGGTGAAACTGTTTTCAAGCGCAGTTAGCACCGCTTCTTCTGTTTCTAAATAGGGTGTGGTCACTTCTCCTTCCAAAGAAGAGACTTCTTTGGCTTGGGAAGGAAGGGGGGCATACGCTTGGATCGTCTGGTGCGAGCCGACCAGACAGATCATTAAAGCGGCGGCAGATACACCGTAAAAAATCAATGGCTTTTTCTGAGAAAACCAATGGGAGAAAAAATGCAATCGAATCACCTATCTTGTTTGGTTATTGTTTCTTCTTGATGATGAAATTTTTATGCTAAAACGAAATGGGAACAAAAACCCGGGCTACCAGAATTGATATGGGCAGCCCGGGTTTTGCCGTTATAGCTACGTTTCAATTTCTCTATAGAAAAGTATAACAAAATGGCGTTGAAAAAGTCAAGGAAAGAGCAAGAATGTTTACAAATTAATTACAAACAAATTACGACATGGAGTTGGGCTTGGATTCTTCTTCAGGTGCTTGCCCAGACATGCGAGCCTGTTTTTCTGCTTCTTGCTGGCGCGCTTTTTCTGCCGCTTCGTGGGCGACTTCTTCTAGGGTATATTTCCGGCGGCGCTTGGCAGCGCTTTCTTCAAAGAATTGCTCTCTTTTTGCATCTTCATCTTCGAAGAATTTGATTCGTTCTTCAATGTAAGCACATAATTCTTCTGCTTTTTCTGCAGGAAAGATCAGGTATTGATTTAAGATCATATGACCGCTGCCAAAGGCGTTATGTTCTGGCAAAGTCAACATCACCCGTTTTAAACCCAGCCGATCTTCTAGCCCTTCTTGGCGAAGTTCCACACCTTTGATTTTATCAAAGCCCAGCCGTACATGGTTGGCCCGGCCGACTTTGGTATCAAAATGAATGGCCCGATCGTCCAGCGTAATAGAGATACCATGCCAGAAATAGAAAAGATAGGCATAGTAGATGATCATTACAATCACATATAATCGCAATAGGAAGATAGCGCTGGTGCGATCACTGGGGGTGAGCAAAAAGATAGCAAAAAAGAATAAAGCAACAGCAATGGTGAATTTAATAGCCCCCTGAAGGATCATCAGATAGTGGGGGCGTAGCGTTTTTTTCATACGGAAAACCTCCTGGCGCTTAGATAGGCCCAATGTCAAAACCAGCAAATATAGATGCGAGGAAAAAAGCACCTTTGCCAGCTATATTTCGTTTTTACTCAAAGGACATCTTGGTAATGGGATGAGGCATAATGATTGACGAAGTCTGACATCTTCGGGTCTGGCGAGATGGTTTTGCCCAAATGATGTACTTAAAGGACACACATTATTTTGAAAGTCAATGGGTCTTTTTTCTTCATCCACCAGTACAATACCATGTTCTTAATACATAATGATATCATGATGGGGATAGAAAAGCAATAAATCCTTTTTGCTGCGGGGCGTGAAAGGCGAAGAAGAGGAGTGACTGCATGGATTTGCAAAAAAAGGATAGCTAGCCTATTTTATATATCAAAAATCCCCCTGTGTTTTCGGCACTGCTGCCGCCAAACCAGGGGGATGAAGGATTTTTTAAATGCTTAAAAAAAGAGAACTTATTTTTTTTGAAACAGTCCCGCCAAACGCTGAAAGAAGGAAGGCTTTGCCGTTTCTTTCGGCAGAGGTGTTTGTGGTGTGGGGAACTCAGACATAAACACTTCTTGGCTGTTAACGGAGGATAGATGATCCGCTTTTGGCAGATAGGTGCCATCGGATAGCATGGTGCGTGCCTTCACATTATCCGCCAATTCTGTTTGAAGGATCCAGGCCAGTTTTGCCTTTAGATCTGCATCGTATACCGGGCAGGCAATTTCCACCCGGCGATCCAGATTTCGGGTCATCATATCGGCGGAGGAGATATAAAAGTCGGCGTCATGATCCCGGCCAAACCGGTAGATTCTGGCATGCTCCAAATACCGGCCAACGATGCTGGTGACAGAAATATGGTCTGTCAGGTTTGGCAGGCCCGGCCGTAAACAGCAAATACCACGCAGGATCATCTGAATTTCTACCCCGGCTTGGCTGGCTCGCGCTAAGGCATCAATGATTTGCCGGTCTGTCATGGAATTGGCTTTGATACAAATATATCCCTCGCTGCCCTTTTCCATTTCACGCTTCATCAAAGCCAGCAGCTTGTTTTTGATTCCACCAGGAGATACCAATAGATGCTGATATTCGGTATCGGTGTTTCCCAGCAGAAGGCTGCGGAAGAAGGCAGCGCCGTCTCGGCCAATCTCATCAGAAGCGGTCATCAGGCTTAGATCTGTATACATGGTGTTGGTCTTTTCGTTATAATTTCCGGTGCCAATTTGGGTAATATAACTTAAGCCATCTTTGTTGCGCAGGGTAATGTGGCAGATTTTAGAGTGGCATTTCAGTCCTTCCATCCCATAGATGACATGACAGCCAGCATCTTCCAGTAATTTTGACCAGGAAATATTGTTGGCCTCATCAAATCTAGCCCGCAGCTCCATCAAAACAGTCACTTCCTTGCCGTTTTCTGCAGCACGGCAGAGTAAGTGGGCAATTTTGGAGGAAGAAGCCAGGCGATAGATGGTGATTTTAATGGAGATTACATCCGGGCGGTCAGCAGCTTCCCGCAGCAACTTCAAGAAGGGCTCCACTGATTCAAAGGGATAAAAGAGGAGCTGGTCTTTCTTTTGAATCAGATCGATCATGCTGGTAGCCTGAGCCATGGGTTCTGGCATATGCGGGGTATACGGTGCAAAACAAAACACCTCTTTTTGGGCAGGAGAAAGATGACCGGTTAGGTCATAGACATACTGCATCACCAGCGGGGTATCATCAAAGTATACTTGCTGGTCGGTGACTTCTGTCCGCTTTTTTAATTCGGACAAAAAGTCCTGCCCAATGTGGCCATTGATTTCCAAACGCACAACGCAAAGTCTGGCTCTCTTTTTAAGCAATTTACTCATGCGCTGGCGAAAGTCCACTTCATGATCTTCAAATTTTTCATCATTAAAGTTGATATCAGCGTTTCTGGTAATACAAATCAGACACTGTTCTTCGATTTTGTATCCTTCAAAGAGGGATGGCGCATAGTGCAGCAGAACTTCCTCCATACGGATAAATCGTAAAGGCTCTGTGGTTAAATAAATTAAAGCAGGCAGATCACCAGATAGAGGCAGCAGACCTAAGGTAATATCCTTTTTGCTATGCAGATGCAGCGCAATATAGATGGTTTTATTTTGCAAATGCGGAAAAGGATGCAGCCCGTCAATGATTTGTGGGGAAAGCACAGGTAAGATGTTGCTCTTATAATATTGGCGCACATAGGCTCGTTCTTCTTCTGTTAATTCAGCAAAGGGCACATCCACCACACCTGCCTGCGCTAATTTGTGTGTTAAGCTGGTATAGACATGGTTTTTTTGTACCAATAAAGCTGGAACAGCCTTATAAACAGCTTCCAACTGTTCTTTGGGTGTGAGGCCGCTTTTGTTATCTTTTTCATTTGGAGATAGTACGGACAGATCAAAGAGGCTGCCAACACGCACCATGAAAAACTCATCCAGATTGCTGCAAAAGATAGAGACGAACTTCAATCGTTCCAGCAGAGGCACAGTCTCATCGGCGGCTTCTTCCAAAACCCGCTGGTTGAACCTAAGCCAGCTTAATTCCCGGTTTTGGGTATAGGTATAAGTTACATTATTTTTTGAATTCGCTGACATACATATCCCTCCCGGACACCATAGTGGCTGATAGTAATAGACTCGGCCTGAAAGATCTGGCTGAGCCGGCGCAGGATCACCAAGCCCGGCAAAATAGTATGAATCCGCTCGGGAGTGGTCTTTAAGATAAGATCAATGGCTGGCCGGTCGCCGGCAGCGAGCATATCATATAAATCGGATAGCGCCTGCGCGGAAATGGTGCGCTGCTGTTGTGGCAGCCCGTCTTTGCGGCGAACCAGCCGCAAGGCTGCCCGGGCGGTACCACCAACACACAATAGCGGCGTAGGATCTTTGGGAGGGGTAATGGCACTTAGGGCGTCAGAAACAACCTCTGTCATCAAAAAGAGACTTTTTTTGCTGGGCAGGATTTTTTTGACGCACTCTCGATATAGTTTTAAAGAACCTACGGGGAAACTGTCCGTTGATAATAGCGTGCCGTCTTCAAAACGAGCCGTTTCTGTACTGGCGCCGCCGATATCTAAAAATATGCCGTGTTTTAAAGGAAATTCCAGTGTGGCGCCATAAAAGCCCAATCGTGCTTCTTCATGCCCACTGAGCACCTCCACAGGAAATCCGGTAGCTTCAGAAATGGCGGAAACAGCTTCTTGGGTGTTTTCAATATTTCGGAGGGAAGCTGTGGCAAAAACGGCAGTCCGTTCAATGGCTAGAGAACTCAGCAAGCGGCGAAACTGCAAAAGCCCTGTGATGGCCCGCAATATACCATCGCTGGTAAGCCGTCCGTTTTCCACATAGTTGGCTAATCCTGCCATGATCTTATCTTTAAATAAGATGGTAAATTTGTCTTTTTGGGTTTCATACGCTGTCAGACGCATGGAGTTTGAGCCGATGTCAATAACCGCATATTTCATGGTTTTTCATCCTTTCTATTTTACCGGATTAGTGTAGAGAATATGAAACGGGTTTGCCACCGAAAATAGGTGTTTTTTTTGTAAAGTTTATGAAAAATAAGCGGAAAATGGGTAGAACCTTTGTTTTTTAGCCCGTAAAAGACGTTGCCTTAATCACTATTCTACCCTATTTGCCGAGTAGATGCAAGGAAAAGGAAGGCCTTTCCAGACGGGGATGCGCGTTTATCCATTGTCTGGCAGTATCTATTTGCAGAAAGGGGAACCGATACTTTTCATCCATCTAGCGAGACGATAAGACAGAAAATGGCGTATAAATATGACATAAATATTAAAATTGTTAAATATATATTAATATTAGCACTCTCTTATTGATATGGCTAATAATTTCGTGTAGTATAAAATCATCCCAAGAGGGAAAGAAAAGAAATAGAAATCAAAATAAAAAAGTATAGCTTGCTTGAGTTGTTGCAAGTAGGCAATCAAATGGAAAAGCGGAATGGAGGAATGACTTATGTTACCTAGCATTTTTGGAGAAAACCTGTTTGATGACTTTTTTGATGATGCTTTCCAGAGCCCGTTTTTCAGTGGTAAAAATCCGCTTTATGGTAAACGCGCTAAGAATTTAATGAAAACTGATGTGAAAGAAGGCAAAGATTCTTATCAGGTATCCATCGATCTGCCTGGCTTCCATAAGGAAGATATTCAGGTGGAATTAAAAGATGGTTATTTGACGGTGACGGCACAGAAGGACCTGAATGAAGAAGAAAAGAACGAAGACGCTAAGTATATCCGTCAAGAACGGTATTCCGGCACTTGTTATAGAAGCTTTTATGTAGGCGATCTGAAGCCCGAAGAGGTAAAATGCAAATATGAATCTGGCGTTTTGCAGCTGACGCTGCCTAAGAAAGCAGAACAGAAAGCCTTGCCCAATAACCGCATCAATATTGATTAATGAATGGATGACAAAAAAAGCCCGGAAAAACGCTTCCGGGCTTTTTTTTATGCAAGAATGTTGTTGATGAAGAAAGGAATTTCTGAAAGTGCCCATAGAAAATCCGTAGGATGAAAAAGAGTGGTTTTTGTTTTCCAGTAAGACCCAGTGAATGAAATAGAAGTATAAGATGGGGAGCAGCGGCATTTTTTTGGATTTGATAGTGCATATTATTCACAAAAAAATGTTGTTGTTAAAAATTAATCAATTTGGGCGTGAGGTATGGAAGGTTTTATCCCAGCCAATAATAAAACTTTAATAAAAAGGGAACGGCCAGAGAGCACAGTACACCGTTAAGCACGGAAAGTACCACCGTTTCTTCATTTGTATAGCGGATCATCATAGGCAGGGTGGTGTCTTCGCTGGTGGCGCCGGCAGGGGCAATGCAAGTGGGATAGTTGAGGTATTTGGCAATCAGCGGAATGGAAAAAAAAGAAAAAAGTTCTCGCAGTAGATTGCTGAAAAAAGCAATACTTCCGAAATGGGCGCCAGATAACTCTGTGACTAACACACCTGTAAGGCTATACCAGCCAAGACCGCCAGTAATGGCCAGACTTTCTGCCAGACCATTTTGCATCAGCAGCTGACACACTAACCCACCCAAACAGGATCCGGCAATGATGCCCAAGGGCAGTACGAAAATACGAAGACGATAGGCGCGGATTTTGGCCAAAAGGCCGTGGTGAAGTCCTACACTAATGCCAACACATACCATTAGCACCCAAAGAATACTGTTGCTTTGGGCAGACAGCAGGTCTAAAAATGAAATCGAAAGACCGCTGGTGCCATAGAGAATACCGGCCAGTAATGCAATGATTGCAAATAAAAGCATGTTATTTTTCCTCCTTTTTTTTCAGGTTGGGGAAAACTATCCGGCTGAAAGGATAAACCACAAAAATAGACCCGAGCGTAGGCAGGAGAAAAAATAATAAACTCTCCATGCCCACAGAGGAAAGCTCGGCAAAGAAATTCTCCCGTTGCCCCAACTGTACGCCCATGGCAAAAATCAGGCAGAGGGTAAAAAACATCAAAAGTTTTTCCAGCACTGGCTGAAAGTGCAGGGGGAAAAGATATTTTCCAATCAGAGCCCCCAGAAAAAACAGAAGGATTACATCCATGACTGACCGCGTCCTTTCATATTAATTTCCATTGGTTTTATCAATGAAGCATACATTCTTGTTATGGTAGGTTCAGGATTCCCTGAAACCCTACCTAAAGATTCCTGGCCTTCTCATTTGCCAAACCGCTTTTGTTTTATTCCGTGCGGCGGAGGAGCCAAAAGAGGGGAGCCGTTTTTTGAAGCTCCTTTTTTTTCGGCATAAGGCCAAAGTGTTGTTCCTAGATTACTAGAGTATGCTGTTCCTTCCCGATGCCCATGTATGGGGCATAAAATCATTCCTGTTAGATAAGACCGTTTTTATTACACCAAGACCATGAACCCGCGCAACTATGGTTCTCACAAAAAATATCATTGCTAGTTGTTTCCTTGCGAAAAGGAGACTATCCGATGTGGATTATAACAAAGGCGGCAAAGCCCGTCAAGGCGGGTTGCCTTGTCCCATCAGTTTTGCTATACTTTTAGCAGATAGGAGGGGTGAAGGTGCAGTTGCGGCCATATGAATCAAAAGATTTACCGCCGATCCAGGCGGTGTTTTTAGCGGCGGTAGAAGGATCTGACGTATATACGCCCCCGCAAAGGGCAGCCTGGGCAGCGGGAGTAGCAGGGCTTCATCGCATAGAGAAAGAGACGGCTTTTGTGGTAGAGCATGAAGGAAAAATCCTGGGCTTTGGCGGACGATGGGCAGAGGAGATTGACTTTCTGTTTGTTCATCCCGATTATTGGGGGCAAGGCATAGGCAGCGCCATATTTATGGCGATGACCCAGCAATGCCGGCCTTATGTGGCCTATGTTTCTTTACAAGCCCATCAGTTCTTTCTTGCTCAAGGGTTTGAGGTACGCAGCAAAGAGACGGTGGTTCGGCAGGGTGTGGCATTGGAGCGGTTTGTCATGGTGCGCCAACCAAAAAAAGATCTCCCATAGAAAATGAATCGTCAAAGGCTTCATGGCACAGGAAAAGGGAACCCGGAGGAGCTTTTAGCATACGCTGCCGGGCAATGCATCTCATCAGGGGTAAGGGAGTTGGGCACCAAGGGCCATGGGGAGAGCGAAGAAGGTAAGGCGCATGGTTTTACCCTGGAAAAGGGCTTGTTTTTTTTGGACAAAGCGGGAAAAACCTGCGTTTTTATGGGTTGATGGTGCCTACTTAAAGGGATGAATCGGCAAGAGACGGCTTTTTGTCAAAGAATGACCAAAGGATAGAAAGGATGAAAAGATGCAAGCGAATATCACCCGGCAGGCCGCGTTGGCGCTGCTGAAAAAATATAACCATGAACCCTTTCACCTTCAGCACGCCCTGACGATGGAGGGAGTGATGCGGTATTTTGCCAGAAAAATGGGCTATGGCGATAGTGAAGAAGCCTGGGGATTGGCTGGTTTGCTGCATGATGTGGATTATGAGCTTTTTTCCCAACAGCATTGTCAAAAAGCGCCAGAGCTGCTGGCGGAAATTGGGGCTGGGCCGGAGCTGGTACATGCGGTGGTAAGCCATGGGTATGGCTTATGCAGCGATGTGGCTCCAGTGCATGAGATGGAAAAAGTGCTTTTTGCGGTGGATGAATTGACGGGGCTGATCGGAGCAGCTGTGAAAATGCGCCCTTCTAAGAGTACCAAAGATTTCGAGGTCAAGAGTTTAAAAAAGAAGTTTCAAGATAAACGCTTTGCCGCCGGATGCAGCCGCGAAGTGATCCAGCAAGGCGCACAGATGCTGGGATGGAGTTTGGAGCAGTTGATGGAGGAAACGATTTTGGCCATGCGGGACGGCGAAGATCAGGTGGCGGCGTCCTTGGCGGAGGAGGGATAAAGATGGATCATATTGTTCATGCGATCCCGCCGGTATATGATGAAAATAGCCGGGTGCTTATCTTGGGTACGATCCCTTCGCCAAAATCCCGGCAAATGGGCTTTTTTTATGGCCATCCCCAAAACCGGTTTTGGAAGGTGATGGCGGCCCTATTAGAGGAAGAAACGCCCATGGGCATTGAAGAACGCCGGGCGTTTTTGATTCGCCATCATATTGCCCTGTGGGATGTATTGGCTAGCTGCGATATCCAAGGCGCCTCAGATAGCAGTATCCAAAATCCGGTGGTGAACGACTTTACGCCGATTTTTCAGCAGGCGGCGATCAGACAGGTGTTTACCACTGGGAAAACAGGGACGAAGCTTTATCAAAAACTGACGGGCCATCAGAGCATCTATCTGCCCTCGACAAGCCCGGCAAATTGCGCCATGAAATGGGATGCATTGCTGGACGCCTACCGTGTGGTGCTTCCCTATCTAAAGGAAGCAAACGGGCAGAAAAGCAGCACGGATGTAGAGAAAGGGTAAGATCGTGTTTGGCCTTTTAGCGGAAGACGGGAAAAATTTGGCCAGACCAAGGGATACAGAAGGGATGGAAAACGAATTTTTCTAGGTGGGAGAAGGCAGGATAACTGAGGAATCCTTTTCTAGGGGCTGCGGTTTAGAGAAAAAGTCTTACGCCTAAAAGGCTTTTCTATCTCACCAATGGTTTCAATCTGCTTGGCCATAGACATGTAAGCTGCGGCTCTGTGTTTACATACTATCCTACAAGAAAAAGAGCTTTCCAAACCTTGGAAAGCTCTTTTTTTGACCTCAACGATTAGGATTTGTTTTTTTTTGCAATGATGACATCTCTTAAAATCGCTTGATCCACCCGATGGACCAGGCTTCGGGCTAAAGCGGAATCGTCCACATCAAACCCAGCTTGGGTTAAGATGGTCTGAAAATCAGCAAAGGAAAGCAAAAAGGCATTAAAAGCTAAAACTAAGGCGCCGCCAGGCTTTAACACAGTATACCAGGCGGGAGCACAGGCGGTAACCAAATCAGCTGGATTTCGGGTAAAGCCGGGTTGTTTTTTCGTGAGCTGGTTTTTATGCTGTACGCCATAAGGCAGATCACCCACAAGAAAATCAAAGAAGTTTTTGGCATATACCTGATCGGTGAAGCGGCTATTTACACCCGTCATTTCCCAAAGCAGGGGAGCGGACTTCATCCGCGCCTTATCGGGGGCGAAGGAAAGGGTATATTGCTTTCCGGTAAAACAGCGGCCTGGTCCACTGACACGCTGACTATGGGCAGTGTGTTTACATTTCTCTTCCTCCAACAGTTTTTTCATAAACTGATACGCTGCCAATACGCTGTCAGACTGAATCTCCATGCCATAGGCGTCATACCCACACAGTAGGCCTTCTACCAAGGTAGTGCCTTTGCCGGCAATGGGGTCCAGCAGGCGAAATCGGCCATTTGGCTTTGTGCTGGAGGCGCCATAGGCAATGGTCAGCAGAAGACGGGTAAAAAGCTCATTGGTCTTACCACTATATTTGAGCACCGTCCGGGCAGCTTCGGGCAAGTAGTTTTCCTGCGGCAGAGGGATGGGGCGAAGACAGGTATCTTTTCCCTCTCCATCGCGAAGAAAGAGACCATAGGTAAAAGAAAGACGGGCCAACAAGGTCAGATCTTCTTCCGGCAAAGGGGTGGCGCTGGAAAAAGTCAAATAAGGGATAGAGGCGATTTCTTCTATCTTTCCCTCGGATACGTCAGAGGTTAGACGGGGCATGGCGAAGGAGAACTCCGTTTGAGAAAGCGCCAGAGAAGAACGGAAATAGACCCGGTTATGGCCGGGGTGAAGCAAAATGGCGTACTGCATGGTTCCTCCTTATTCTCCCAGCACATCTTTCTGGCGGTATTTTGCTTTTTCTGTGGCATAAAGATCGTTGCCTTGGCTGTCAATGACCACGATGGCGGGCAGATCCCGTACTTCCAGACGGCGGATGGCTTCCGCACCCAAATCTTCATAGGCAATGATCTCACTGGAAAGGATGTGGCTTTGCAGCAGCGCAGCAGCGCCACCGGTGGCGGCAAAGTAAACAGCAGTGTTCCGCTTCATGGCTTCTACCACGGCTTCGCTTCGTTTTCCCTTACCGATCATGCCGGTTTCTCCATGATCCAATAGGAAAGGCGCATAAGCATCCATCCGGTAACTGGTGGTTGGGCCGATGGGTCCAATGACCTGGCCAGGTTTGGCGGGAGCAGGACCGGTGTAATAAATGGTGGCATTTTCCATGTCAAAAGGAAAACGCCCTGTTTTTTCATAGTCTTCCAACATCCGCTTATGGGCAGCGTCCCGAGCGGTATAAAGGGTGCCGGAAATGGCAACAATGTCCCCAGCATGCAGGGCAGCAGTCTGCGCCTTAGTTAGGGGCAGGGTGATGGCAATAGACATAGCAAAGCTCCTTTCTTAAAGCTCACAATGGGCATGACGGGTCACATGACAGCTGATATTGACTGCCACAGGCAGACAGGCAATATGGGTGGGGCAGACTTCCACATGCACAGCCAAAGCGGTGGTGCGGCCGCCAAGCCCCTGGGGACCTATGCCGGTGGCGTTGATTTTTTGGAGTAATTCCTCCTCCATGGCCCGGATATGAGGCAGGGGATGATGAGAGGAGATGGGGCGCAGCAGGGCCTGCTTTGCCAGTAAAGGCGCCGTTTCAAAATTACCTCCGCAGCCTACGCCGATCACCATGGGCGGGCAGGGATTCGGGCCAGCGGCTTCCGCCGTTTCTAAAACAGCTTTTTTTGCACCTTCGATACCATCGGAGGGTTTCAGCATAAAAAGGCGGCTCATATTTTCACTGCCGGCGCCTTTGGGTGCAAGATCCAGTTGAAACGTATCCCCGGGAACGATGGTATAATGAAGGATAGCAGGGGTGTTATCCCGTGTGTTTTCCCGCAAAAAAGGGTCTTTGACAACGGACTTGCGCAGATAGCCTTCCGTATATCCTTGACGGACGCCCTCTTGAATGGCCTCGGATAAAGACCCATCTGTGATATGTACCTCTTGTCCCAGGGTAACAAAGATTACCATTAAGCCGGTATCTTGACAGATGGGCACCTGATTTTGTCTCGCAATGGCGGCGTTATCCAAAAGCTGTGTGAGCATTTCCCGCCCAATGAGAGAGGGCTCGTTTGTTTTGGCAGCGCTTAAAGCATTTTCCAGATCAGGGTTTAAAAAACAGTTGGCTCGGATGGAGAGGTCCCTGACAGCCTCGGTGATCCGATGGGCAGATAATTGGCGCATATCGATCCTCCTTTACATTAAAGCGGCTTAGGCCGCCGGTGAAAACAACAATCTTGGTATAACCATCAGAAAAAGGTTCTCTCAGGTGAAATCCTGATGATACAAAGAGGGTGACCTTTTGGCTTAGTCTACCACAGTTTCTATCTTTAAGGCAAGAGATGTTCTGGTTCTATAAAAAAACAGGCAAAGCATAAAAAGATAACAGAAAGTGAGCGAAAAAAGGAAGAAAAACACCCACTTTTCCCTTTGACCCTACATTTGGCGCAGAACGGCCAATTGTGGCTTTGACAATTTTTTTCCGACATGATACACTCTCATTGTTGTCAATAAAAAGGGAGGGGAAGAGCATGAAAGTGTTAAAACAGTTGGCAATTATTTGCGGCCTTTGCCTATTGGGCGAATGGATTGCAGGGTTATTGCCTTTTGCATTTCCAGGTAGTGTTATGGCAATGCTGTTGACGCTGGTACTTCTTTTGCTGAGATGGATCAAAGAAAAGGATATAAAAGAGACGGGAGACTTTTTGCTGGGGAATATGGCGTTTTTCTTTATTCCCTCTGCTGTGGCTATCATTGAGCAGCTTGATGCCATCCGCGGCCAGGTGGTGGCGCTGGTGCTCATCAGTATCATTTGCACCATCCTGACAATGATTGTGACTTATTACACGGTGTTGTTAGTGACGAAATGGATGAAGGGAGGAAAGGGAGAATGAAAGAACTCATTACAAGCTCTGAAATGTTTGGCATTTTTCTTTCTCTTGCTACCTATACCTTTGGCTTATGGGTGAAAAAGAAATGGAATACACCGGTGGCGAATCCATTGCTGATTGCCATTGTCCTGTGCGTGGCGGTATTGGTGATTTTTGATATTCCTTATGCTAACTTTAATGCTGGCGGGGCTGCGGTGACAAGTCTTTTGGTACCGGCGACAGCGGTGCTGGGCATCTCCATCTATCGGGAATTAGAGACGCTGAAGAAAAACTTTTTGCCAGTGATGGTGGGATGTATTGTGGGCAGCATTGTTTCTGTGGTATTGAGCATTGTTTTCTGCAAACTCTTTGGACTGGATGACCAGCTGGTAGCCACCATGATCCCAAGGGCAGCGACTAGTCCCATTGCCATGGAAGTGGCGGAAAATCTAGGCGGACTAGTGCCGGTGACTGTGGCTGTGGTGGTGTTTTCCGGTATTGTGGGCGCAGTGGCAGCACCAATCTTTATTTCTGTCATGAAATGGCGTAACCGGGTGGCAGTTGGTGTGGCCATTGGGGTAAGTTCTTCTGCTGCGGGCACCAGTAAAGCTATTGAAATTGGCGAAGTGGAAGGGGCAATGAGTGGTTTGGCCATGGGCATTACCGGTTTGGCCACGGTGGTGATCGGGCTCTTTTTATAAAGCTTATAAAGCGGATGTAAGAAAATAAGTGAAATACGGCGTATTTTTCGCATAAAAAAAGATTGCTTTTTCATTGTGACATGCTATAATGAAAAAAATAATTTAGGAAATATCTTTTTTTTATTCTACATGGAAGCAAACCCGGATGGAAGGAAAAGAGCAAAACGGATGCGAAAAACGCAGAACAAGTATAGCAGGCTTTCATCATAGAAGGCCTGCTGTTTTTTCTCTCTTAGGCAGACAGAAACTTGTGTAGTTTTGGGCGGCCGTAGGCTGAGGTCTTTGAATCGCCACAAGGAAGGAGGGACATGGCAAAATCGTTTGGTGGGAAAAGATGCCCTTGAGATAGAGACCTGAAATTCAGACAAAAAAAGAGACTTAACCGAGAGAAGAAAGGACAACGGATGAAAAAAATGACCTATAAAGAGAAATTTGTTCAGATGAACAAAGAGGCCAAGGCCAGCTGGATCGTGACGGCAATTATCATTGCCTTTTGGTGGCTGGGCGGCTATGGGGTATATCAAGTTTGGGGGGCAGATTGGAAAATCTTTTCCCTGCCAGCCTGGTTTTTGATCGGCACTTGCGGCACTTGGATTTTGGCCGTGGTTTTGGTGGCAGTGTTGGTCAAAAAGATTTTTCGGAATTTTGATTTGGACGATGGGGCGCCGGTGGTAGATGTATCTCACCGGGATGAAGAAGGGGGGAAAAAGCAATGACAGCTTTGCTGCGGCTTTTGCCGGTGGCGCTGTTTTTTGTACTGCTGCTGGCCATGGGCTTTTATGTACGGCGCACTTCTTCCGATGCCCGGGCAAAAAACTATTCCAAGGAATATTTCATTGGCGGACGAAGCTTAGGAGGCTTTGTGCTGGCGATGACATTGGTGGCCACCTATGGTTCTGTCAGCTCCTTTTTAAGTGGGCCGGGCGTGGCCTGGGAGCGTGGGTTTGGCTGGGTGTACTATGCCTCCACCCAGGTGGTAGCAGCGTTTTTAGTGCTGGCAGTGCTGGGAAAGAAAATGGCTGTTGTTGGCCGGCGGACAGATTCGGTGACGGTGGTGGATTTAATCCGTCAGCGGTATCAGTCAAATGGGCTGGCCATCTTTTGCGCGATAGGTTTGATTGTTTTTTTCACGACACAGATGATTGGCCAGTTCATTGGTGGGGCGCAGATTTTTTCTGCAACCACAGGGTTAAGCTATGAAGCGGGACTGGTGTTTTTTGCGGTGGTTGTGGTGCTATATACCACGGTGGGCGGCTTTAATGCCGTAGCCATCACAGATACGGCCTGTGCGATTGCGATGCTGATCGGCATGTTTTGCTTAGGGTATGCCATCATTTCGAAAGGAGGCGGCTTGGAGAACATCATGGCCACCATCAATGAGGCGTCCAGCCAAGCGGTGGCCACGGGTGAAGGGGTGGATCTGCTCAGCCCAACGGCAAAAACAGCCACAGGAGAGCTTTTGCCGGTGCAATTTTTGGCTAGCCAATGGCTTTTGTGCGGCGTTTGTACCTTGGGTTTGCCGCAGTCAGCAGTACGGTGCTTAAGCTATAAAGATACGCGCTCTGTACACCGGGCCATTATTTATGGTACTGTGGTGGTGGGCATGATGATGATTGGGATGCACTTATTAGGCACTTTATCTAGGGGTGTATTGACGAGTGTAGAGGGATCCACGGACACGGTGGTGCCTACGCTTATCGTGCAGTACATGCATCCGCTGGTGGCCGGTATCACCATCATTGGGCCTTTGGCGGCAACGATGAGCACCATTTCTTCTTTGCTGATTGCTGGTTCTTCTGCCATTGTAAAGGATATTTATATTCATAGCAAAACAGAGAAACATCAGAGCATTGACCAAAAGAAGGTGGGCCGTATTTCACTGACTGTTACGGGAGTGATGGGCATTGTAGCAGTGCTGCTTTCCATTGATCCGCCGGATGTGATTGTCTGGATCAACCTGTTTGCTTTTGGCGGCCTTGAAATCCTCTTTTTCTGGGCGTTGTTGCTGGGGCTG
>CAJFIN010000012.1 GCA_904381335.1 Candidatus Neoanaerotignum galli | reverse complement strand
AATGCCTGGTATATCGCAATTCTGACTTCTACCAATACTATCGTAGCTTCTGCTGAAGTAGGCGGCGTAGCAGGTAACGCTGGTTCCTTCTACTATGTATCCGACTACACCTATCAGCCCGAATAAGATAGTATAAAGAAATGAATTTGCTGCACAGAAATGTGCGCAGACGTAACAAATTAGATACACCAATCTATGACAACTGGAGGCCCTGGCCTAACAACTAGGGGCTCCAGTATAATAGATTCATACTGACAAAGAAAGAGGGAGAAAGAATATGTAAGACGGGTTTAAAGGGGGAATTCATATGAAAAGATACTTCAAAGGTATTGTGGCGGTGTTATCGGTGATGGCTTTGCTTGTTGGTTGCTCTGGAGGACAGACGATGGAACAACTACGGCACAAAGTAGCCCACAAGAGACACAAATTGATGTATCAGAATTAGAAGAGGAACACCAGGCATTTGCCACAGGCGGCAGTAGTGCAGAAGCCAACATAGTAATGCAAAATGCGATTAATATGATTGGCTATACCACAGAAGCCAATGGCAAAGGCGCAGATAAGGATACGGTGAGATTTATTTCGATTATCGAGCCTACCACGCTGGAACCTGGCGGAACGTCTTCTGGTGATGATTATTATCGTGTGGTGGCAACAAACCTTTATGAAACGCTTGTGAGAGAAGCTCCCACCGACAGAACGGTGTTGCAGCCGATGCTGGCGGAAGAATGGGAAATTGCGCCAGATGGCCTAAGTGTGGATTTTACCATCAAAAGTGGCGTAAAATTTCATAACGGTACAGAAATGACAACGGAGGACGTGGCCTATTCCTTGAACCGGGCGATCAATTTGGCGACAAACGTGGATTTGACAGGAATGATGGATCGCGCAGAAGCGGTGGATGATTCCCATGTGGTTCTTTATTTGAAATACCCTTATAAACCAGTTGTCAATATTCTTACTAACCCGAACTTTGCAATTCTTAGCAAAGCTTATGTGGAACAATGTGAGGCCGATGGCACAAATTTAGGCCGAAACCCGATGGGGACAGGTGCTTATCAATTTGTGAGCTGGACCAATGGTGCGAATATTACCATGAAAGCCTTTGACCAGTGGAATGGCGGCGATGTTGCGATTGAAAACCTGATTTTTGTTTTCATCAGCGATTCTACCACCGCAGGTATTGCGCTGGAATCTGGAGATGCACAGCTTTTCTATGGTGCTGACTCGGCAGATCTGCCGCGGATGATTCAAAATCCAGATGTGAACGTGATGAGTGTACAAAGCAGCGGCTTCTACTTTCTTACTTTAAATACGGAAGATGAAGTATTAAGCGATGAACGTGTACGTAAGGCGATTCAAATGGCAATTAACCGTCAGGAAGTTATTGATGGCGGGCAGGACGGCTTAGGCTGGATTGCACCGGTACCTATTACACCTGGCATTATTGGATACCCTGATGAATTTGTAGCTGATCCTCAGGATGTGGAGGGAGCAAAAGCGCTGTTAGCAGAGGCAGGTTATTCGGACGGATTGACGATTCAGCTGGATTGTCCAGAATATAACCATTATTCACGGCCAGTGCAGGTAGTGCAAGAACAGTTGAGAAGAATTGGCATTAACGCCGAACTGAATATTATGGAAAAAGGTGCCTTTGATACCGATCTATCCAATCGTAATTATCAGATTGCATATACTTGGATTGGGGCTTCTTATCCTGATGCAGACTGTATTGTCTACAAACTGTTCCACAGTGACTATGCAAATACAACAGGTCAGACGAACCTGGCAAACGTTGTCAACGATGAGGCAGATCGTTTGGTTGAAGAAGCGCGTCAGTCTCTGGACGATGATGAACGGGAAGCTTTATATTTGCAGTTATGTGAATTGAATCAAGAACATGCTTGGTATATTCCTATTTTGCAAAGCACCAACACAGTGGTGGCTTCTGCTGAATTAGGTGGTGTAACAGGCAATTCAGGTTCCTTTTACTATGTTTCTGACTATACCTATCAGCCAGAATCATAAGTTAAAAGTATGAAAAGTAAAAGTGGTATTACGATAAGCGTCAAAAACGCCGCAGCCACTTTCAACAGTGAATGTATTCATGGTTTGGTTGAGCCATGACAGCAGTAATGCAGTCATAATGGGGCTGCGATAGCGATTGCGCCGCGCCCCGTTATTATTTTAGAAGGGGAGTGAATGTATGCACAGATATATCATCAAACGTTTGTTGATGTTGATACCTGTAATGCTTGGTATTTCATTTATTTTGTATGCAATTATGACTTTGACTCCTGGCGACCCCGCTCAGTTGATTCTGGGTCCTGGTGCAACGCAGGAGGCTATTGACCAGCTGAGAGCAGAACTGGGTACTGACGTAGGGTTCTGGGAAGGTTATGTGAACTGGCTGACCGATGCGCTGCATGGCGAATTTGGTACTAGCTATCGTTCCAAGGAGCCTGTATTTGATGAAGTATTCGCTCGTTTCCCGAATACACTGAAATTGGCAAGCTCCGCTATTATCATTTCCGTTATTTTTGGTCTAGCCATTGGTATATTCCAGGCGGTACATCAGTATTCATTGGCAGATAACATCATGTCCGGTGCGACACTGGTTTTGACGAGTATGCCAGACTTCTGGATCGGCTTGATTTTGATTATTATCTTCGCAGTATGGTTGAAGGTGTTGCCGGCATCCGGTGCAAATCACTGGTATAACTTTATTATGCCGGCTATTACGGCATCCATTAACTACACGGCTAATACCATTCGTATGACCCGTTCTTCCATGCTGGAAGTTATTCGTAGTGACTATATCCGTACAGCAAGAGCAAAAGGTGTTCCTGAGAGAACCGTTATTTATAAACACGCTCTGAAAAACGCTCTGCTTCCTGTTGTTACCTTGATCGGTATCAACCTTGGTTGGCAGCTGGGCGGTACCATCATTGTAGAGCAGATCTTCGCTATCCCTGGTATCGGTACACTGATGATCGGTGCGGTTCGTGGTAAAGACACCCCTCTGCTGATGGCATCCGTACTGTTTGTTGCACTTCTGTCCGCTTTGATCAACCTGGGCACCGATATTTTGTATGCCTACATTGATCCCCGTATTAAAGCAGAATACAGCAAATAAGAAGGAGGTATGTAAGTATGAGCGTAGGAACATCCGCAAAGCCCAAATACAAAAAGAGAAGCCAAATTGCGATGATTTGGCGGCGTTTTATCAAAAACAGAATGGCTATGATCGGTCTGATCCTTTTTGCCATTATGCTTATCATTGCAGTGGTTTCCCCATTGTTTATCAATTATGAAACAGACGTAATCCAGCAGACCATTTCCGAACGTTTTATGTCTCCTAGTGCAGAGCATTTGTTTGGTACCGACCAGTTCGGCCGTGACATTTTCTCCCGTGTACTGTGGGGTGCAAGAATCTCCATGAGCGTAGGTGTAGCCGTAGTTATTATTTCTTTGATTATCGGTTCTATTCTTGGCGCTGTGGCTGGTTTCTTCGGCGGTATTGCTGATAACATCATCATGCGTTTTATGGATATTTTGCTGGCTATCCCTGGTACGATGCTTGCGATCACCATCGTGGCAGCACTTGGCGGCGGTATACAAAACTTGCTGCTGGCTCTGAGTATTGAACAGATTCCAAAAATGACACGTATTGTGCGTTCTTCCGTGCTGACACTGAAAACTCAGGATTACATTGAAGCAGCCAGAGCATGTGGTACCACAAATGCACGTATCATTTACCGTCATATCATTCCTAACGCCATCGGGCCTATCCTGGTACAGGCCAGCTTGACCGTAGCAAGAACGATCATTTCTGTAGCATCTATGTCCTTCATTGGTCTGGGTATTAACCCGCCTGAACCTGAATGGGGTGCTATGCTGTCTGAAGCAAAGAACCAGTTGATGAACTATCCTTATCTGGTAGTGGCTCCTGGTGTTGCGATTATCCTTACCGTTACCAGCCTGACTCTGGTTGGCGATGGTTTGAGAGATGCACTTGACCCGAAGATGAAGAACTAATGGATTTTTTGGGAGGATATGAATATGAGTGAAAAACTGCTTGAGATCAAAGACTTAAGCGTGGTTTATCATACAGAGGACGGCGAAGTATACGCTGTAAACCATGCTGATTTGAGCATCAATAAAGGTGAAACCCTTGGCCTGGTAGGCGAGACGGGTGCCGGCAAAACCACCACCTGCCTTTCTATCATGCGTCTTTTGCCCGAAAAACTGGGTGAGATTATTTCTGGTGACATCCTGCTTAACGGTGAATCCATTATGAGCAAAAGCGAAGCAGAGATGCGGTCCATTCGTGGTAATGAAGTATCTATGATCTTCCAGGATCCCATGACCAGCTTGAACCCTGTGTACACCGTGGGTGACCAGATTGCTGAAGTTATCCAGATCCATAACCCTAACTATACCAAAGAACAGGTAGAAAAACGTGTGGATGAAATGTTCCTGATGGTAGGTTTGCCTGCTGAACGTAAAACGGAATATCCTCACCAGTTCTCCGGCGGTATGAAACAGAGAATCGTTATCGCAATGGCTCTGGCTTGCGAACCGAACCTGATTTTGGCCGATGAACCTACCACCGCTCTGGACGTAACCATTCAGGCACAGGTGCTTCAGATGATGAAAGACCTGAAAGAAAAACTGAATACGGCTATGATTTTGGTTACCCATGACCTTGGTATTGTGGCACAGACCTGCGACAGCGTAGCTGTAATGTATGCTGGTGAAGTCATTGAAAACGGTACTGTGGAAGATATTTTTGAAGGTGAAAATCATCATCCTTACACAGTTGGTCTGTTTGGTTCTATTCCTGACCTGACCAGCAAATCCAACCGTCTGCATCCCATCGATGGCTTGATGCCCGACCCATCCAATCTGCCGAAGGGTTGCAAATTTAGCCCCAGATGCCCTCACTGCAAGGATATCTGTAAAGAAGTGGAGCCTCCTGTAATCAAGAATGGTACCCACATGATCAGATGTCATCTGTACAAGTAAGCGAGGAGAAAGGAGAGGTTTCTAGATGGATATGCCATTACTTGAAACAAAAGGTTTGAAGAAATACTTCAAAACCGGCCGTGGCATGCTTCATGCTGTGGACGATGTGAATTTTAAAATATTTAAAGGCCAGACGCTTGGTGTTGTAGGTGAATCCGGCTGCGGTAAATCTACACTGGGTCGTGTTATGATTCGTTTGTTGGATGCTACCGAAGGTGAAGTGCTGTTCGAAGGCAAAAACATCATGGACTACGACAAACACCAGATGGCTGAAATGCGCAAGGAGCTGCAGATTATTTTCCAGGATCCGTACGCATCTTTGAACCCTCGTATGTCTGTGAGTGAAATTATTGCAGAACCTTTGAAAGTCTGCAAAATCGCTACCAGCAAGAGTGATTTGGAAGCTCGTGTATTTGATTTGATGAAACAGGTAGGTTTGGCAGAACGTCTGGTAAATGCATTCCCTCATGAGCTGGACGGCGGCCGTCGTCAGAGAATTGGTGTTGCTCGTGCTCTGGCTGTAGAACCCAAGTTCATTGTCTGCGATGAGCCTGTATCTGCACTGGACGTATCTATTCAGGCGCAGATCCTGAACCTTCTGATGGACCTGCAGGATCAGTTGGGACTGACCTATATGTTCATCACCCACGACCTTTCTGTAGTAAAACATATTTCTACAGAAATCGCCGTAATGTATTTGGGTCAGTGCGTAGAAAAAGCTCCTTCTGATGAGCTGTTTGAAAAACCACTGCATCCTTATACCCAGGCACTGTTGAGCGCTATTCCTATCCCCAGCCTGAAGCACAGAAATATGCAGAACGTGCTTAGCGGCGAGGTTACTAGCCCAATCGAACCTAAGCCAGGTTGCCGTTTTGCAGCTCGTTGCCCATATGCAAAACCTGAATGCACGGGAAAGAACTTGGAGCTGAAGGAAGTTAGCCCGAATCATTTTGTTTCTTGCATTAAATTTCAATAAACTCTGACAGAACGTTCAAACACTCAAGAAGGAGAAAGAAGGGGCTGCCATGCGGATCGAGAATCATCCTATTATCGATTCCTATCAGAAAGGGAAAAAAGTAAAATTTACTTACGATGGAAAAGAAATGGAAGGTTATGAGGGAGAGCCTATTGCAGCAGCATTAAGGGCAGAGGGTGTCATGACACATCGTTATACGAAAAAGCTCCATCAGCCAAGAGGCATCTTTTGCGCCATTGGACGCTGTACGGACTGTGTCATGGTGGTGGATGGGAAACCCAACACCCGTACCTGTGTTACAATGCTGAAAGAAGGCATGGTCGTAGAAACTCAATATGGCGTTGAGGCGAGGAGGACAGAAGCATGAGAAGATATCATCTGGTTGTCATCGGCGCCGGGCCTGCGGGTTTATCGGCTGCCATTGAAGCAGCAAAACACGGTATGAAAGTGGGCGTTTTCGATGAAAATGCTCGTCCAGGCGGTCAGCTTTTTAAGCAGATCCATAAATTTTTCGGATCGAAAGAGCATAAAGCGAAGATCCGTGGATTTAATATTGGGAATGAGCTGTTAAAAGAAGCAGAACAGCTTGGAGTAGATGTACATTTGAATTCTGTTGTTATGGGCATTTATGATCCGCTGCATATCACGGTGGCAGAGGATGACCATATCACCAGTTATGCAGGCGACAATATTCTTGTTGCTACAGGAGCCTCAGAAAACATGATCCCCTTCGAAGGATGGACCTTACCCGGCGTCATTGGCGCCGGGGCGGCCCAAACTTTAATGAATTTACATGGGGTGAAACCGGGAGATAATATTTTGATGGTTGGTTCCGGCAACGTAGGTCTTGTGGTTAGCTTCCAGTTACTGCAGGCCGGCTGCCATGTAAAAGCCATCATTGATGCAGCACCCCGC
Source organism: Candidatus Neoanaerotignum galli (assembly GCA_904381335.1). Lineage (GTDB taxonomy): Bacteria > Bacillota > Clostridia > Lachnospirales > Anaerotignaceae > Neoanaerotignum > Neoanaerotignum galli. The sequence goes on along the minus strand of CAJFIN010000012.1, from coordinate 25,809 downwards.
GTGGGTGGGTATGGTGTTCATGCTGCGAAAGTGGCACGAACCGGTGTGCCGTTCTACCTTTCTCATACCATTGTGAAGGCAGAAGGCAATGAAAAAGTAGAAAGAGTCACCATTGGGCAAGTGGATAGTCATTGGCAAGTGATTCCGGGAACGGAAAAGGAATTTGACGTTGATACCATTTGCTTGGCAGTGGGACTTTCTCCTATGAGCCAGTTGACCCGCATCGCCGGATGTAAGATGGTGGATCGGGGAGGATTGGTTCCAGAGACAGATGAATATGGCCAGACCTCAGTGGATGGCATTTTTGCCGCAGGTGACGTGGCAGGTATTGAAGAAGCCAGCTCGGCCATGATTGGCGGCAGAATTGCAGCGCTTGCTGCAGCAAAAAGAAGTGGATTTGTGACAGAGGATGAATTTGAAACAGAATACCAAAATCAACATGCTTCTTTGATGAAATTAAGAAAAGGGATGTTCAGCCATGAAAATAAAGGCCGGACAGACCTGGTAAAAACAGATGAAGGCTATCCTTTATCCATGAGCTTGCTCAAAAATGGCTATATTGCCGAAGATGAAATCGGTGAATATCCTGGTGTGGGACGGACAAAGAAAGTTGGCGTCCATCCCGTCATTGAATGTACTCAAAATATTCCTTGCAATCCATGTCAGGACGCCTGCAAATTTGGCTGCATTGAGGTGGGTGAGACGATCACCAGCCTTCCTGTGGTAAAAGAAGGCAGCAAATGTGTTAATTGTGGTATGTGCGTAGCTTCTTGCTCTGGACAGGCCATTTTCCTGGTGGATGAAGAAGCAGAAGAAGGCTTTGCAACTATTACCTTACCTTATGAGTTCCTGCCCTTACCGGAAAAAGGCGACAAAGGGACAGCGCTGGATCGCAGCGGTAAAGCCATTTGCGATGCAGAAGTGACTCAGGTGAGAACCAGCGGGGCTTTTGACCATACGGCATTACTGACAATGAAAGTGCCCGCTGAAATGGCAAATCGGGCCCGGTTTTTTCAGAAGAGGGAAGGTGTGCGCTGATGGCAGGAATTTGTGACCGTTCAAAGGACATTGGACCATTTGTGCCCCAGGCAGACGATGATTTAATTATCTGCCGTTGCGAAGAAATCACCAAAGGTGAGATTCGTAAGGCAGTGCATATGGGCCTTTGGACTATGACAGAAGTGAAGCGTATGATTCGGCCTGGAATGGGCCTTTGTCAGGGACAAACTTGTTCCAAAAATGTAAAACGAATCATTGCACAGGAATTGGGCGTTTCTCCGGCAGAGCTGGAAGAGAGCACCGCCAGACCTCCCGTTCGCCCTCTTGAAATGGAAGTTTTGGGAAATGAGGTGGAGGAACTATGAGCGCCAAGACCAGGACAGCAGACGTGATCATCGTTGGAGCAGGGATTGTGGGCAATTCCGCAGCCTATTATCTGAGGAAAAAAGGACTTAGCTGCATTGTTTTAGAAGAGAAAATGATCGGCGATGGCGGTAGTTGCCGTAACGGCGGCGGCGTTCGCCAATCTGGCCGTGACCCAAGAGAATTTGGGCTTGCGGCATATGCTGTAAAACATATTTGGCCTTATTTAAAGGACGAATTGGGCATTGATGTGGAGTATCGTCAGACGGGATATTTGGTGTGTGGATATAATGAGGATCATTATCAGTCCATTGCTTCCCGTGTGGACACGGCAGCATCTTTTGGCGTTGAGATGAAGATGCTGCGGGGCGATGCCATTAAAGATATTTGCCCCTATGTATCTGAACACGTTACTTGCGCCGGTTGGACACCTTCAGATGGCGTTTCTAACCCAATGCGCGCTACATTGGCCTATTATATTCGGGCCAGAGAATTGGGCGCCCAATTTATTACCGGTGAAAAGGCCGTTCGGATCAATAAGATTCGGGGCCGTGCCCGTCAAGTTGTGACGGAGAGCGGCAATGTATATGAAGGGGACAAAATTTTGGTTGCAGCCGGCTATTATGGCCGTCCGCTGTTAAAAACAGTGGGGCTGTATGTTCCCTTACAGAAAAAATTGAATGAAATGATCGTAACGGAACCTGCTCCGCATATGTTTGATCATATGATCGGCGGTATGAGCGGTTTCTACGGCCAGCAAACGGTGCATGGCTCCTTTGTATTTGGCAGCCCAAGTGGACGTGAATATACGTTCTTTGAGCAGGATAGTACGGAAACTACTGCAGTGACCACGTCCTTTATTGCCGGGTCAATTGGAATTGATATTCCGGCGGTAAAATCCTTAAAGGTTGTGCGCACCTGGGGTGGTTGGGTAGATATCAACCTAGATGGTGTGCCTGTATTAGGAACAGTAGAAGAAGTGCCTGGTTTGTTGGTGGTGATTGGATCTTCTGCCCATGGGTTTGGCCCTGGACCAGCCGTTGGCCTTTGTATGGCACATTTGGCTGCAGATGAACCTTCACCTGTGGATATTTCTAAACTCCATTACGATCGGTTTGATTATCTGAATAAACAGCCACGGTATCAATCTGCATCCAATGGCGGCGCCTTAATTCGCTAAGGTACTGCTTGGGTACAGAGACCTTTCGTGAAACAAAATGCAGGTTTTTCCTTATAAAAACATAAGGTAAGAGATTGCCTGGTATTCCTTTGGCGGAAAGCCAGAGAAATGCCAGGCAATTTTTTTATAAAGCAGACATGGGTTTTCTGCCTGCGCTGTGGGCAGAGCAAAGGAGGTTGTCATATGGATATTTTAGCACTGGCCAAACAACAACAAGAGGACATTGTCAAAAATCGCCGTTATCTCCATGAGCATCCGGAGCTATCCCAACATGAAGAGGAAACAGTTGCTTTTGTTTGTAAGAAGTTAGAGGAATATGGAGTTTCCTATATCAATGTACCCAAAGGCGGTGTGCTGGGGTTCATTGGCGGGGATGAAAATAGCAAAACAGTCATGTTGCGTGCGGATATGGATGCGTTGCCAGTACAGGAAAACCCCAATAATTTGAAAGGACCGAAAACCTGTGTCTCCAAGGTCCCAGGTGCGGCCCACGTGTGCGGGCATGATTCGCATACCGCCATGCTTTTGGCTGCAGCAAAGATTCTGCAGGAGCATAAGGATGAGATTGATGGCCGTGTCATGCTATTTTTTGAACGGGCAGAAGAAGCTGGTGGAAACATTTTGTATTTGCTGCGCTATATTTATGAGCATAAAATCCGTGTCGATGGCGTATTTGGTCTGCATGTGAAAGGCAATTTGGATGCAGGTAAGATTAGTCTGCAAAGCGGCGGGGTAAATGCGGGAGGCTTCGGGTTTGAAGTTTCCATCCATGGCAAAGGCGGTCATGGCTCTGCGCCGGATAAATGCAATAGCCCCATTGATTGTTTTGCAGCGTTATACCATGCCTTCATGAGTATTCCGGTAAAATACGTTTCTGCAAAAGAGATGCTGTCATTTAATTTTGGCAAAGTGCAGTCTGGCTCTAAGCGAAATATCATTCCCGATCAGCTGGATTTTGCTGGTGGCATGAGGTTTTTTGATCATGCCGTGGGCGTAAAAGGGAAAGAGATATTCCTGCGGTTGTTGGATGGCGTGTGTAAGACATATGAGTGTACCTATGAGGTGACCAACTCCGTGGGCCCCACGCTGCCGCTAGTGAATAACCCGCAGTGCGTAGATATTGGTTTAGCCGCATTTGCCAAAGATATTGGCCAAGAACGGCTGACAGATATGGAACGGGAAGTGGGCTCAGAGAGCTTTTCTGCTGCGCAGCGGATTTATCCCGGGGCATATGCGTTTTTAGGTATCCGGAATGAAGCATTAGGCATTGGTGCACCAAATCACAGCGCGGAGTTTGATATTGATGAATCTGTGCTCTATTTGGGAACGGCTATGCACATCTCTTATGCATTGGCGTTTTTGCAGAACACCCAGGAAATTCATCATGAACCATATCCAGGTTCGCCAGATGATCTTTATCGGGAAATTTGCTATAAAGTGAATTAATCTATAGGGGGAGCAGGGGGCTCGTGTCCCTATGCCAGTAAAGAAAAGGAAATTAAAAGGAGGAATACCAATGGATATTTTGGCCATGGCTAAAGCAGAGCAGGATAACCTGACGGCATGGCGCCGCCATCTGCATGCCCATCCGGAACCATCCGGTCAGGAAGAAGAAACAGTGAAATTTATTTGCAGCCGATTAGATGAATTTGGGATAGCGTATGTGGTGGTGCCAAAAGGAGGCGTCATCGGCTTTATCGGCGGAGATGAAAATAGTAAGACCGTGATGCTGCGGGCTGATATGGACGCCTTGACCATCCAGGAAAGTGAGTGCAATCTAGCGCAGAAAAAACCAGTGCTTTCTGAAGTGCCTGGTGTAGCGCACTTATGCGGGCATGATGGACATACAGCTATGCTGTTGGGGGCAGCCAAGATTTTGCAGCAGATGAAAGAGGAATTGCCTGGCAGGGTACTGCTGTTTTTTGAGCGGTCGGAAGAAGCCGGCGGGAAAATTTTATATATGCTGCGGTATTTATATGAACATAAGATCCGGGTGGATGGCGCATTTGCGATGCATGTTAATCCTCGGATGCAGACAGGAAAGCTCTCTTTGGACTATGGCCCGATTACTAGCGGCGGTTATGGATTTGAAGTCACAGTGCATGGCCAAGGTGGTCATGGGTCGGCACCGGATAAATGCAATAGCCCCATTGACTGCTTCGCTGCGATTTATCAGGCAGTGACCAGTATTCCTGTTAAATATATTTCTGCCAAGGAAGTGTGTTCCTTCAATTTTGGCAAAGTACAGTCTGGTTCCAAACGAAATATCATTCCAGATAGTCTGGACTTTGCTGGCGGGTTCCGGTTTTATCGTCATGATGTGGGTTGGCAGGCGAAAAATACCTTTTTGCGCCTGATCGATGGCGTTTGCAAAACGTACGACTGCACCTATGAAGTAACCAATGCCGTTGGGCCTACATTGCCAGTGGTGAATGTGGATCAGTGTGTAGAGATTGGCCGCCGTGGGATAGCCAAATATTTGGGTGATGATGTACGAGAAGAATTAGGCATGGAATCCTTCTCCGAAAGCTTTGCTTCTGCAACGGCATTTTATCCCACAGCATTTGGTATGCTGGGTATTACCAATCCAGCGTTAGGCAGTGGTGCAGAGCTGCATAATCCAGCCTTTGATCTGGATGAAGCAGCACTTCCTTTGGGGGTTGCTTTCCATATTAGCTATGCGCTGTCCTTCCTAGAAAATACAGATCCCATCCCCTTTACCCCATACGCAGGTTCTCCGGATGATTTGTTCCGGGATATCTGCTACCATGTGGACTAAAATTGAAGCTAGTTGGGCGGTACGCAGTTGTTGGCGTGCCGCCCATTTTTGATGCGGTATCGAGGGGTATCCTTGTCCTAGTATCCTGTGTTATCATAGGGGGTAAGAGGAAGAAAAAGTTCATATGAAAAACGATATCGTTTGAAAAAAGTCTTGAATTATGATATAAAAGGGAGAAAAATGAGATGCTAGTGGAGGAAAGGTTGTATAAAGGGGCGAATGACAAGATAGAAAGTGGTATTGCACGAAAAAGAAGCAATCCGAGAGTTTTTTTGAATTGAGTTACGGAAGGCATGCGTTTGAAAGGAGGACGCGGATGGAGCCATATGATTTTGATACCATTGTAAACCGGAAAAACACCATGAGTTTAAAATATGATGCTGTCGCTGCCAGAGGAATACCAGAGGATTGTTTGCCGCTATGGGTAGCGGATATGGATTTTGGTACGGCGCCGGAGATTCGAGCGGCATTAGCGCCCTGGGTGGTACAAGGGATTTTTGGCTATGCCCTCCCTTCGGCGCATTATCGGGCGGCAGTGGTATCATGGATGGGCCGCAGGTATGGCTATGATCTGAACCCGAACGCCATTGTAACATCGCCCAGTGTGGTGTTTGCTTTAGCAACGGCCATTCGTGCGTTTACTGCACCAGGTGATGCAGTGCTGATCCAGCAGCCGGTATATCATCCATTTAAAAAAATGATCGAATCCAATGGCCGCCGTATGGTTCCAAATGATTTGATATTAGATGGATGCACCTGTCATATGGATCTTGTGGATCTGGAGGAAAAAATCCGCCGTCATGGGGTAAAACTATTTTTGTTTTGCCATCCCCATAATCCCATGGGGCGGGTATGGCAAATATCAGAACTGCAGGAGGTGGGTGAACTTTGTAAACGATATGGCGTTACAGTGGTAAGCGATGAAATCCATGCAGACTTAACATGGACGCCGGAGGGGCATACCATGTTGTGTCAGGCATGCCCAGCATTGGCGCAGCAGATCATCACCTGCACTTCTCCTAGTAAAACATTTAACCTGGCAGGCCTTCAGATTGCCAATATTCTCATTCCAAATCAGAAAATGCGCGATGCCTTTCAAGCGGAAAAGGCTGCAACGGGATATGGGGAGGAAAATATCTTGGGATTAGTGGCCTGTGAAGCGGCATACCAGCATGGTGAGGATTGGTATCAAGCCTTAAGGACATATCTGATGGCAAATCTGCGGGAGGCTGTGGATAAATTGAACCAGTCCTCTATGGTGAAAACCACCATGCCTGGAGCAACGTATTTGCTATGGTTAGATCTGCGAAATACAGGTTTAGAAGCCAGGGAAATCAATCGGAAATTATTGCAAGAAGCGAAAGTATGGCTGAATGATGGACGGATGTTTTCGGAAAAAGCAGCCGGCTTTTTCCGGCTGAATGCAGCTTGTCCGAAACAGACGTTGGAAGAGGGAGTGGCGCGTATTTTGCATACGTTTCGATGAAGCTGATTCAAGTTAGGGGAGGCAATATTTTTTAAGGGCAGCAAAATGACCGGGCTGTCTGATGGAAAAAAGGGAAAGAAAAACAGATAGGATCTCTTCTGGTTTGCCTGAGACAGGCAAACGGGAGCTTTTGGTAAGGTATTGGATGTTTTTATAGCAGAAAGACAAGATGGTAAAAACGGTTTTGGCATATCGTTTTTTGAGGAAAAAATTGCGTCTGCCATGAGGTAAGGCAGCAGATAACGGGCATCAGCGGAAACAAGGGGAAAAAGAAAGGATGTTTTTGGGTGTGAAAGAGGACTTTCGGGCATTTATAAAATGGATACTCATTGCCATGGTAGTGGGCATAGTGGTTGGTTTAGCGGGAGGCGCGTTTCGAGGCGCAATAGATGTGGCAGTTGCCTACCGGATTAGAACAGGATGGCCGTTATTTTTGCTGCCTGTGGCAGGAATTTTGATCGTCTTTCTCTATCAACGCTTTGGGAAAAATGATAAGGGAACAAACTATGTATTGATTTCGATTCGATCGAAAGAACAACTGCCTTGGGTGACAGCGCCGTTGATTTTTGTATCCACTGTGTTAAGCCATTTTGTGGGCGCCAGTGTGGGCCGGGAGGGAGCGGCCTTACAGTTGGGAGGCAGCATTGCTGCCAAACTGGGACAATGGATGCACTTGGATGACAGAGACAGCCACACGATAACGATGTGTGGTATGAGTGCTTGCTTTTCTGCCTTGTTTGGCACGCCGATTACAGCTGCAATTTTTTCCATTGAAGTAACCAGTATCGGTATCATGCATTATTCTGCCCTGGTGCCCTGTATCTTGTCGGCGGTGGCGGCGCGGATGGTAACCCAGTGGCTAGGGATCAGCGGAGAAAGCTTTTTTTTGACGGGAGTCCCTGTGATTGGCGGAAAAAGTATCCTTCAGGTGATTGTACTGGGGATTTTATGTGCGCTGCTGAGTATGTTATTTTGTATTATCATGCATAAGGTGTTTTTTTTGCTAAAACAATGGTTTCCTAATGCCTATGCAAAAGTGATCTATGGCGGTATGGCAATGCTGTTTATGACCCTTCTTCTAGGCACCAATGATTATACCGGCGGTGGCATGGATGTGGTGGCTCGGGCGCTGGAAGGAGAGGCCGTGCCTTGGGCGTTTATCATTAAGATATTATTGACGGCCCTTTGCCTTGGCGCCGGGTTTAAGGGCGGCGAAATTGTGCCCAGCTTTTTTGTGGGCGCCACTTTTGGCTGTGTGGTTGGCGTTTTACTGGGCTTAACCCCTTCCTTTGGGGCGGCGATGGGGATGGTGGCTGTGTTCTGTGGGGTCACAAACTGCCCCATCAGCTCGATGCTGCTGAGCGTGGAATTATTTGGCAGCCGAGGCTTACCTTTTTTTGCTCTCATTTGTGCTGTTAGCTATATGCTTAGTGGATACATTGGGCTTTATAGTGAACAGAAGATCATTTATTCTAAAACCAAAACCCAGTATATCGACACAAAAGTTACAAATGAATAAAAATAAAAAAAATTCAAAAAAATGCATTTTATATACAAAATTAGCCAAAATAAGACTTGCTTTTTCGTTGTGCATACGGTATAATTCCATACGAGCTTAAGGAGCCCCAATGACAAAAAAGAAAAGGAGAGAGTAGAAATGAAAGTAAATAGGAAATGGATTGCTGCTTTAGTGATTGGCGCCATGGTATTTGGCGCGGGCTGTTCTTCCTCTACAGAAGAAACCTCCACAGAATCTGCTGCCCAGACCCAAGAAGAAACCACCGAAGAAGCAGCGGAAGAAGAGGTACAAGAAGAAGTTGCAGAAAATGATACCACTAGCGAAGAAGTGGCTGCAGAAAATGTAACCTTAGAAGAAGGTATGCTGATTATGAGCACCAATGCCACGTTCCCTCCTTATGAATATTATGATGGTGATACCATTGTGGGTATTGATGCGGATGTGGCTGCCGCCATTGCAGATAAGATGGGTTTGACCCTGCAAATCAATGATATGGAATTTGACAGCGCTTTAGCAGCCGTGCAGACGGGCCAGGCAGATATGGTTATGGCTGGTGTGACTGTGACGCCGGAACGGGAAGAAAATATGGACTTTACCAATAGCTATGCCACCGGGGTGCAAGTGGTTATTGTACCGGAAGATAGCGATATTACATCCATTGATGACCTGCAAGGCAAACTGATCGGTGTACAGCAGGGCACTACCGGAGATATTTATTGCTCCGATACGCCGGAAAACGGTGGTTATGGCGAAGAGAACGTACAAAAGTTTTCTAGTGGCCCTTTGGCAGTAGAAGCACTGAAAAATGGACAGGTGGACTGCGTAGTTATCGATAATGAGCCTGCCAAAGCTTATGTAGAAGCAAATCCTGGCCTGAAAATTTTGGATACGGAATTTGCCGTGGAGGATTATGCCATTGGCGTTGCCAAAGGAAATGACGCATTGCTGGACGCTTTAAATAACGCTTTGGAAGAACTGGAAAGTGACGGCACGCTGGATAAGATCATTGGAGAATATATCCACGAATAAGACCCATCATGCGCAGCAAACGGCAGCAAATGGTAGCAGCATAATTAGATCAAAAAGGCGCAACTTCGGCTGCGCCTTTTTTCCTATTTGTTTACCTGTATGGCTAGCATGAGAAATGAGATGGAAAAGAAACGAAGGAGGCAGCAATTTGTCAACGGTGATGCTTGCAATCAGTGAAAAGATGGCCCAATGGCTTTCCACAACGCCATCCTGGCTGCAAAATGCCCCAGAGGGAATACAAAATATATTTTATCAGCTTTACCAGACTTGGATTATGAATGATAATTGGCACTATTTTACAGATGGCCTGAAGGTAACCATTTTGGCTACTTTAGGTGCGCTTGTCATTGGTGTGGTGATTGGTGTGCTCATTGCTGTGATTCGGTCGGCACATGATTCATCCCGAAAAAAGCCGCCGGTGGCACTGCGAATTTTAAATGCCCTCTCCAAGCTCTATTTAACAGTGGTGCGAGGAACGCCAATGATCGTGCAGCTTTTGATCATGTGCTTTGTGGTGATGGTACCTCGTGGTCAGGAGGAATTGCTTCGGTGCGCTACCATTACTTTTGGTCTTAACTCTGGTGCATATGTGGCAGAAATCATTCGATCCGGGATTCAATCCATTGACCAGGGACAGATGGAGGCTGGCCGGTCTTTGGGGTTTAATTATGGCCAAACCATGCGATATATCATCATCCCCCAGGCCATTAAGAATATCCTGCCGGCTTTGGGCAATGAGTTGATTACGCTGCTGAAGGAGACTTCCGTTGCCACTGTGATTGGCTTAAACGATCTGACAAAAGGGGCCCAGATCATTGTCAGCACGAATTATACCACCTTGGTATCTTACATCAGCTTGGCTGCCATCTACTTGGTGCTGGTATTGGCGCTGACGAAACTCCTGAGCATATTTGAAAGGAGGATGAAAAACAGTGACCGGTGAAGTAATGATCGAAGTAAAAAATCTGGAAAAGTATTATAACGGGGGCAAGATTAAAGCCTTGGACGGGATTTCTACCACCATTCATAAAGGCGAAGTGGTGGTTGTGATTGGACCTTCCGGTTCTGGCAAAAGCACCTTTTTGCGTTGTTTAAACTTGCTGGAAGAACCCACTGGCGGCCAGGTTATTTTTGAAGGTGTAGATATTACCGATGAAAAGGTGGATATCAATGTACATCGGCAGAAGATGGGAATGGTGTTTCAGCATTTTAATCTCTTCCCTCATATGACGATACTGAAAAATATGACCATTGCGCCCATGAAACTTCAGAAAAAATCAGAGCAAGAGGCAACCGAGCTGGCGATGCGGCTATTAAAGCGGGTTGGTCTTGAGGATCGGGCTAATGCCTATCCCGCCCAGTTGTCAGGGGGACAAAAGCAGCGGATTGCCATTGTGCGGGCGCTTTGTATGCAGCCAGAAGTGATGTTATTTGATGAACCCACCAGTGCTTTAGACCCGGAAATGGTGGGTGAAGTGCTGGAAGTGATGAAGCAGTTGGCACAGGAGAATATGACGATGGTAGTGGTCACCCATGAAATGGGTTTTGCCAAAGAAGTTGCCAGCCGAGTGATGTTTTTGGATAGCGGAAAAGTGGTGGAAGATGCAACGCCAAAGGAAATCTTTTCTCATCCTAAAAGCGACCGGCTCAAAAGTTTTTTGGCCAAGGTATTATAAAAAACAGCCGGAACGAAAGGATAGGGAATCAGGCCTTCGTTCCGGCTGTTGGCATAGGTGCGGCAAAAAGGGCCGCAGGCCGGCACCGGGGGAGATGCCGGCCTATGTTTTGGGACGAAAAACATAAGGGAAAGTTCCTAAGAAACAGGAAAAAGGACATGGCTTTTCCTTGCGGGGAAAGGTTTTTTGTTTTATGATACAAGTAGAAGAAACCGCGATGTGGTTTTTGTTTCGCTTTTGAAACGGAAGTACGTCAGGTTTGACATGCCAAAAAGGATCAGAAATAGACAAGGAGGAGCTGCCGATGCTTTATCGAAAAAGGTTTATCCCGGAAGAAGTAGTGCCCCTCGAAGATGATGAGATACTGCTGGAAAACGAACGCTATTTGGTGACACGATGGCATACCATTAAGCCCAGGGCGGATTTTGCTTGGGGTATTTCCTGCTATGATTTACAAAAATCTTACAAGATCAGCCGGTTTATGGACGAACAGGACCGATTGGTGTATTATTACTGTGATGTGGTAGAATGGGAAGCGCAAGGCGGAGATAAATTTTTTACCGATCTTTTGGCGGATGTGATCATCCATCCGGATGGTTCCATTCATGTGGTAGATTTGGAGGAAATTGCTGATGCCCGGGAGCAGGGGCGTATTACGGAGGCACAAGCCAATAAAGCCTTGCGGATTCTTGCTGCACTATTGAAGGATTTGGAGAAAGAGGGCGTTGAGACCTTATTTTTTCGTGGGGTGAGACCATGAAAGAAAAAGGAGAGCAGCTGCATACAGGCCATCGCAGCCGGATGCGGGAAAGACTATTGACAGCAGGCCCGGAAACCATGGCGACCCATGAATTGGTGGAGATGCTGCTATATTATACGAACCCGCGAAAAAACACAAATGAGCAGGCACATCGCTTACTACAGGAATACGGCAGCCTATCTTTATTGATGGAAGCGGACCCAGCAGACTTGATGCATCGGGCAAAAGTAAATGAACAAACGGCAGTGTTTTTTCCATTGGTGCGGGAGCTGCTGCGCCGGTATGACGGGGAGAGATGGAAACCGCGTAAGGTGATAGGCAGTTCGGATGAGGCTGGGGCCTATGCTGTATTTTTGCTCAGCCATGAAAAGCAGGAATGTTTTTACCTCATTGGCTTAGATGTGCAAAACCGGTTGATCGGTTCGGTACTTATTGCCAAAGGCACCATCAATGAAGCCCATGTGTATACGCGCACTTTGGTGGAAGCGGCACTAAAACTGAATGCAAAATCCATCCTGCTGGCGCATAATCATCCAGGCGGCTCCTTGGTGCCCACCCAAAGCGATGTGGAAACCACAGTGCAAATCATTAAGATAATGAATATGATGGATATTTTTGTGGCAGACCATATTATTGTGGCAGGGGGCGAGTATCTGAGTATGGCAGATAAGGGCCTGGTGCGAAATTTAGAAGAAATGAACTGATTTTGGAAAGGAGAGAAACCAAATGGATAAAAAATTATATCGTGTTATGGCGGGAAAGAAAGTATCCGGCGTTTGCATGGGCTTGGCACAGTATTTGAATGTGGATGTGACCATCATTCGACTGATTTGGGTTATTGCAACGTTGTTTACCTCTGTATTTCCTGGGGTGATTTTGTATATCCTCTGTGTGATCATTATTCCTGTGGAACCAGGTTATATCGAAGGAGAATATCAGGAAAAGCAATAAGTTTAGAAAAAGCAGGAAAGGCGTCCTTCCCTGCTTTTTTCTTTTCATTTATTTTTTCTTTTTAAAGCAGCTTGTCTTATCTGCTGAGAAATGGTGATGGGAGTTCTTTTGTGCAGCAACGCTGGCATAGAACCATTTTTACATCAGTTCCCGGCCGCTTTGCCATGCTTGGCTTACTTTTTCTCCTAAGGCATAGTAGCCGCCTTGGAATTGGTCAAAAGCAAAGGCCTGCAGTTTGGCAGGATCGACCTGGCCATGTTCTGTCAATACCGATTCGTCCGCCAGTACGTTTTGGATTTGGCCTAAAATACGAAATCCATAACTTTTGTTTTCCATTTCTACGGCTTTACATTCCAAAGTAATGGGAAATTCTTCGATGACGGGGGCATCGACCCGCGTGCTTTTTACAGCAGTCAGTCCACTTTTGGCAAATTTGTCTGGCGTGTCATTGCCAGAAACAATGCCGAAATAATCCGCCTGTTTTAAGTAAGGCAGAGAGGCAATGGATAGGGTGAAGGCGCCACGGGCTTTAATGTTTTTTGCCGTTTTTCTGGTCTCTTCAATATTGAGGGCCACCATATCATCGCCGCAAATGCCGCCCCAAGCCATGTTCATTACATCCACAGAACCGTCTTCATTATAAGTAGCAATCATCAGCACTGGCATGGGAAACAGATAGGGTTTGATACCAAGATCTTTTTTCATTGTAAGCATACCTCCTTTTTTAGAGAACCGTAAGCGTATCGTTTGTCTGCTCTTACAGTACAATACTATCATAGCAGGGTTACATTTTAAAGACAAGAGCGGGCGCAGCTAGATTTCTGTATAGTCCATGGGAAGACGTACCATACTAAGCAAAAACGGCGAAAGCAGGTGAAACGATGAAAAAGATCGGACGACAAACCGTGGCGTTTACTCATCCGCCGGTGATTTATACGGCGGCGGCAGTGGCTGGGAAAAAAGAAGCACAGGGACCGCTGGGCCGGGCGTTTGACTATGTGCAGGAAAAAGGAGAGGGCAGCTGGGAACAGCAAGAAAGTGCTCTGACTGCCCGGGCTGCCCGTATGGCTTTAGAAAAAGCAAGCACAGCGCCAGAGGAAGTGGACTATCTTTTTGGCGGCGACTTACTCAACCAATGCGCAGGCACGGTATTTGGTATTCGTGATTTGCCTATCCCCTTTTTTGGCCTTTTTGGCGCTTGTGCAACCTTTGGGGAGGCAATGAGCTTGGGTGCAATGATGATTGATGGTGGCTATGCCAGACAGACGCTATGTTTAGCGGGAAGTCATTTTTGTTCTGCGGAAAAACAGTTTCGCTTTCCTTTGGGCATGGGAACTCAGCGTCCCCCTACGACCACTTGGACGGTGACAGGCTGCGGTGCTGTGCTGCTCAGAAACGAAGGCCCCGGGCCCAGGATTACCCATGTCACCACTGGCATGGTGGTGGATTATGGTGTGCGAGATGCCGCGCATATGGGAGCGGCCATGGCCCCTGCGGCAGCACAGGCGATCAGCGCCCATCTGCGGGAGACAGGCCGGAACTTAACAGATTATACTTGGATTGTCACCGGGGATTTGGGTGAGGTGGGGAGAAGTCTAGTATGCCGTCTGTTGGAAGAAGAAGGGTTTTATCCAGATAGCCGGTTAACAGACTGCGGCTTGCTTTTGTTTGATAACCATGCTCAAGATACCCATAGTGGCGGCAGTGGCTGTGCTTGTTCCGCCATTACCTATGGCGCCTATTTCCATCCGCGGTTGCAAACAGGAGGCCATCGCTTGCTGCTGGTGCCCACGGGGGCATTAATGAATCTGACAGTGAGCCAGCAGGGGGAAAGTATTCCTGGTATTGCTTATGCAGTCGCCATTGAAGGGGGAATGTGAAATGGCATTGGTATGGGTGTTTTTGGTGGGTGGTTTTTTCTGTCTGCTCGGTCAAGTGCTGGTGGATCATACAAAACTGACGAGCGCCCGGATATTGGTGCTTTTTGTGGTGGCTGGGGCAGTGCTGGAGGGGCTGGGGATTTATGAGCCTTTGCGGGATCTGGCACAATGCGGCGCCACAGTGCCCATCATCGGTTTTGGGGCCACATTGACGAAGGGAGCGCTTGAAGCGGTGGAGCAACAGGGCCTTTTAGGTGTTTGCACGGGCCCGTTGCAAGCGGCGGCAGGAGGCATTGGGTTTGTGATTTTGATTGCTTTTTTTTGTGCACTGTTGTTTTCGCCAAAAGAGAAAAAATAAGGATAGCCTTTTTGCTTCCAAACATCCGGACACGCATCTTGTTGCTTTTTTATGAAGAAAAAAGAAAGAAAACCTGGGAAAAAGATGTTTCTTTTTCATCGGATTTATGCTATACTCAAGCTGTAAAAAGAAATGGTTGATGAAACTTTAGAAGGAAGGAGATAGGCATTTTGAACTGTGCAATTGGCTCGAAGGTCGATCTGGAAAGCTTTGATGAAGAAATCGCCCGTCAGTATCGGGCATGCGTTGAAGACCTGCTCGATCATGAAAAAGTAAAAAAGCTGGATCTTTGGGAACAGCATAACCATACTAGCCGCCTGCAGCATTGCCTAAACGTTTCCTATTACAGCTTTTTGATCTGTTGGAAATTAGGATGGGACTATCGTTCTGCCGCTCGGGCAGGCTTGCTCCATGATCTTTATTTTTACGATTGGAGAACGAAAAAAGCCCTGCGCAGCAACCATGCCGCTTGGCATCCCAGAGTGGCTTTGGATAATGCAAAACGGATCTGCGAGATCAATCCCATTGAAGAGGACTGCATTTTGAAACATATGTGGCCCTGTACACCAGTACCTCCCCGGTATAAAGAGGGATTTGTGCTGACGATGGTGGATAAAGCCTGTGCCACGATGGAGATTTTGGCGGCGCCAGCAGCGCGGGTGATACGGGCGAAAGAAAGTATGGAAGTGGAATAATCGGCTTTCGGCCGAAACAGGTTCCCCGGCGCTTGTCAAACGCCGGGGAATTTTTTATTGTGTCGATACCACTTTGCTTGTTTTAGATGAGAAAAAAGTGATTCTGCCGTGGAATTGAGCCAATAGGGGGCAGTCTTCAGGCGATAGTGCGCAAAAATGGGGAAAGCGTGGAGCGGCCAAAAGGTGCGCGATAGGGTTATCGCTGACACCAGGTCAGAAAGGGCATGACCCGTGCACAAAATGAAGTGATCTATGGGTGGCCATTGACAGAAAAGAAAAGGAGAGGACAAATGCGCATTGGAACGGGCTATGATGTACACCGTCTGGTGGAAGGACGGAACTTGGTGTTGGGCGGAGTGTTGATTCCCTATGAGAAAGGACTTTTGGGCCATTCTGATGCCGATGTGCTGCTGCATGCGATTATGGATGCGCTGTTGGGAGCGGCAGCATTGGGGGATATAGGCCGTCATTTTCCGGATACTGATCCAAAATGGGAGGGTGCTTCCAGTTTATCTTTATTAAAACACGTTTTTTCCTTGCTAGATGCGGCGGGATATAGTATAATAAATATTGATGCGACTATCATTGCCCAGCGGCCGAAATTAGCGCCTTATCTGCAGGAGATGAAAGAGCAGATAGCACAAGTGCTTTGCCTAAGGGATTCCCAGTTAAATCTAAAAGCCACCACAGAGGAGGGCCTTGGTTTTACAGGAAGGGGCGAGGGTATTGCCGCCCAGGCGGTATGCTTGCTGGCAGAAAAGACGCAGCAGAAAGAATGAAATGGATATATCGAATGAAAAACGTTTGAGTGGGAAAAGTAGCGATGCATGCTTTTTGTCAGAGAAGGCTTGCCATGGGCTGAGAGCGGCCGGGAAAAGCGCATTTGTGAAGTGCCTCCCACAAGTTGCAAGGGCGAAATGGCCAGAGCCAAAGTAGTTTTTGCCGGATGGCCTGCGTTATGGGCTTGGGCGAGATGCCGGTAAGAGGGGGCCTTTTTTGACCCCAACGAGAGTGGAACCGCGGAGCAGAAGCTTCGTCTCTGAGTAATTCAAAGACGGAGCTTTTTTGTTTTTGTAATGAAGAAAGAAAAGAGGGTACAGCATGTCGTATATCAGTGAACAGATCCAGGTGATTAAAGAAAAAGATGCTGCCATTAAAACCAGCATTGAGGTGGTGCTATATCCTAGCTTTTGGGCCAATATCAATCATGCCATTGCCCACCGGCTGTATAAGAAAAAGCATTATTTTCTGGCTCGTTTGATCAGTCAGATTTCCCGGGGTCTGACAGGAATTGAGATCCATCCTGGTGCTGTGATCGGCAAGGGATTTTTTATCGACCACGGCATGGGGGTGGTGATTGGAGAGACCTGTGAAATTGGTGATAATGTATTGCTGTACCAGGGTGTGACCTTAGGGGGAACGGGAAAGGATCAAGGCAAACGTCATCCCACCATTGGCAACAACGTGTTGATTGGCAGTGGAGCGAAAGTATTGGGGCCAATTCATATTGGCAATAATGTCCGTATTGGCAGCGGATCGGTGGTGCTGAAAGATGTACCCGATGACGTTACGGCAGTGGGCGTGCCTGCTAAGTGGAAAAATAAAAATACGGCAGGAGATCATCCTGCGGATAATATCGATCAGCTGAAGGTGCCGGATATTGTGGAAGATGAATTTACGGCATTGCGCCGAAAGGTGGATCAGTTGGAACAGATACTGAAAAAAGAGCTGGAAGAAAAGCAGAATGAGGAAAGGAGCAAGACGGATGAAAGTCTATAATACGTTAAGCAGAAAGAAGGAAGAGTTTATCCCTCTGCAGGAGGGCAAGGTAAAGATGTATGTATGCGGCCCAACGGTCTATAACTATATCCATATCGGCAATGCCCGTCCTTACGTTACCTTTGATACGGTGCGCCGCTATTTGGAATATAAAGGCTATGAGGTAACCTATGTGCAAAACTTTACCGATGTGGACGATAAGATTATCAAAAAGGCCAATGATGAACACACCACAATGGAAGCAATCAGTGAGCGCTATATCAAAGAATGCTTGATTGATGCGGATGGCTTAAATGTAAAACGGGCCACCTATCATCCTCGTGTAACCCAAGAAATGGATCATATTATTGAAATGATTGATACATTAGTGAAAAAAGGCCATGCCTATGAACATGAGGGAACGGTATATTTTGATACGAAATCTTTCCCCGAATATGGCAAACTTTCCAAAAAGAATTTGGATGAGCTTATTGCCGGAGCCAGTGACCGGGTTGAAATTGATGATGCAAAGAAAAATCCCACGGATTTTGTGCTGTGGAAACCTTATAAACCCGGGGAACCTAAATGGGCTTCGCCCTGGGGAGAGGGCCGGCCAGGCTGGCATATTGAATGCTCTGTGATGGCGAAGCAGTATCTGGGGGATACCATCGATATCCACGCCGGTGGAGAAGACCTGATCTTTCCGCATCATGAAAATGAGATTGCCCAGAGTGAGGCGGCCAATGGCGTGCCCTTTGCGCGGTATTGGCTGCATAATGGGTTTATCACAGTGAATAATGAAAAAATGAGTAAATCTGCTGGCAACTTTTTTACCGTGCGGGAGATTGCGGCCCAGTTCCCTTATGAAGTCATTCGGTTTTTCCTGTTAAACGGACAGTATCGCAGCCCCATTAACTTTAGCCGGGAACTGATGGAAAGCTGCCAAAACGGTTTGGAGCGTATCAAAAATTGCGCCAAAGACCTACAGTATTATATTGAAAATGCCCAGGGGGATACATTGGCTCCTGGAGAAGATCCAGCGCAGATTGAGGCGTTCCGCACACAGTTTGAAACAGCGATGGAGGACGACTTTAATACTGCAGATGCGATCACGGCAGTGTATGATCTGGTGAAATTTATCAATATCCACAACAAAGCTGGCGTGACGAAAGCCTTTGCCCAAAAAGAAATGGCACTGCTGCTGACGCTGACAGATGTGTTAGGCATGGTGGTTTTGCCCAAAGAAGAAGAAGGAGAAGATGTAGAAAAGATCAAAGCATTGATCGAAAAACGGACTCAAGCCAAAAAAGCGAAAGATTTTGCCACTGCTGACGCGATCAGAGAGCAGCTGGCAGAGATGGGCATTACCATTAAGGATACCCGGCAGGGTGTGCAGTGGTTTAGGAGCGCCAAATGAGCGGTGAAAAGGAATGCTTTCGCACCAAAAATGGGGAGGGGCCGGACGGCCTTTCCCCATTGGTGCTGGCTTATATGGGAGACGCTGTTTATGAAGTACTGGTGCGGCGATGGGTGCTGCGCCAAGGGAATGCGCCTGTGGACAAGCTCAACAGTCAAAGCCGTGCCCTGGTAAAGGCGTCTGGGCAGCGCGCTTTTTATGAGCGGATTTGTACGGCGCTGACGCAACAGGAGAAGGCAGTGTTTCAGCGGGGACGCAATGCAAAAAGCCATACGGTGGCAAAGCATGCTTCTGTGGCGGATTACCGCATTGCAACTGGCGTAGAAGCGCTGTTTGGATATTTATATCTGATGGGAGAAGAGGAACGGGCCGAAGCGCTCTTTTCTCTTGGTCTGCCTCAGCAAAACGAGAAGGGAAAGGAGGAGTGACCTATGGAAAAAGAGGAGAGGCGAAAGCCGATTTCCTACCGGGGGCAGAGACTGCGGCCCAGAGAAGATCGCCCCATCAATGAAAACCAAGTGGAAGGCCGCAATGCTGTTTTAGAAGTGCTAAAAAGCGGCCGGGATGTGGAAAAGATTATTGTGGCCAAAGGGCATACAGAAGGGACTATCCACCGGATCATTGCTCAAGCCAGGGATCGTGGCATTGTGGTACAGCAGACGGAGCGCAGCCGGTTGGATGAGATTAGCCAAACCAAAAACCATCAAGGCATTATCTGCTTTGTGGCCGCCCATGATTATGTGGATGTGGAGGATATATTACAGCGGGCAAAAGATCAGGGAGAAGATCCCTTTTTGCTGGTGCTCGATGGGCTGACAGACCCTCATAACCTGGGCGCCATCCTGCGTACGGCAGACGCGGCTGGGGTTCATGGGGTAGTGATTCCAAAGCGGAATGCGGTGGGATTAACCGCTACAGTGGCAAAAACCAGTGCGGGAGCCATTGAGTATGTGCCGGTGGCAAAAGTGGCCAATTTGGTTTCTTTGTTGGAAAAATTAAAAAAAGCCGGACTTTGGATCGTCTGTGCCGATATGGATGGACAGGAGATTTATGAGGCGGATCTGAAAGGACCTTTGGCGCTGGTGATCGGCGCTGAGGGAGAGGGCGTCAGCCGATTGGTAAAGGAAAACTGTGATTATACCGTTTCTATCCCGATGCAGGGGAAGATCTCTTCTTTAAACGCTTCTGTGGCGGCGGCGGTCTTGATGTATGAAGCGGTGCGCCAGAGAAGAGGGAAAGGCCATGAAGCGTGATTTCCTTTTGGTGGATGGCTATAACATCATCCATGCTTGGCCGGATTTGATGGAAATGACGGAAGTAAGTTTGGAAAGCGCAAGACAAAAGCTAGTAGAGATCATGAGCAATTATCAGGGCTATCATAGCCATTTAGAAGTGATCATTGTTTTTGATGGATATTTGGTCAAAGGCAATCCAGGCACAGCCCAGCGCCGGCATAACGTCCATGTGGTCTATACCAAAGAAGCAGAAACGGCAGATCATTACATTGAAAAAGTGGTTCATGGCTTACCTAGGGAATGTCGGGTGCGGGTGGCTACCAGTGATGGTTTGGAGCAGCTGATCATTCTAGGCCGGGGCGCAGTGCGCATGAGTGCATCGGAACTGCTGCGGGAAGTGCGTCTGACCAATGAGGCGATGCGGGAAAAATTTATTGCGCCGCCAAAGGCAAAAAAGAATGTGCTGATGGATCATTTAGATGAACAGACCAGGGAAAAATTAGAAAAAATGCGGCGCAACGAGTGGTGATGAAGTGAAAGAAACGAAACAAAAAATGCCATATGATGCATTAACAGATGAACAGGTGGTCGCTTTAGCCCATGAAGGGGACAGAAAGGCCCAGGAATATCTGATTGTAAAACATAAGGGCTTAGTGAAAAACAAGGCCCGGGCCTATTTTTTAATGGGCGCCGATAAAGAGGATATCATACAGGAGGGCATGATTGGTCTTTATAAAGCCGTGCGGGATTTTCAAGCGGAAAAAAATGTTTCGTTCCGCTCTTTTGCAGAGCTTTGTATCAATCGTCAAATGATTACAGCCATTAAAACCGCCGGTCGCCAAAAGCATATTCCCTTAAATTCCTCTCTATCGTTAAACCGGCCTGTTTTTGAGGAACAAGAGGAGCAAACCTATCTGGATCTTTTGGAAAGCACCAGTGAAACAAGTCCGGAAGCTCTGTTTATCGGCCAGGAGGAGAAGGTTTGGATGGAGGAAAAGATCGCCTCTGTGCTCAGCCGGTTTGAACATCAGGTGCTCAGTCTTTATTTGGAGGGCAAGAGTTATGCTCAGATTGCTCATGTTACACAAAAATCAGAAAAGAGCATCGATAATGCGTTACAGCGGGTGAAAAAAAAGATTGAAAAATTTGTGGGCCGAGGCCGTATTGAAAGCTAAAGGCACAGAGAAAAGAAACATGAATGGAGGAAAGAGATGCTGACGAGTAAACAGCGGGCATTTTTGCGCGCCATGGCCAATGACCTAAGCCCCATCTTTCATGTGGGCAAATCCGGTGTGACGCCGGAATTGGTTGAAAGTATACAAAATGCACTGCAAGCCCGGGAACTGATCAAATGTAACGTTTTGGATAACTGTATGCTTTCAGCCAAAGAAGCAGCGGTGATGTTATCGGAGCGGACACGGTCTGATGTGGTGCAGGTGATCGGCAATCGCTTTGTACTGTACAAGGCGGCCAAAAAACCGGTGATTGAGCTGCCCAAAGCATAAGGAGATGAAAGGATGGATCGTTTCAAAGCCTTGCGGGGCGTAGCACAGTTTGCGCTTTTAGGAGGTACTTTTGATCCGGTGCATAACGGCCATTTGGAAACGGCTCGCCAAATTTTGCATCGGACGGGCGTGAATAAAGTGGTTTTTTTGCCTTCGGGCACGCCGCCGCATAAAAGCTTTTTTCATGTTACCGATGGGGAACAACGGCTGCGGATGGTGGAGTTGGCAGTGGAAGGCGAAGAGGGCTTGGCCGTGTCTGACCTGGAGGTTCATCGGGCGGGGATGACCTATACGGTGGATACAGTGGAAGAACTGCATCGGGAGCTAGGAGATGGGGTGCAGTTTCATTTTGTGTTGGGAGCAGATGCCCTGTTTTACTTATCCAGTTGGAAAAACTACGAGCGTTTGCTAGAATTATGCAGCATGATTGCTGTCACTCGACCGGGGTATGATACATCCCGGCTGAAAGCAGCCATTGGCCGCCTAAAGGAAAAGTATCATAGCCGCATCCGATTTTTGGAGATCCCTCCGGTCAATATATCTTCTTCTGAAATTCGCCAAAAGGTGAAACGGGGGGAATCCATCCAGGGACTAGTGCCCAAAGCAGTGGAGGAATATATTGCAAAAACAGGATTATATCAGGCAGGTGATTGAGGATGCTTCCTTTTGAAGTGATGGAACGGAAATTGCAGTCAGCCTTGTCTTTGCCCCGGTATATCCATACCATGGGTGTAGTGAAAACGGCAAAAAAATTGGCTGGCCGTTGGCAGGCTGATGAAAAGAAAGCCATGACGGCAGCGCTGCTGCATGACTGTGCAAAAGATTATCCAGAGCAGATGAAACGGCGGTTTTGTAAAGAATTTCATGTGCCAATCGATCCTGTGATGGATCAGGCCATTGATTTGTGCCATGGTCCGTTGGGGGCGGAAGTGGCTCGGCGGGAATACGGTGTAACGGATGAAGAGGTGCTCAATGCCATTCGGTATCATACCACTGGGCGGCCAGAGATGACAAAGCTGGAACAGATCATCTTTATTGCGGATTATATTGAACCGAACCGGAACCCCTTTGTTGGTCTGGAAGAGGGACGAGTGCTGGCGTATGAGGATTTGAATTTAGCTATGGAGCGTATTTTGAAGGATACCATTGCCTATGTGAAGCAGCGCCAACGTCCGCTACATCCGTTATCTGTGGAGGCATATGAATATTATCAAAAGAAAAACAAGGAGGGATTTCATGGAGCTTGATTTTCAAGCAGGGGCGATGATTGCCCGGGAAGCATTAGAAGATAAAAAAGGTATGGATACAGAGGTATTGGATCTGCGGGGACTATCCAATGTGGCGGATTATTTTGTCATTGGCAGCGCCAGTAATATCAACCAGCTGCGTGCAATGGCAGATCAGGTGGAGGAAAAGCTTTTTGAACACGGGTTTCATTTAAGCCATAGTGAAGGGTATCAGGGCGGCGGATGGATTTTACTGGATTATGGCAGCCTGATTGTGCATTTGTTTTTGCAGGAAACGCGGGATTTTTATCAGTTGGAACGCATCTGGGCGGATGCAAAACGGCTGTAAAATAAATCAAAAGCGGGGGTAGCTCCCCCGCTTTTGGATGTGTCAGCGTTTGTTGGCGCGCTTATTGAGCGTTGCCATTTTATCGTTGGACTGTTTTAAAAATTCCTTCATCTTTTCTTCAAAGTCATTGGCAGAGCCATCGTTTCTGCTGCCCCGGTTATCTCTCGGACGATGATTTTTTGGCCCTTCTGTATGCTCTGGCTTAGGCAGGGCTGCACGGATAGAAAGGGAAATGCGATGGGTTTCAGGATCGATAGAGAGGATCTTCACTTTCACTTCATCATTTACCTTTACATACTCATTGATGTCCTGCACAAAGGTGTTGGCCACTTGAGAAATGTGCACTAAGCCTTGCCCACCGCCTTCTAGGGCCACAATGGCGCCAAAGGGGGCCACTTTGATAACTTTGCCTGCCACGATGCTTCCAACTTCATGTTCCGCCATGTTTTCATACGCTCCTATTTCCATGATTGATTCGGTATTGACAACAAGCATCATTATAACATATCAAAAAAGAGATTACAATTCTTTATCGGAGGGAAAAATGATAAAAAAGAAAGATATAGTCCGCCTGGAAATAGAACATCTTGCTTTTCCGAAAAAAGGCAGGGGCCAGGTAGAAGGCATACCGGTAAAGGTGAAAGAAGTGCTGCCAGGCCAGCTGGTGGAAGTGCGCATCACAAAAAAGCGGGAAGGCCAGATGGAAGGACAGCTTTTGCAGGTGATCCGGCGAGCGCCTTATGAAACCCGGCAGCCATGTCGTTCCTTTGCCCGCTGCGGCGGCTGTACCTATCAAACCATTTCTTTGGAAAAAGAAAATGAGATGAAAGAAAGTCAAGTGTTGGAGCTGCTGGAGCAAGCTGGTGTGACAGGCTATACCTATGATGGCATCCAGACTTCACCCACAACGCGCGGCTATCGGAATAAATGTGAGTTTTCTTTTGGAGATACGGGCAAGGATGGAGCGTTGGCGCTAGGCATGCGCCGCAGGCATAGTTTTTATGAAGTGGAAACCCTTCCGGCGGAGTGTGATTTGGTGGATGGAGATTTTATAAAGATAATCCAGGGCACGCTATCGTTTTTTTCGGCTCATCCGACATCATTTTATCATAAAGGACGGCATGAAGGGGTGCTGCGTCATTTGGTGGTTCGGAAGGGATATTATACTGGAGAAATCCTTTTAAATTTGGTAACGACTTCCGCTGGTACAGAGGTGCCTTATGCGGCCTGGGTGCAGGCGATACTGGCATTGCCTTTAGCGGGGAAGATATGTGGGATTCTTCATACCGTCAATGACTCTGTGGCAGATGTGGTGCAAAGTGACGGCACGGTTTTGCTGTATGGGCAGGCATATTTGACTGACCGGCTGTTTGATCTGACGTTTCGGATTACAGCGGGATCCTTTTTCCAGACCAATACGGCGGGGGCAGAGGCACTGTATCAGATGGTGAAAGACTATGTGGGGCAAACGAAAGATACAGTGCTGTTTGACCTTTATTGCGGCACTGGCACCATAAGCCAAGTGTTGGCAGGGCAATGCCGTCAGGTGATTGGCGTAGAGTTGGTGGAAGAGGCCGTAAAAGCCGCCAGGGAGAACGCTGCACAAAATGGGATAGAAAACTGTACCTTTCTGGCAGGAGATGTGCTGGAAGTGGTGGAACAGCTGGAGCAGAAGCCGGATATTATTGTGGTAGACCCACCGCGGGATGGAATTCATCCTAAAGCCATTGGTAAGATCATTGCTTTTGGCGCGCCACGGATCATTTATGTATCTTGTAAACCTTCTTCTCTGGCTCGAGACTTGGCCATATTCCAGGGAAATGGGTATCAGGTGGAGCGATTGGGGATGCTCAATCAATTCTGCCATACAGAGCATATAGAGACGGTGGCTTTGCTTACGAAGAAAGAAAATGTATGAGAAAAAAGTGCACGCTGGGGGCAGGAAAACAATAGAGGAGGATAATGCAGGCGGAGAAAATGGAGTCGTCATGGCGTTAAAAAGGTGATTTCAACCCTAAGGTGTAATGGCAACAGCAGGATGAAGGTTTGCCCTGCGGCCAAAGGACTTTTGTGTGATGAACCAGGAAAAAGATTGACATCGATGTTATTCGGTGATACAATGAAAAAAACCAATGAGGAAGAGCAAGTAACTTCAGGTTTCCCCTTTCAAGAGAGCTGCGGCAGGTGAGAGCGCAGTAAGGCGGCACTGAAGCGAATGGGCTTCTGAGGGCGAACTGAAGCAAACGATAGTAGGTGAGCCGGAGACTCCCTCCGTTACTAAAGGAAGATATGTAATGGCATATCATGAGAGGATACGCGAAAGTGTATCAAGCTGGGTGGCACCGCAGGAGTGAATTGTTGCTCTTGTCCCTTCGATCAGCATGATCTAAGGGGCAAGGGCTTTTTCTTTTCCCACCGAAAGGTCATGCAAAACAAAAGCATTGATAGACCAAAGGATAGACCAAAGAAAGTGTGGGAAAAAGACATGAAAGACAAACAAAACACAGGAAAAACAGGGGCCATTCTTCTTGGTGTGGCATTTGTATGGTTTACCACCCATTTTGGAGGCGGATTTGCCTCTGGGGCGCAGATTTATAGCTATTTTGTTCGCTATGGGATTTGGTGTTTGCTGATGCCGGTGCTG
>CAJFIN010000011.1 GCA_904381335.1 Candidatus Neoanaerotignum galli | reverse complement strand
GAAGAGTTAAATGCCACCGGCAACCCTCTGACCGGTGTCACCTACTGGCAAACCCAGGCTACTGGCCGGGACCGTGAGGACAAAGAAGAGTATCGATTAAAATTTCAGGTGGCCTTTGCTTTTAATAACGAAGTCAACCTCATTGAATACTACCATAATTCCAGTTTTCTGGAACACGGCGGCGCGCCTGATAAAGCAGTACGCAGCGCCTTTGTGTTCGCTTTTGACCGATATTTAAAACAAAATAACCTATATAAAAAGGACGAAAAAAAGATTTCTTTTAATGATGTGGAGGATAGTCTGGTGCTAGTCATCAGCTCCTTTTCCACCGTCACCAGCTACGAAAACCAGACCAAAAAATCCATCACCAACAAGTTTATACAGGAAGCCATGACGGATTATTTAAAAAGTCAGCTGGAAATTTATCTGATTGAAAACAGTATTGAAGCGGAAAAGGTGGCATCTCAAATTCTCGCCAATAAACGCAGCCGGGAAACAGCAGAAAAAACCCGTACCGCCATTCGCAAAAAACTGACCGGCAATCTGGATATGACAAATCGGGTGGAAAAATTTGTGGACTGCCGCACCAAGGACGTCAATCGCCGAGAAATATATATTGTGGAAGGCGACTCTGCTTTGGGGGCATGTAAATTGGGCCGAGATGCCGAGTTTCAGGCCATTATTCCTGTTCGTGGCAAAATTTTAAACTGTTTAAAAGCAGATTATGACAAAATCTTTAAAAATGATATCATCACAGATTTGCTGCGGGTATTGGGATGCGGCGTAGAGTTAAAAACAAAGCATACCAATTTTAACGCCTTCGACCTTCAACAGCTTAAATGGAGCAAAATCATCATTTGCACCGATGCAGACGTGGATGGCTATCAAATCCGCACTCTCATTTTGACCATGCTCTATCGGCTTACCCCAACTCTCATCAAAGAAAAGAAAGTATTTATTGCGGAAAGCCCTTTATATGAAATCACTGCAGGTAAGGATACCTTTTTTGCCTATTCTGAAGCAGAAAAAACAGCCATCCTTTCAAAAGTAAAAGGAAAATATACCATCCAGCGCTCCAAAGGGTTAGGCGAAAACCAGCCGGAAATGATGTGGGAAACAACCATGAACCCCGCTACTCGCCGGCTGATCCAGGTGCTGCCCGAAGATGAACGCGCCACTCGTGAAAAATTCGAGTTGCTTTTGGGGGACAACCTCAAAGGCCGCAAAGAACATATCGAACGCTATGGCCGCCAGTATATCGATCTAAGCGATCTAAGTTAAGCGGCAGAATTAAAGGAGAAACCGTATGGCAAAAAAGAAACAACCCCCAACCCCACCCCAAAAGGAGCAGATTTCACCGCAGCAGATCACCAGCACATTGGAAGAAAACTACATGCCCTACGCCATGAGCGTTATCGTTTCCCGGGCCATTCCGGAGATTGATGGCCTAAAGCCTTCTCATCGAAAACTGCTTTATACCATGTATCAAATGGGTCTTATGACGGGCGCTAGAGCCAAAAGCTCTAAAGTGGTTGGTCAGACAATGACCTTAAACCCCCATGGTGACGCCGCTATTTATGAAACCTTAGTCCGTCTGACGGAGGGAAATGGCGCCCTGCTCCACCCACTGGTGGATAGTAAAGGGAACTTTGGCAAGCAGTATTCCCGGGACATGGCTTATGCTGCTCCCCGATATACTGAAGTAAAACTAAACCCCATTTGTGCTGAATTTTTCTCCGGTATCGACCAGGACGCAGTAGACTTTGTAGATAATTTTGACGCTACAGCAAAAGAGCCTCTTTTACTGCCCACCTCTTTTCCTCATATCCTCGTTAATCCAAACCAGGGCATTGCTGTAGGCATGGCCAGCTCTTTTTGCTCTTTTAATCTGCGGGAAATCTGTGAGGCCACCATTGCTTTGATTCAAGACCCCAACGTATCTTTGCTGCCAATCTTAAAGGCACCAGATCTGCCCACAGGCGCCTTGCTGTTATATGATCCAAAAGAAATGGAGGAAATTTACCGCACCGGCCGAGGCAGTTTTAAGCTGCGGGCCAGATATCATTTTGATGAAAAGAACCACTGCATTGAAATCACCGAAATTCCTTATACCACTACGGTGGAAGTCATTGTTAATAAGATCATCTCTTTAGCCAAAGCAGGAAAATTGCGAGAAATTACCGATGTGCGGGATGAGATCGACCGCAATGGCTTTAAACTAGCCATTGATATTCGGAAAAACACTCAGCCGGATCTATTGATGGAAAAACTATATCAAATGACGCCCCTTCAGGATTCCTTTAATTGTAACTTTAACCTGTTGATCGGCGGCGTGCCAAAAACGCTGGGCATTAAAGGCATCCTATCGGCTTGGCTGGACTTTCGACTGGATTCCCTGCGGCGGCAAATTTCCTTTGATGTATCAAAGAAAAGTCAAAAACTCCATTTGCTGGAAGGCTTGGAGGCCATTTTATTGGATATCGACCGGGTCATTGCCATCATTCGCCAAACGGAAAAGGAAAGCCAAGTGGTGCCCAATCTGATGGCGGCTTTTTCCCTGGATAAAGATCAGGCGGAATATATTGCCGAAATCCGTCTGCGAAACATCAACCGGGAGTATATTTTAAACCGAACAAAGGAAAAAACTGCCCTAGCAGAAGAGGTGCAGCGTTTACAAGAAACACTGAAAAGCGAGCGTAAACTGAAAAATCTCATTTGCCGTCAACTGCGGGAAGTGGCAAAAAAATACGGTCAAGAACGGCGCACTGGCATCTTGCCAATCGAAAACATACAGGCATTGCCTGTGGAAGATTGGGTAGAAGACTATCCCGTATGGATCCTGTTGACAGAAGAAGGCTACTGCAAAAAAATCCCTGTTACCTCACGGACACAGGGAGAGCAAAAACTAAAAGAAGAAGACCGCATCTTACAACAGTTAGAAACCACCAATGCGGCTGATTTGCTCTTTTTCTCCGACCGCCAAACGGTCTATAAGCTCAAGACCAGTCAGCTCCCTGATGGAAAACCACAAAGTCTGGGCGAATATCTGCCAAACCTTTTGGGCCTGGAAGATGGAGAAAAACTGCTTTACGTTGTGGCCACGACAACATACCAAGGCAATCTTCTTTTCTTTTTTGTCAACGGAAAAGCGGCAAAAGTGCCTTTGTCTGCCTATCAGACCAAAACAAATCGAAAGAAATTAAAAAATGCTTACAGCGACAAAAGCCCTTTATTGGCTTTATATGATTTAGCGCAGGAAAAAGAATTTTTAGTATTACGGGATCGGGATAAGGCCTGTCTATTCTCCACCACTCTGCTTCCTTTGTCGGCAACAAAAACAGCCGGCGGTATCCAAGTTTATACGTTAAAGAAAAATAGCGCCGTTACCGCTGTATTGCCCGTAGAGCAACTGCCAGAAAACATACGGCAATATTTCCGCACTACGAAGTTGCCTACCACTGGCCACTTCCTTCAAGAAGAGCACCAAGAAATTCTGTTCCCGCTTTTGGAATCGTAACCTTCTGTGACAACGGATACAACCCCAGAAAAAGGAGGTACTTTCATGGATCTTTGGAGCGCCATGCTGGCCCGCCATACGGTTCGGCGATATACAGAGGCACCTTTGCCTCCCCACGAAAAAACCACACTGATAGATCAAATGGAGCGCTTAAACCATACGTTTCATCTGAGCATGACACTGGTAACCGATGCCCCGGCACCCTTTGGAGCATTGAGTTCTGCCTTCACCAAGGGAGTCAAAAATTATTTTGTTCTATCCGGACCAAAATCACCTGCTCTGGCAGAACAAATCGGCTATGCCAGTGCTTCATTGATGCTGTTGGCACAAACCTTGGGTCTAAATACCTGGTGGATTGGCGCCACCTTTTCCCGGTCGATGGTGAAAAAGGCATCCCCTCTTGCGCCTGGAGATGCGTTGATCGGAATTATTGCCGTTGGTTATGGACAAACTCAAGGTGAACCACATATCTCAAAACCATCCGATCAAATTGCCCACTATGATGGTGTCACACCTGATTGGTTTTCCTCCGGCACAGATGCGCTGCTCTTAGCGCCTACGGCATTAAACCGTCAGGCTTTCGAGCTCTATGGCCGAGAGGATGAAGTGCTCTTACGCTGCCGCCGCGGCCCCTTTTCTGCAGTAGATCTGGGGATTGGGAAATACTTTTTTGAAGCTGGCGCGGGAAAGGAAAACTTCCATTGGGCAAAAGAGGGCTCACTTTCTATTCCTTCCATTTCGCAGTAGTCTGATGCGTCCTCTTTTGATAGGTATCGTCATGGTTTAGCAACGATTTCGCACACAAAAAAACACAGGACAAATTGTCCTGTGTTTTTTGTTAACGGATCACTCGCCGTGCCGTCACATATCGCATATCATAGTAAGGTTCTGACAAGGAATTAATGGTTACCCCCCATGCTGATCCAGAGGAAGAATGGATAATCTTTCCGTTACCCATATAAATGCCCACATGAGAAATATAGCCTTGGTTCGTGGCATTGGTGGTATCAAAGAACACCAAATCCCCCGGCTGCAGCTGACTGCGATCCACAGCTACGCCATTGGACGCCATAGAGGAAGAACTGCGGTTAAGGCTAATTCCAAATTCTTTCATCACAGAATAAACAAAACCGCTGCAATCCACACCACTAGTCAAGCTAGTCCCTGCCCAAGAATACGGTGTGCCAATAAACTGTTCTGCATAGGCCACAATTTGTTCCCCTTTGGCTGAGCCAGAGGAACTGCGGGAAGGCATTTCTCCATTTCTAGTTACCACAAATTCGGCACTGACATACCCTTCTACGCCATCAACCGTCTTTACTTTCAGCCAACTTCCATTACTTTCTAATACGTTCATCACTTCATTATATTCCAAAACACCTTTGGAATTGGAAGAAGTAGAAGCGCTGCTGCGCAGATGAAGCCCTGTGGGGCTTGTCACCATCGCGTATGTATTTTGTACCTGGGAAAAAGCTGATGCTGTGGTAACAGAAGGATTTTCACAGGAAACATACTGTTTGCTCACATATGCCGTATCTCCGTTGAGGCGGCGAATGCAATACCAATCTCCAGACTCACTCGTAATGGTGACGGTATCGCCCTGATTCACCGTACCCACCACAGAAGAGCCAGTATCGGCACCAGATCTGACATTGACATTTGAACCTGTCACGGTACCTACCTGGCCAGCTACCTGCACATAATCAGATGAAATATAGGCCGTACCTAAGCCTTCGATATCAACTTGATACCAGCCATTGGAAGAAGAAAGAATTTCCACTTCCTGTCCTTCATCTGCAGCTCCAATCACTGTACCGCTTGTGCCTGCCGCATCTCTCAGGTTTACACCGCTGCCTGTGACAATACCCTTAGAAGCAGCCAAGGCAGCTTCTGCTCCAAAACCCGACACCGTTGCTGCAATACATAAAACGGAAACCATCCTTTGTAAATACATTGTATCCTCCGTTCATTTATTACAAATTTATTACAATAAAATTATACTTTGGTTGCTTTTTCATGTCAACCCAAAATTCAATTTCCCGTATATTTCCCTTCATTTTTGTGACATTACACAAAAATACCATGGAAAAACAATGAAAACCCTCTTTTTTTTGTAATAATTTTGTAATATTAAAATAGTAGGAATTACAATAAAAAGAGAAAAGAAGGCCGCCAGCGCCTAGATTTTGTGGTTACCCTCATCTAACGCCCCCGATTTTTGACAAGATGTTCCTTTTATTTTTTTCACAATACACTGGCATCAAAGTTTTCTGGGCTTTCCTTCTGAAATACAATTTTTAACACTTAAAAATGATCCTGGGCAGTTTTCATGAACATAGAAATGAAAACCTGATGGATACGGTTTTTCCATCTCCTCTAGCGACAATCCATTAGTGCCAGCCACTCTCTTTTTCGGAACATCATACGCCGCCTTTCCCTACCCTTATCCTAAGATCAAACCCTGCTTACTTCATGGCATCATTGTTTGATCAAATCCATTTGATTCTTACAGCACACCAAAAGATAACCTGGTTCTGGAAAAAAATTCTCTGCTGCTTTGTGCCGGCAAAACGGCAGGGAAATTCCACAGTTTCACTGGAGGTTGCATGGCGCAGGGAAAAGAAATTAACGCCAAGCCCCTTCAAAAAAGTAATCGCCCCTGTCAACCAATCAAAAATAAACTGTGCCATGACCTGAAACATCAAGGCTTTCTCTCTAAAATAAATGGCTGCCCCCCGTTTCCAGGGAGCAACCATGCAGGATTGGCCCAACCGACCTGCCAAACCACCTTTAAAACAGGTCGTCTTTATTCATTATTCCTTTTCTTCTACTTGATCCACCAAGTGTTCCAGTTCTTGCACATATTCTGTCTGATCTGCTGTTACATGGCTTGCTTTTGCCGCATAGCTCTTAACCGCTGACTGGGATTTTTGAATCGGCTGAATGGTTCCCGCACCAGCCACACATCCACCTGGACAGGCCATACCTTCCAGCAAATAGCCAGGATATTTCCCCGCTTTTGCCATTGCCATCAACCGCCGGCAATCCTTCAATCCTTCTGCAGAGGCAATCTTCATTTCTTTTTCTGGATATTTCTCTTTGATTACGTCCACAACCGCATGGGCTACACCGCCAGCCACTGCAAAAGCACGGCCATCCGTAGAAGAATCATTTACACCGCCGGGCAATTCCTCAATTTGATTTAGATCGATATCCCGTGCGGCAAAAATGCCCGCCATTTCTTCAAAGGTCAGTACAAAATCCACTTCACTGCGTACACTATCATCCATGGCCTCTAATTTCTTTGCAGCACAAGGTCCGATAAATACCACTTTTGCACCAGGACGGGTATGTTTAATCAAACGAGCTGTCAATGTCATTGGCGTCAATGCCATAGATACGCAATGAGCATAGTCAGGGAAGGCTTTCTTGGCCATCATAGCCCAAGCAGGACAGCAGCTAGTCGCCATAAACGGCAGATTCTCCGGCACATTATCCATAAAGTCTTCTGCCTCCTGCACAGCGCAGAGATCAGCACCGATGGCCACTTCAATTACATCGGCAAAACCCAACTGCTTAAAGGCAGCCCGAAGCTTGCCTGCCGTTACCTTCGGGCCAAACTGTCCCACAAAGGCAGGAGCAACAGCAGCATAGATCTTTTCACCCGTCTGGATACCACGGATCACCTGGAAAATCTGAGACTTGTCAGAGATGGCGCCAAAGGGGCAATTAACTAGACACATGCCGCAAGACACACATTTATCATAGTCAATGTCTGCCTTTCCCTGTTCATCAGAACGGATGGCATCCATCCCACAGGCAGCAGCACAGGGACGTTCCTGGATAATGATGGCATTGTAGCTGCAAGCAGTGGCACAGCGGCCACATTTTACGCACTTATCCTGGTCAATAATGGACCGCCCCATCTTTCGATCCAAATGCACTGCGCCCTTGGGGCAGACCTCTACGCAGGGATGCGCCAAACATCCCATACAGCCTTCTGTTACAATGACCCGTTTTTCGGGACATGCATTACAGGCAAACTTGATGACATTGATCAGTGGCGGCGTATAATACGTTTCCGGGCGGTCAGCCGCTTCAATGCCTTCTGAAATGGGCGCCTGCTCTGAAGCACCGCGGCAAGGCAGGCCCATGGCCAAGCGATACCGCTCCCCAGCAATGGCACGTTCCAAAAAGACGTCCGTACGGAAGTTGGCCACATCGCCGGGCACAATCTTATAGGGCAGTTTTTCAATCTGCTCGCTGACGGGAATTTCCCCTTGGTAAGCCATTCTGGCTACTTCGGTAAAGATCTGGTGGCGGATATACTGGATTCTTGTTTCAATACCTCTCATTTTTTTCCCTCTCGATCTTGTTTTTTTGACGTGGCCGTCTTTGGCCCGCCTATTCTCCTCCGCATAAAAGCAAGCCGGCGGGCAAACCCTTCGGCAGTACTTTCCATGACACTATTTTAGCAAATAGACTGCATTTGGTCAACTGGACAAGTGAAAAAAACCTATTGTTTTCCGGTATTTATCAAAGTTTTCCTTTTTTACACACATCTGTCCATCTCAAAAGGATATGCCATACGAAATCCAGGTTCTCCTGTCGGTAGATGCGCTTACCATATTTGTTTTTATATCCTCCTGCCTATTCTTCTGTCTATATATATCCCGTTCCTCTTCCTTCATCCATTTTTTTAATGAGTATCGAAGGTACACTTTAGCACTGTAAAAGAGGCCGAAAATGAACCCCTTCCCTTCATTAAAACTTGGCGAACAAAAAACAAAAGGAGGTCCCTTCCTTTCTTTTCCATCCATTGCTAGACAATGCTGAGACCTCCTTTGGTTATATGTATATGGCATCCCCATGTATATGGCATCCCCATTGTCCGTTTCTCATAGACAACACCATTGTAACGCCATTGAGATACCGTCTATGTTACTATAGCTAATCCGTCCCATGTATCTCTATCCTGTTACCCGAAAGACCGAACTAGGGTCTCGGCCTGTAGCCTATATCTCAGATATCTTCTCCAACCGTATCTTGAACCTGAAGCTGCTGTTCCAATAAATCCTCTAACGTATACTGGTCCACATAGTCATTGATCAGCGCATAAAGCCCCTGCCAAAACGGCAAAGTTTCACAAATGGCTTTTCGCGGGCAATGGTTGTCATGCCCCTCTAAGCAAGCCACTGGCGCAAGTTCTCCCTCTGTTACCCGAAGGATTTCTCCCAAACGATATTGGGCAGGGTCCTTTGCCAGACTATAGCCGCCTTGGGCGCCTCTGGTACTTTTTAGCAATCCCGCCTTACAAAGCAGGCTGATAATTTGTTCCATATATTTTACAGAAATTTCTTGACGATTTGCAATCTCCTTCAGTGAAACCCGCTGCTGATCTTTATGGGATGCAATATCCAGCATAATACGGATGGCATACCGCCCTTTGGTCGAAATTTTCATCTTGCTTCCTCCTTGGTGCCAAATGATGGTTCAAAGGCAATCCTTTGGCGCCCTCACCTCGTTTTGGCTCGTTTTGTAGCTTTTTGCCCAAGCTTTTAGATTTTTAGCCGTTTCTTCTGCTGCTCCGCCAGCTTCTCCACCGCCAATGAGCCGAGCCAATTCCTGAATTTCTCCTGTTTGCTCCAAAAGGGAGACTTTGGTCCAGGTCTTTTCCTGGTTTGTGGTTTTTTGAATGAAAAAATGATGGTCAGCCATTGCTGCAATCTGGGGCAAATGAGTGATGCAAAGCACCTGCCTTTTTTTTGCAATTGCTGCCATTTTCTCCGCCACCCGCGCAGCCGTTGTGCCGCTGATGCCAGCATCGATCTCATCAAAAATAAAGGTATCAATAGTATCTCCGTCTGCCATCACTGTTTTTAACGCCAACATCACCCGGCTCATCTCCCCGCCGGAGGCAATTTTAGAAAGGGGTTTTTCTTCTTCCCCCAGGTTTGGCGCAATCAAAAATTCCACTGCGTCCGCCCCTTTGGCAGTAAAGGTTTTTTTGGCCGTCACGGCAATCGTAAACCGAGCATGCTGCATCTCTAAATCATGCAGCTCCTGCTCAACCTGTGCAGAAAGGGCAGCTGCTGTTTCTGTACGGAGCTTTGTCATTTTCCGACATATCTTTCCAATTTCTTCTAAAGAAAGCTTCTTTTCTTCCTCTAGCTTTCGCCGTTTGGCTGCACCTTCCTTGATCTGCTGATATTCCTGTTCTGCTTCTTTACGCCGCTGAAGCACCATCTCCATCGAGCCGCCGTATTTTCGTTTTAACACATACAGCGCATCCAGCCGCTCTTCAATCCGATCTAGCTCCCCTGCTTTTGGCTGAATCTTTTCAGCATAACTGCTTAAATCACGACACAGATTATCCAGTCGGTCTGATGTTTCCATGGCAGTTTCTAAAAAAGATTCCGCACTTTGATCCAGCTCTGCCAGCTCCGTGAGGCTAGTTTTTGCCCGACTCAGTAATTCTAATGCACTGCCTTCTCCATAATATAGTAGCGTCAAACTTTTTTGTGCCAATTGACCAATCTCTTCTAGGTTTGCCCAATAATCTCGTTTGGCCAAAAGTTTTTCTTCTTCTCCCGCCTCCACATGGGCAGCATCGATTTCTTCTATGATTTCTTTTAATAGCCGAAGGCGTTCTTCCCGGCGTTTGGGATCTCCTTCAACCGCTTCTAGCGACCGTAAAATGGCTTTATGAGAAAAAATGGCTTTTTGCAAGCGGTCTTTTTCCTCTAACAGAGGCTGCCCACAAAAATGATCCAGCAAATCAATATGCCGTGCCGGATTTAAGAGGGATTGATGGGCATGTTGACCATGAATATCAATCAGTCGGGCGGAGAGGCTTCTTACCATAGATGCCGTAACTACGGTGCCATTAATGCGGCAAGTGCTTTTCCCTTCGCTGCTCATGGTGCGGCTAAGAATCAGCACATCTTCTCCATCTCCCAGTAAATCCATCTCAGAAAGTAATGCCCGCACCGTTTCCTCCTGAGTGAAAAATACTGCTTCCACCGAGGCTTTTGTGGCGCCATGCCGTACTAGTTCCTTTCCCGCCCGTTCGCCCAAAACGAAATTTACTGCATCAATAATCATGCTCTTGCCAGCGCCGGTTTCGCCCGTAAGGATATTCAGCCCTGGGCCAAATTGGATCTCCGCTTCCTCAATGAGGGCCAGTTGTCGGATATGCAGCCGTTCCAACATCCCATGTTCCTCCTTTCCTTGCAGATTAGGCGCTGATGATCCGGCTGAGCTTTTGCATAAACTCTGCCGCCTGGCTATGGGTACGAGCCACACAAAACACCGTGTCATCCCCGGCAATAGAGCCTAAAATATCACTGGATTCCATGCTGTCAATGGCAAACCCCACCGCCATTCCCATACCGTTTAATGTACGTATCACCACAATATTTTGAGAATAATCCAGCTTTATCACTGCATCTCGAAACACGCGAATGATCCGCTCTGACAGTTCTGCATCTCCCGCTGTAAGGGCAGCGTATTTTTGCCTGCCGCCTTCATAGGCGATCTTTGTCAGCTTTAACTCTCGAATATCCCGGGATATGGTGGCCTGGGTCACATGATAGCCGCTTTCCCGCAAAAGGGCTGCCAATTCTTCCTGGGTCTCTACAGGGCGTTCTTCAATTAACTCTAATATCCTTTGATGCCGTGCTTGTTTCATTCCTATCTGTCACCCCTTCCAAACATCTTATTGCGCAGCACATCATAAAACCCGGTATTTCCTGTTTTTAAAATACTGGCGCAAAACTTCGCCTTAGAAATGGTAATCCAATCTCCTTCTTCCAGGGCACAACGGTTTTGTCCATCCACCACAGCAAAAATCTTTTGCCGACTATAGCGCCGAACAATCAATTCCACCTTATCTCCACCGCCAACGACAATGCTCCTGGCATGAAGCATATGGGGACAAATGGGCGTAATGGCTAGCATATTCGCATCACTTTTGAGAATTGGACCGCCTGCCGCTAAATTATATGCCGTAGAACCGGTGGGTGTTGCCACTAAGATACCATCGCCAAAAAAATCATCAATGTATTCCTCGTTAACCTTGACTTCTACATCTACCACGCTTCCCCGGCAGATACTCACCTCATTGAGGGCTAATGCTGAGCGGCGGCCTTCTTTGTTGGAGAAAATTTCAGCACGAAGCATCATCCGTTTTTCCAACTGATAATCTCCGGCTAGCACCTTATCCAGACTTTCTTCCATATGATCTGGGCCAGCATCGGTCAAAAAACCCAGATGCCCCATATTAATGCCCAGCAGAGGCACATTATACCGAGAAGCGCGTTTTGCAGAGCTGAGCATGGTACCA
Organism: Candidatus Neoanaerotignum galli; assembly: GCA_904381335.1. GTDB lineage: Bacteria > Bacillota > Clostridia > Lachnospirales > Anaerotignaceae > Neoanaerotignum > Neoanaerotignum galli. Next base: position 21,397 of record CAJFIN010000011.1, on the reverse strand, counting down.
TCCCCGCCTAACGCCACCAAAAACTCCGCCTCCTTAAACAGCACATCCTCCCGCACGCCATAACGGCGCAGAGACTGAGCCAAATGATGCGACTCTTGAAGCATCGGACGGCATCCTCTTTTTTCTAGCAGCTCCACCAGCTGCTTTGTCACAACGAGACCGCCGTCTTTTTTGGCATTTGGCAAAATTCCAACTTTTTTCATTCTTGAGCATCCCTTCTATGTTCTCCCAGAAGATCATGGCTTTGTGATGCAATACTGCAGGCCTTTTCCAGCGCTTCCTCCAACGAAAGGCCAGGGATCGCGCGATCCAAAAAAATCAGATATTCAATGTTGCCCTCCGGCCCCTTAATCGGAGAAAAATCTAATCCCCGCACAAAAAGTCCCTGGCTAAAGGCAAATCGAATGATCTTTTCCATCACTTCCCGGTGTGTTGATTCCTCCCGGACAACGCCTTTTTTCCCCACCTTTTCCCGCCCTGCTTCAAATTGGGGCTTGATAAGACAAACCAGTTGGCCTTCTGCCGTCATTCGGGCAATCGCCGGAGGCAGCACCAGCGTCAGGGAAATAAACGACACATCCACAGAAGCAAAATCTACTTTTTCCGGCACCTGTCCCTCTGTCAGGTAACGCACATTTGTTTTCTCTAAACACACCACGCGGCTGTCGTTTCTCAGTTTCCAGTCCAGCTGTCCATACCCCACATCAATGGCATAGACCTTTTTGGCCCCATTTTGGAGCATACAATCGGTAAAACCACCGGTGGAAGCGCCAATATCCATACACACTTTTTCCATTAGCGAAATAGGAAATACTTCCATCGCTTTTTCTAACTTTAATCCGCCCCGACTGACATAGCGAAGCGGGGGCGCTGCCAAAGTCAGTTTCGATGTGCGGGCAATTTTCGTACCGGCTTTATCCTCTTTCTGCCCATCGACATAGACTTTTCCTTCCATGATCAGGGCCTTTGCCTTTTCTCGAGAAGTGCAAAGCCCTTGTTCCACCAATAACACATCTAACCGTTCTTTACCGGTCATGGCCTTCTTCCTTTCTTGCAAGCACCTGGGCATAAATATCCTGGGCTGTCAGATGATACCGAGCAAAAAGTTCTGCCCGAGTTCCCTGTTCGATGAAGCGATCCGGCAAAGCAAACCGCAATACTTCCCCTTTCGTTCCTTCCAGCGCCTGTTCCAGTAGCGCGCCAAAACCGCCCGTGCGCACATGATCTTCTATGGTCACCACCAAAGGCATCTTTGCGCAGGCTTCAATCAATGCCGGATCAATCGGATGAAGGAACCTAGCATTCCATAACGCTGCTTGGATATTTTCTTTTGCCAGCAGAGCCTGCACCTCTTTGGCAATCTCAAACATGGCCCCCACAGAAACGATCGTTACATCCGTTCCATCTGACAGTTGTTCCGCTTTGCCCCAGGGAAGAGAAATGGGCTGCTCCCAATTCTCTTCCACTGCAGATTTTGGATAACGGATTGCCACAGGATGAGCATAGGATAAAGCCGTATGCAGCATTGCTTTCAGCTCTGCCCCGCTGCGGGGCGCCATCAACGTTATATTTGGCATATGGCTTAAATAGGCAATGTCAAAAATTCCTTGATGGGTTTCACCATCTGCGCCGACCAGACCAGCGCGGTCTAAAGCAAAAACCACAGGTAAATCCTGAAAACAAACGTCCTCCAAGATTTCATCATAAGCCCGCTGTAAAAAAGTAGAATATACCGCAAAAACAGGCCGAAGTCCTTCTTTTGCCATCCCTGCTGCAAACGTCACAGCATGCTGCTCGGCAATGCCCACATCAAAAAAACGGCTCGGAAAAGCCCGGCTAAACTCCGTTAAACCTGTCCCTCCCGTCATAGCAGCCGTAATGGCCACAATACTCTTATTTTTTTTGGCGCTTTCCACCAGCGTTTTGCCAAATACGGAAGAATAACTTTCTTTCATCGGCTGGGTCTGTCCTGTTTTAACCTCAAAAGGACCCACGCCATGGAATTTTGCTGGGTCCTGCTCCGCATAGGGATACCCCTTTCCCTTCACTGTTTTAACATGAAGCAGTACTGGCCCGGAGAGCTGTTTCATTTTTTCGATGTAATCAATGAGTTCTTCTATCTTATGTCCATCTACAGGGCCAAGATAATGAAAACCCATTTCTTCAAACATAATGCCCGGCACAAAAAGATATTTCACACTATTTTTTACCCGTTCTAGCCCATGTTCAATACTGCGGCCCACCACAGGCATTTTTTCCAGCGCTGCATGAATCTCTTCTTTGGCATGGCGGTAAAACGTTGCTGTGCGCAGATCCTGCAGATGCCCGCTCATGGCGCCTACGTTGCCTGAAATGGACATACCGTTATCATTTAGGATGACAAACAAACGGGTATTTTTTTGTCCGGCATTATTGAGCCCTTCATAGGCAAGCCCTCCCGTTAAAGAGCCGTCCCCAATAACTGCCATTACCTCGTGATCCTCTTTTTTTAAATCCCGGGCTACGGCTAACCCTAATGCCGCAGAAATGGAAGTGGAACTATGCCCTGTGGCAAATATATCTGTACTGCTTTCACATGGTTTGGGAAAACCGCTCAGTCCATCCAGCTGCCGCAGCTGCTTAAAACCATCCTTGCGGCCTGTCAAAATCTTATGAACATAGGCTTGATGTCCCACATCCCAAACGATTTGATCCTGCGTTACATCAAAACAGTAATGCAGGGCCATTGTCAGCTCTACCACACCCAAATTGCTGGCCAAATGCCCCCCTGTTTTCGCAATATGCCGCACTAAAAACCGGCGGATTTCCTTGGCTAAAGCCGGCAGTTCTTCAGGGGAAAACTGTTTAATGTCATTTGGACCTTTGATCCGATCCAATTTATTTTCCATGGTCATGATCCCTTCTCTCTTACTGCACCTTTAGGTGGAAAAGAAATATCCCACAACTATGCCAAGCACCGCCCCACAAATCACCTGCAGCGGTGTATGACCCAGCATTTCTTTGAGATGTTCCTCCTGGGTTGAATCCCTCTGGCCTAACAGTTCATTTAAGATGCGCGCATGAATGCCAGTGGCCCGCCGCACGCCCGCAGCGTCATACATCACCACCAGACTCACCAGGCAGCTGATGGCAAAGATAGGTGAATCAAAGCCATAGATTCGTCCAATACAAGTGCTCATCGCCATCACCAGAGCGCTATGGCTGCTTGGCATTCCTCCGGCGCCATACAGCCGTCCCAAACTCAATTCTTTCTTTCCCAACAGCGTTAAACAAAATTTGATGGCCTGGGCAATGCACCAAGCCAAAATTGCCGCCAAAAGAGTGGTATTGTCCAGGATCTGTGTTAAAATCTCCATAACCAGGCCTCCTCGCTTACTTGCGGCGGCCTACAAGATGCTTCGTCAACTCCTGCAAAAAGGCGCTGCGGCTTCCAAAACTCTCTAACTGCTCCAATGCCTGGGCAGTCAGACGCTCTACTTCTGCTTCAGATGCTTCCAGACCAAAAAGAGAGACATATGTATTTTTTGCATTTTTTTCATCGCTATGAAGGGGTTTCCCTAACTCCTCCACAGTACCAATGACGTCAAGAATATCATCCTGAATCTGAAAGGCCAAGCCAATTTTTGTTGCCGCCTGCTGCAGAATCTCTTTTGTAGCATCATTTGCGCCGCCTAGGGCTGCTCCAGCCAAAAAAGCGCCCTCGATCATTGCGCCCGTTTTTTTGGTATGGATAAAGCGCAATGTATCTGCATCCACTTTCTTCCCATCGTTAATCACGTCCACCACTTGTCCAGCCACCATACCATATACGCCGGCGCCATGGGCAATCGCCTGCATAGCAGCAATACCCCGTCCATCAGAAAAACGAGCAGCAGCATTGGCCATCACCTCAAAGGCATGGCTCAGCAAAGCGTCTCCCGCCAAAATAGCCACATTTTCACCAAAGGCTTTATGGTTTGTCAATCTGCCCCGTCGAAAATTATCATTATCCAATGCCGGCAAGTCATCATGAATCAAAGAATAGGTATGAATCATTTCCAGCGCACAAGCAAAATCCATGGCTTCTTCCGTTTTTCCACCAAGGATGTGGTTTACTTCCAACAAAAAAACAGGCCGCAGCCGTTTTCCCCCTGCAAAGACAGAGTACCGCATGGCTTTAAAGATGATCTCCGGGTATTCCGATTCCCGGGGCAACAGCCGGTCTAAATTTTCATCAATCTTCGCCGTCCGTTCCTTCAGTTCCGCTTTCCAGTCCATGTTCTCTCTCCTGCCTTTCTTTCCATGGCGTCAGTGTAAATCCCTCTGCCGCCGGCCGTAATTGCATAATCTTTTCCTCTGCCCCATCCAGGGCTTTTTGGCACCAGAGCACCAGCTCCATGCCTTCTTTATAGTAAGACACCGCATCTTCTAATGGTACAGTGGATTCTTCTAACGCCGCTGCAATCTCCTCAATGCGGCTAATGGATTGCTCATAGGTTAGTTTCTTCTTGGCCATGGCTCAACTCCTTTTTTTCAATTCGTGCTCTGGCCTGACCGCCTGCACCATGTAACACCACTTCATCCCCTTCTTGTAACTGCGCCATCTCCGATAGCACCTTACCCTCAGATGTCGTAACCATCCAATAGCCACGGCGAAACTGTGTCAGTGGAGAAAGCAAATGCAGCTGCTCCGCCGCGTGCGCCAATCTGGCTTTTTCTTTCTCTAAGCGCCAGATCATAGCCTTTTGCAGCTTTTCCGCCTGATCAAACAACTCTTTTTGCTCCTGGGCTATCCGTTCTTTAGGATGCCGAAAAGCAGGCCGGCGCGCCAGCGTGGTAAGACGAAGATGCTCCTCCGCCAGACGATTTTTCATCGCCAAATCGATCCTATCCCAAAAGGAAAAAAGCCTTCTTTTTTCTTCCTCCCGCTGGAATACTGCCAGTTCTGCCGCCGCAGAAGGGGTGGGCGCCCGTAAATCCGCCACCAAATCACTGATGGTCACATCCGTTTCATGTCCCACGCAGCTGACCACCGGGATGCGAGAGGCAAATATCGCTCTGGCCACCGACTCTTCATTAAAGGGCATCAGGTCTTCCATACTGCCGCCGCCGCGGCCCAGCAAAATCACATCCGCCCCACCCCAGGCATTGACCAGCTTTATGGCCTGAACAATAGATGCTGCCGCCCCCTCACCCTGCACTTGGCAAGGAACTACCACAATACGCACCGCTGGATTTCTTCGGCGGCTGACTTGAATCATATCTCGTACCACAGCCCCTGTGGGACTGGTAACGAGCGCAATGGTCTTGGCATAAGGCGGTAGAGGACGCTTATAATCCGGATCAAAAAGGCCTTCTTTTTCTAACTTTTCCTTCCGTTGAGCAATGGCCATGCCCAATGCGCCAATACCTTCCGGCTCCATCAGCTGTACATAAAACTGATATTGTCCCGTCTTTTCATATAGCCCCACATAACCGCACACCAATACATTCATTCCATTTTCCGGTGCAAAAGGCAAGATCCGGGCATCAGAGCGAAAGAGAATGGCGTTCATGGCACTATCCTCATCTTTCAGCGTAAAATAGCAATGCCCCGAAGAATGACGCTTCCAATTGGAGATTTCGCCTCGCATCCAAAGGCTTTGTAAGATTAGATCCTGCTCCATCAAGCCCCGCAAATACGCATTGACTTGGGAAACGGTATAGACTTTAGGTCGAAGGCTGGGAAAGAAACTCATTGCCGCACCATCGCTCCCAAAACGCCATTAATAAAAGAGGGCGCTTTATCCGAACTAAAGCGCTTTGCCAGCTCTACCGCTTCGTTGATGGCTACCCCAGCCGGAACATCCTGTGTTTCATAACACAATTCATAAACGGCCAGGCGCAAAATGGCCAAGTCCACCCGATTCATCCGATTGATACTCCATCCCTTCGCACAGCCGGAAAGCCGCTCATCAATCTGCGGCAAATGCGCCAGTGTGCCCCGAAATCGCTTTTCTGCAAAAGCCCGCTCTTGTTCACTCACCTCTGGGTGCTCCTGAAAATAAAGGGAAATCATCTCTTCTGTTTCCTCCGGAGCATTAAACCCGTATTGATATAGCAAATGAAAGGCGCAAAGCCGCCCCTTCGTTCTGCTCATCTTTTTCCCTCCTGATGCTCATTTATATTGAAACCCCCGCAAAAGGCAGGGGTTCCCATAAGACGCCGGTTTATGCTTCTTCTTCCTCTTTGGTATGGCGTACCTTTTCCACCAAAACAGCGTCAATATTGACATTTACTGCCGAAACATGCAGCCCCGTCATTGTTTCCACGGCGTCTTTTACTTTTGTTTGCACCTCTTTTGCTGCCTGCAGGATATGGATGCCCATTTTTACCGCAATGGAGATCTCGATGGTAGCCTCACCTTCTTCAATGGAAACTTTCACGCCCTTGGCCAAATTTTTCTTGCCAAACCGTCCCACAAAAGACTCATTGCTTACTGTTGCGCTGGTTACAACACCTTCCACCTCACCTGCTGCTGTGGCTGCGATGATGGCGATCACTTCATCAGCAATTTGGATTTGTCCCACTTTATTCTCGGTGTATTCTGACATCCGCTTTTCCTCCTTTAATCTATCTTCAAAAACGGGAACGATCCGGCTTGGCCAGATTCGATCCTTTTTACTCATTATACCAGTTTTTTCACCCCTTGCAAATATTTTATACATTCTTTGATGAAAAAAACCGGAAACCCTGAAACAAAATCGTTTCAAAGCCCCGGTTTTTCTAGGTTTGCCGAAATTTCTTTTTTGCTTACTTATGCAAATATTCATACACCTGCCGAATATCTGCCGGTGTGGTGCGGCAGCAACCGCCAATGATGCTGGCGCCAGCCCGATCCCAAAGGGCGGCATACTGGCCATATGTCATACCATCGGCGCTGCCATGCCAAGTCTTTGTCACAGCATCGTAGCTTTCTCCGCTATTTGGATAAACTACAATGGGCTTTGTGGTAGCAGAAACCATCTTTTTGATGAGGCTTTCCACAAAATGCGGCGCCGTACAGTTTAAGCCAACAGCCTGAACCGCATCAATGCCTTCCAGTGCCCGAACACATTCTTCCACCGGTGTACCTTCGCAAATATGGCCCTCATCCTTACAGCTAAAGCTGATCCAGCAGGCCATCCCCATCTCCTGGGCCAAAGTAGCACAAAGCACTGCTTCTTCTAGCGAAGGCAGCGTTTCAATGGCCAAAATATCTGCCCCTGCCTCCCACAACAGTTCCATACGCTGCTGATGAAACGTCCGCAAAGTCTCTCTAGACACATTGTAGTGGCCGCGGTATTCGCTGCCATCGGCCAGATAAGCGCCGTAAGGGCCCACAGCGGCAGCTGCCATCGGATAAGGCCGTCCAGAAGCCTTCCCTTCCTTTTCCCACCACTGATCCCGCGCCGTTTTTAATAGCTCCACGGAGCGGCGAATAAACGATTCTGCCTGGTCTTTGCTATATCCTTTCTCCATAAAGCCAGCAATGGTGGCCTGATAGCTGGCAGAAATACCAATGTCTGCTCCAGCCACAAAATAACTTTCGTGCACAGCAATGATCTTTTCTGGATCCTCTGCCAAAACTTTTGCGCTCCATAAGCTGTCGTTTAGATCCAACCCCATTTTTTCCAATTCTGTGGCCATGGCGCCATCGACAATCAGTTTTCCCCGCTTTTGCAATAAATCCTTTAATTGAACTCTCATACTTTCGTCCCCCTTTTTTGTGCCGCAATTTTTTCTGCCAATTCTTCCAAATAGACCCATCGATCCATTTTTTCCTGTAATTGCGTCTCCAATGCTTCCTTCTGCGCGCTCAATTCCTCTAAAGCCACATAATCGCTCTGACAAGTGGCCATTTCATCTTCCAGCGCAGCAATTTTTCCTTCTAGCCCTTCAATTTCTTCGCCAATGCAATTATATTCCCGCTGTTCTTTATAGGTAAACTTCAGTGCCCGTTCCCGACGATGGCCCTCCGGTTTCTTTTCTTCTTTTTCGCTGGGCTCAACCACCTTTTGAGGCACTTTCTCCCGATAATCCGAATAATTTCCCACATAGGGGGTCACGATTCCCCCTTCAGCCACCTCAAAAATAAACGATGCCATTTTATCTAAAAAATACCGATCATGACTCACTGCCAATACAGCACCAGGGAAAGCGTCCAAATAATCTTCTAAAATAGAGAGCGTCTCCACATCCAGATCATTGGTTGGTTCATCCAGCAATAGGATGTTCGGCGCCTGAATCAGGATCGAAAGTAAGGTTAACCGGCGCTTTTCCCCACCGCTTAAATCACCAATATGGCCATATTGCAGTTCTGGTGTAAAAAGAAACCGCTCCAACAGCTGACTGGCAGTAAACGTGCCTTCTTTTGTTTCGATGCGGTCATTTATGTCCCTCAGGTAATCTATCACCCGCTCTTGCATCGGTAACTGATGGCTCTCCTGAGTGAAATAACCGATACGCACCGTCTCGCCTCGTTCCACTTGCCCGCTATCAGGCGTCACTTGTCCCGCAAATAATCCAAGCAAGGTGCTTTTTCCAACACCGTTTTTTCCCACAATGCCAATGCGGTCCTCTCGGCCCACCCGATAAGAAAAGTGGTTAACCACCACATGACCATCATATGCTTTGGATACATCCTCCAACGCCACCGTCTTTTTCCCCAAACGGCTGGCTGCGGAAAATGTTTGCATCACTTCCTTTTGCTGCGGTGCCTGACGGTTTTTCAGCTCCTCATACCGCTCCAGCCTTCCTTTAGCCTTTGTGGAGCGAGCTCTAGCGCCCCGCATCACCCAAGCCAATTCCTTTTTCAAAATGGCTTGGCGCTTTCGCTCCGTGGCCCAGGCCATTTCTTCCCGCTGGGCTTTAAGCGTCAAAAAGGTCTCGTAATTACCCGCATAGGGATAAAGGGTTCCTCGATCTAATTCCACAATACGGTTGGTTACATTTTCCAAAAAATACCGATCATGGGTAATTAAGATCAATCCGCCCGTAAAATCTTTTAAATACCCTTCTAGCCATTCTACCATAAAGCTGTCTAAGTGGTTGGTGGGTTCATCGAGAATCAACAGGTCGTTTTCCTGTAATAGTACTGCGGCCAAAGCCACACGCTTTCGCTGACCGCCGGAGAGGGTCTGCATCTTTTGTTCCACAGTTTCGATACCCAGCCGAAACAACATACTCCGCCGTTGATAGTCTGCGGCATCCGGCGCCTGACGCTCCATTTCTTCCATCACCGTCAACGATGGGTCATAGGGTGGATTTTGAGCCAAAAACCCAATGCGCAGCCCTGGCTGACGGAAGATTTCTCCTTGGTCTGGCTCTTCCTGGCCTGCTAAGATACGAAGCAGCGTGCTTTTTCCAGCGCCATTGACGCCAATCAGTCCCACTTTTTCTCCGTCATTGAGATAAAAAGACCCATCTTTGATTAATTCTTTTCTGCCATAATTTTGATATACATGTTCTGCCGCAATAAGCATGGTGTTGTTCTCTCCTTCTATCTTCCTATGGTGGCGGATGTGCTTTCAGTTGGCCAGCGCCTGGTCAATCCACCTCAAAGCGTCCTGTTCTTGCTGAAAAGAAAGGGAGTCAGGGCAAATCTCCCTTTGCGCCCTGATCTGCATGGGCGAGCCGCCCACCACAATGATCTGCTGTGCAATGGCCAAAGCCTCTCTGGCGTCATGGGTAATCCAAAGGACAGTTTTGCCGGTAAACGCTGTTTGGAGCACCTGTAACAGCTGCTGTTTTTGCACCGGATCTATTCCTGTTAATGGCTCATCCAGCAAAAAAACGTCTGAGGGAAAACAAAGCGCCCTACCCAGTGCTGCCCGGCGCTTCATGCCGCCGCTAAAAGTGCTGATGAGCTGATCCATCCAATCTCCAAGCCCCAAAAGAGCTGCTGTTTTTTCCATCCATTGCTGATCCGATGTTACCAATGCCCAGTTTTCCCGCAAGGTAGCATAGGGCAGCAGCCGATCCTCCTGAAAAACCACTGCACATTTCTCCGGACGCACCACATGGCCAGATTTTGGTTTCAGCAGGCCAGCAAAAAGTCGCAGCACTGTTGTTTTACCGCTGCCCGAAGGGCCAAGCAGTGCTGTGATCTGTCCTTGCTTTATTTGTAAAGAAAAATCAGAAAGCACTTCCTTTTGGTCATACGCTGCCGTTACGTTCATGAATTCCACCGGTCAAAAGCCCCCTTTTTGCCCAAGCCGTATGAGACACCCAAAAGCCATACATCTTTTCTGTCCCCACGCTTAATAGCAAAATCACCATTGTCCAGGCAAATAGCTCTGGTACCTCTAAATATAGCTTCGATTCATATAAGCGGCTGCCCATGGCATAGACAGGTCGGGTAATGACCTCTGCCGCCACTGCTGATTTAAATCCCAGGCCTATGGCACTTTTGGCGGCGCCGTGGAGATAAGGCAGCACATGGGGCAGCGTAATAGCCCGAAATGTTTTCAGTGGCCCAAACTGGTATACCTGTGCCATTTCTAGTAAATCTCGTGGAATTGAAGCAATCCCCGCAGTCGTATTTTCCTGCACAATCGGCCAAACAATGAGAAAACCAATAAAGACTGGCACCAAGGCACTGCGCATCCAAAGCACTGCCAAAATGATAAAGCTCGCAACTGGAACAGATTTTGCCAAAGCCAAAATCGGGCCGCAAAGATCTTTGACCCATGTCCATCGGGAGCCTATCAGTCCAAGAAGCATTCCTGTTACCGCGCCAAAAATAAAACCGCCGAGGATACGGGCCATACTCCACCCCACATCGAAATAAAACGACTGCTGCATCATCAGTCCTCCGAAGGCTTGCAGAGTTTGCCATGGAGAAGGCAGCAGCAGTTCCGACCCCACCGCCATAGACGCTATCTGCCATATCAAAAGCCAAAAAAAGACAAATAGTATCTTCTTTACAAGGCCCGTTTTTCCCCGTTTTGCCATAGGCACTTCCTCCCAAAAAAGGGAGCCCATTTCGACTGCTATACCGCGTCAAAGGGCTCCCCCACGGGACCACTCCCGTTTATCTGCTATAATAAAAATCACTTTCTGGTACTGCACCGCCAATGGACTGCGGGTTTTCATCATACATCACATTCAAGAAATAATCCGCCATCATTGTCATCTTTTGCCCAGCGATATAACAGATATGGCAGTTGGGATAGGCTTTTTCCGCCACAGCCGCATCCGCCACAATGCCATATTCTGCGCATTTTTCTGCAGCAGCATGATAATCTTTTTTCGCTTCATCGATAAAGTTATCATATTCGTCTAAAAACTTTTTAAATTCTTTTTCGTGCTCGTCCAGATATGCTGTCCGCACCACAATGCAGCCCATCGGCAAAGTATTGTCCACCGTACTGTCTTCATAGGAATATTGATCCCATACTTCCGCCAAATCAATAGCAATACGCAAATCCGCATTTTTGCTCATGGCAATGGACACATAGGGTTCAGGCATTACCGCCAGATCCACTTCACCGGCAGCCAACTGGTTTGCTAAATCTGCATGACTAGTGGCATATTCCACAGTGCAATTTGTCACACCGCTTTCCTGCAGCAAATATTGGAACACATAATCCGGCACGGCCCCCTGACCAGACAGCATCACAGTTTTACCGTCCAGGTCTTCCATGGACTCAATGGTATTTCCATTTTCCACCAAGAACATGGTGCCTAACGTATTGATGGCAGCAATCTTTACGCCCCCATCGGTTTTATTATACAGTGTGCTGGCTAAATTTACCGGCACAGCAGCCACATCCAGCTCACCATTGATGAGTTTGGCCGTTACCTCATCCGGTGCGTCATAAAGCTGAAAATCATAATTTCCAAAAACAAAGCCGTTGTCTGATTCATTCATCAGCATCACTGCGCCCATACCCGTTGGGCCCTTCAGTAAGCCAATATGCATAGCCAAAGCCGGGTCTTTTTCCTCCTGAGCACGCACCGGTTCATTCACCGTTTCTCCATCACTGGTGGTTGCCGTTTCAATGGTTTCTCCGGTTTGATCACTGTCTGATGCCTCTGTACTTTCAGACGTTTCTGTGGTCGACTCTTGCTGAGAGGCGTTACTATCACTCGCCTCCTCAGTAGAAGATGAACAGCCACTTAACAAAGACAGGATTAACCCCATCATCAATAGCAACGCTAAGCCTTTTCGTTTTATCATTTGGATCCTCTCCTTTTCCGGGGCATCATCCCCGCCGGTATTTACCGGAATGATGACTCTTACCAAAACTTGTTTTTCCCTAGCATTATATCACAAGGCCTTTTGTCTTGCAAGGCTGTGCCGATGTTATACATCTTATGGCTTTAGGGTTTGCTCATTTGAAATCTGCGTCACGTCATAAGGCGTTTCTTGATATACATAATAGTTCAGCCAATTGCTAAAAAGCAAGTTAGAATGGCTGCGCCAACGCATCAATGGCCGTTTCGTGGGATCATCATCCTCAAAATAATGTTTTGGTACATCAATCTTTAATCCCTTGGCCAAATCCCGCTCATATTCCGTTTTCAGTGTTAAACGGTCATATTCGGAATGTCCCATCACAAAGATTTGCTTCCCATGCTTTGCTATAGCAATATACACACCGGATTCTTCGCTGGCAGATAACACCACCACTTTCGGATTTTTGGCAATATCCTCCATCCGCACCTCCGTCCGCCGGGAATGAGGCACATAAAAAATATCGTCAAACCCTTTTAAGAGTTTATCTCCATAATCATTGGTATAGTGAGGGAACACACCAAACACCTTTTGATCCAAAATATGTTTCGGGATGCCATAATGATAGTATAATCCTGCTTGGGCACCCCAACAGATATGCATGGTGCTGGTCACATGGGTTTTGCTCCATTGCATTATTTCTGTCAGTTCGTCCCAAAAATCCACTTCTTCAAACTCAAATAATTCAATGGGTGCACCTGTGATAATCATGCCATCGAAATTTTGATCCCGCACTTCCTCAAACACATGATAAAAACTTTTCATATGTTCCGGTGATGTATTTTTCGGATCATGATGCGCCGGGGCCAGCAGGGTAATTTCAATTTGCAGCGGCGTATTCCCCAATAACCGCAGCAGCTGCACTTCAGTCACTTCTTTTAATGGCATCAAATTTAATATGGCAATCCGCAGCGGGCGGATATCTTGATGAAACGCCCTGTCCTCATCCATAACAAATATGCCTTCTTTGGCTAACACGTCCTGTGCTGGCAGATGCTTTGGCAATTTGATTGGCATACTCTTCTTCCTTTCTGTCTGTTCTTTCAGGTCTTTCATTGCAATTTCCTACCATCTTACCATTCATAAAGAAAAATTGCAATCCCATTCTTGCTCCAGATGGAAAAACCAGGTATAATCTTTTGCAAAGGAGGCATCGCCATGACGCAAAAAGAAATCGCAGAATTAAAAAAACGCTTGACCAAGAACGGCTGTACCTTCACACGGATGTGCGGCTGCTATGTGGATGGAGAAAAAAACGTTCTTGCCCATTTATCCGAGACTTTTCTTGCTCTGGAGGACGATGAATTTTATAAATATTTGGACATAGCAAAAAAGACCCTCTCCGGCTCATCAGGGAACCAGCTGCTTACATTATCGTTCACCAATGATGCAGAACAGCCGGGTGAGATGGCGCCGTTTTTGCTTGCCTTGCGGGATAGCGGGCTCAAAGACGAATCTCTTTTGGCTCTTTTTTATGAAAAGATCATCGATGGCTGTGGTTTAGATGGAAACTACCTTATCCTGTTATTTCATGATGCTTATGATGTCATCAGTAAAACCACCGATGGCGACCAGCTGGATGAATCCTCCGAGGTCTTTTCCTATCTGTTGTGCGCCATTTGTCCGGTCAGTCTTTCCAAAGCCGCTTTGGGCTACCGGGAAGAAAGACATACTTTTCTTTCCCGTATTCGGGATTGGGTGGTGGAAGCGCCAGAAACGGGGTTTCTCTTCCCTGCTTTTCACGACCGCAGCACAGATATCCATTCCCTGCTTTTTTATACCCGCAACACGAAGCATCCTCAAACCCAATGGATGACCGAAATCCTTGGCGTTGTCCCAAAACAGACTGCCACAGAACAAAAGGAAACCTTCCGCCAAATAATCACCGATGGCCTAGAAGAATCGGAAGAAAAGGCAAAAGCTGTCTTTAATGAAGTGCAGCGCACCCTTTCCGCCGTGGTGGAAGAACATCAATCGGTATTTGGAGATGGTCAACAGGAAATTACCGCACAGGAAATGGAGGAAATTCTTTTAGATAGCGGCGTTGCTCAAGAACAGGCAAAACAAATCGGCCAAACCTATGCCTCTTCTTTTGAAGACCAACTGCCAGAAGGGACCCATTTGCTAGATCACCGGGCTTTAGCTGCCGCTGAGCAACAGCAAAAAGAAAAGCATCTCATGCAGCAAGTTTCTCTTCTAAACCGCCGGCTGCAAGAGCTGGAAGAAGGGGAACAACCGGCTGCATCTGGCACAAACCGCCGGCTTTTACTCAGACTGCCTGCGGATAAGGCCGCCCAAACCACTACGCAAACCCTAGAAGGAAAGCGGTATGTCCTTATTCCTTTAGCTGAAACGGAAGAAGCCATCATCGAACCCATAGAGAAAAAAGAGTCTCCTTCCCACCAGGAATAACGGGCAGCGATTGGTGCGATTCATTCCTTTTTCCCAAACATATTTTTTACCCTGCCCACCTTCTCGTCCATAAAATGATGATCATCCCTTTACACCATCATAAAAGACCGATTCCCTTCTTTACAAAAAGGAAGGAACCGGTCTTTTCTTTTGATAGAAAAATCATGGATAAAACCTACTTTACTGCTTGTGACTATGTTTGATCCACTGCTGCCGATCAAATTTGATTTCTGTTCAGATTTCGCTCCCCTTCTTTTCCATCAGTTGCGTTAAATATCCCCTTGCCCGCCGAAAATAATACACCAGGCCCACAGCATCTGCTAAAAACCAGCCAATGGGGATGGCGGCCCAAATACCCAAAGTGCCAAACTGAGGCATCGGCGAAAGCACATGGGCCAACACCACACGGGTGCCCAAACTAATTATAGTAAGTACCAAACTCATGCCTGGCTGTTTCACCGCCCGATAAAAACCATAAAGCAGGAAAAGACAACCAATGCCCACATAAAAACTACCCTCTACCCGCAGGTATTGCACACCAACGGCAACAATATCCATTTCTCCCGGATCAATAAACAGCTGAACCAGTGGACGCGCCAGCAGGAAAATCGCCACGGAAATAACCACAGCAAATAGCATCGCCACCTTTGCGGCACTATGGATTCCACCTTGGATACGATCCAGTTTCTTTGCCCCATAATTTTGGGCAATAAAAATAGAAAAAGCGTTGCCAAAATCCTGCAGCGGCATATAAGCAAAAGAATCAATCTTCACAGCCACCGCATAACCAGCCATCACCACAGCGCCAAATCCATTGATGACGCCCTGTACCAGTAAAATACCAAAATTCATCACCGATTGCTGCAAGCAGGTTAAGATGGAATTTTGCGCAATTTCTCGAATCATTTCTTTCGTAAAAAACATATGTTTTCTGCTAATACGCAGCTCTTTTTCCCGCCAAAACGTAAAGAGCATCAAGCCAACGCCGCTTACCGCCTGGGATAGGCTAGTGGCAAAAGCTGCGCCGCCAACACCCCAGTGAAACACTGCCACAAACACTAAGTCCAACACCACATTCATCACTGCGGAAATGGCCAAAAAAACCAAGGGAACCACCGAATTTCCAATGGCCCGCAACAAAAAAGCAAAATAATTATACAAAAACTGAAAAAAGATACCTAAAAAAATAATCCGCAAATACTCTGCCATCAAGCCCTGTACTTCTATGGGCACATCTAGCCATAAGATGATTTGATCCAGCAGCACCATCACCAGCACATTCATCACCACGGCCACAACCGCAATCAGGACAAAAGAGACAAAGATCCCCTGCTTCATTTTCTCTTTTTCCCCCGCGCCATAGAAAATAGAACAGACCGTGCCGCTGCCCATGCAAAGGCCCAGAAGGACAGAGGTTAAAAATGTCATTAATGTATAGCTGGAGCCTACCGCCGCTAAGGCGTCCGCCCCTAGAAACTGCCCCACCACCCACGTATCGGCCACGTTATAAAACTGTTGGAGCATATCCCCCAAAATCATAGGCACAGCAAAGAGCAGCATGGTCTTGGTAATGTTTCCCTTGGTTAGATCCCGCTCCATCTTGTCACTTCCTTTTGTTCTATTTTAAATTACTATTTGTTCAAATTATATCAAATAGACTTACGAAATTCAAGATATTAATTTCATCTTGTCAATATCCATCTTTTTTTGTATACTATATGGCGTAGAAAGGGGGAAGAAGTCATGTTCCTAGATGGACTGGATGAAACAGATCGGCAAATTTTATGCCTCCTGCTGGATAACGGACGAATGAGCTATTCGGAAATCGGAGAAAAGGTGCATCTAAGCAGAGTTGCCGTTAAATCCCGCATCCAGGCATTAGAAAAAAGCGGCATTTTAGAAGAATATACCATTATTCTAAATCCACAAAAAATCAGCGGTTCGATTTCCTGTTATTTTGATCTGGAGACTGAACCAAATGCCTTTCCATCGCTTTGTACCTTATTTGAACAAGCAGAGGCGGTAACACAGCTCTACCATATCACCGGAAATTGCCGGCTGCATATGCATGCTGTTTTTGCCAGCCAAGGAGAGATGGAATCTTTTCTTCAATGGCTTCATGGGCTGGAAGGCATCCGAAAATTAGAAGAAAATTTCATTCTTGCCCGCATCAAAGATGTAAAAGGATTACGCCTATAAAGGATGACCTTCCCTATATCCTGCTTCATAATTCTTTGTTTGCCCTGCCTGCCTGATGGGGAAACCTGCCTTGTCATAAACCTTCCTTTTAATCAAACATGGCCATAAGGCATGATAAACCAGTGAGAGATTCTCCTGGTTTTTCTTTTTCCTAATACTTTTTCCCATTCGCCCTATGTGATGGAACTTTCTAACTTTGATTTCATTCTTTTTGTGATTCCCTTTGCCAATTTGTCTATCGGAATAAACCATCTTACCCCAAAGACAAAAAAAATTTACCCCATAGGCCAGTCTCGCATCATCATCGGATAGTCTGTTCTGAGAAAAAGGCTTCTTGCTAGGAAAAATTCTTTCTCCTTGCCTTCATCCCATCAAATATGCTTATCCTTCTCTTTTTTTCACCAAAGCTGAAAATCGCTTTTATCACACGTCATCTGGCAGAAATCCTGCCAAATCACCAGATCGAAAACTGACTCTGCTGTATCGGTACTTGCCCGTTGTTTTTTTTGCCCCAAAAAAACAGGATAAAAATATAGCCTGCCAGAAAAAATGAGCTGCCTTTTTTGCGATCCCGCCCCAAAAGGTTGTCCCTTCGCTGAAACCCAGCGCATTCCCTAGCACATACGCTTCCCATAAAAAAAGCCCACCGGAACAAACCGATGGACTTTCTTTCGTTCTATTTTTATACCCCCAGATAAGTAGATGGGCTGACAGGCGAACCATTCAGCCGCACTTCAAAATGGCAATGGTTTCCTGTGGAATTACCTGTACTACCCACATGGGCAATGACAGAACCCCGGGAAACGGTCTGGCCCACTGAGGCCACCAGACTGGAGTTATGTCCGTACAACGTCACTAGACCGCCGCCATGGTCGATCATAACTGTATAACCATAGCCATTCATCCAGCTGGCATAAATGACCGTACCGGCTTCCGCTGCAATTACATTGGTGCCATAGGAAGCTGGGATATCATATCCCGTATGGAATTCCGTGCCGCTACCGATGGGCCGGTTTCTGGAAACAAAGCCGCTGGAGATACCATACCACCCCGGCACAGGCCATTCAAATTGGCCACCGGTATAATACACGGTGGTATTGCCGCCGCCGCTGGAACGCCGAGATGCCGCCTGGGCTTCTTCAATCAGACGGGTTACCTCCTCACTGGCTTCCTCCATACTTTCCACCAACGCAGCATAATCTGCTTCATCTTGCTGATATTGCGCCATCAGTGCATTTTTTTCATCCAATCTGGATTGCAAAGCTGCATTTTTGGTCTGCTGATCAGCCACTAACACTTCGATGGATGCTTTTTCTTCCGCAATCGCCTGGGTTTCCCGCTCGATGGTGGCCTCCGCCTCCCGAAGTCCTGTCAAAACTTCATTATCATATTCCATAATATCATTGACATATTGCAATCGAATAAAGAAATCGCTAAAACTTTGGCTTTCCAGTAATACTTCCAAATAGCCCAGCATCCCATTTTCGTAAATAAACCGGATTCTGTCACTAAAGGCGTTAAATTGATCCTCACTGGCTTGTTCTGCCTGAGCCAAATTTTCCTCTGATGCAGCCAAGCGGGTTTCTGCATCATTCAGCTGATTTTCTACAATATTTAATGCATTTTGTGCCTCCGCCATTTGTAGGTCCAGCGTCTCTATTTCAGCGGAAACACGTTCTTGATTGGTTTGAGCTTGACTTAGCGCTGCCTCTGCTTCTTCTTTTCTGCGCTCAATATCATCTTGCTCCTCTTGTAATTCTGATAGCGTCTTAGCGTAAGCCGTCTCCTCAGGCAAGGTATGTAAAGTTGCTAACAGTGCCGCGGCACAAAAACAGGCCATCCCCCGCCGAAGCAGACGTAATTTTTTCTTCTGCATCTATGAAACATCTCCTCTTGATTACACCTGCAGATATTTCCGAATGGAAGAAACACTGCCAAAAACACCCAGTAAGATGCCGCAAACCAGCAGCACTGGCAGCAGCACCACAAAAATACTGGATACATCCAAAAACGTCACCAAATTTTGCACCATGGGCAGGTAATCATTCAACACCTGCACTGCTTTTTCATAGGCAAAATAGGAGATCACCAATGGGATCACTGCACCCAATACTCCAATCAACGTACCCTCAATGATAAATGGCCATCGAATAAACCAGTCGGTTGCCCCCACATATTTCATAATATTAATCTCTGTTCTGCGGGTATAGACAGATAGCTTGATGGTATTCATAATAATCACCACGCTGATGACTGCCAGCACCAACACAGCCGTTACACCAACAATACCAATGATGCGGTTAATACGAAGCAAAATATCCGTCTCTGTCTGCGCAGCGGAAATATTACGCACCCCAGCAATCTGCTCCAATTCTGACAACACCGTATCCTGGTTTTCAATGCTGTCCAGCGTTACAGTAAAGGCATGGCTTAGCGGATTATTCTCCCCTTCAAAGCCATCGAGGATATCCCCCATTTCCAATTCCTCTTTCAGATTTTCTAACCCTTCTTCTGGAGAAACATAAATCACATCCGCCACATGGGGCAACTGGATCATTTCATCCCGGATTCTCGTGATTTCTGCTGCATCCACATCATCATCCAAAAAAACATTAATACCAATATTTTCTTCAATCTGAGCCAAAATCGAATTTAGATTGCTGATCAGACACCAGGAAAAGGCCACAATCAGCAAACAAGCCGCCACCGTTGCCACAGAAGCCACCGTCATCAAACGGTTTCGCAGTAAGCTGGTGACGCCCTCTTTGAAATAATACCGAATCGAACTAGGCCTCATCGTTGTAACCACCTTTTCTGATATCTCGAATAATATGGCCGTCCTTTAAAGTGACCACCCGCTTTTGCATCACATCTACAATGTCTTTGGCATGGGTTGCCATTACCACTGTGGTCCCTCTGCGGTTGATCTCATCCAAAAGATAAATAATTTCCCATGCCGTATCAGGGTCCAAATTCCCCGTAGGCTCGTCCGCAATCAAAATGGGCGGGTTATTTACAATGGCCCGGGCCAATGCCGTACGCTGCTGTTCTCCGCCAGACAACTCAGAAGGATATGCTTTGGCCTTATGCTGCAACCCCACCAGCGACAGCACAGCCGGCACATTGCGCCGGATCTGGCGGCTGGGTGCTTCAATCACCCGCATGGCAAAAGCCACATTTTCATACACCGTTTTATTGGGCAGCAGCCGGAAATCCTGAAACACAATACCCAAATTTCGCCGTAAATAAGGAATCTGACTGCGGCGCATCGTGGTTGTATTGATATTATTGATTAGGATTTGTCCGCTAGTGGGGTTAAGCTCCTTCATCAAAAGTTTGATGAGGGTGGACTTGCCCGATCCACTAGACCCCACAAAAAAAACGAACTCTCCCCGGTCGATAAAAAGCGATATGTTTTCAACGCCTTCGGCGCCATTGGGATAAATTTTCGTTACATCCCGAATCTCGATCATGAGAGCAAACTTCCTTTCCACATCCGGCCTATGGATTAATAGGCCATCTTCTCCATGTATAACATATATCCGCTGACCATCAGCGTGATTTTGAAAATAATGGCATCATCGAAATTGCGCAGATCTAATCCCGTCATCTTTTGCAGCTTATCCAAACGATATACCAAGGTATTGCGGTGGATATATAACTGGCGGCTGGTTTCGGAAACATTCAGGTTGTTTTCAAAAAACTTGCTGACTGTGGCCAATGTCTCCTCATCAAAATCATCAATGGTCAACCCATGGAGCACTTCTTTGATAAACATTTTACATAGCGGAAGCGGCAGCTGATAGATCAGGCGGCCAATACCCAGTTGCTCATAATTGACAATCTGTTTATCGCTGTAAAAGATCCGGCCCACTTCCAGCGCCATTTTTGCCTCCTTAAACGAACGAGAAACATCTTTCAAATCCGTTACGGTGGTGCCAATGGCGATATAGGTTTGGCTTTCTGTTTCCGCATCAAGGGTTTCCACAATAGATGCAGCGATTTTTTCCACATCCTCCATGGTTTCCTTTTCCCTTAGCTCCTTCACCAGGATAATGCAGTGCTCATCCACTGCTGTGACAAAATCCTTTGTTTTAGAAGGAAACATATTGCGCACAATTTCTACCACATTCATATCCTTATCAATGCTTGTCTCGATAAGGTACACAATGCGGCGCACATTATTTTCAATATGCAGTTTTTTTGCCCGGCTATAAATATCTACCAAAAGAAGATTATCCAATAAGAGGTTTTTAATAAAATTATCCTTATCGTATCTTTCTTTATAGGCCACCAACAGGCTCTGAATCTGAAAGGCTGTAATCTTACCAATACGATAGCCTTCTTCATCTTCCCCTTTCACTTGGACCACATATTCCGGCGCATTGTTATCATATACCTTAAAATATTGATACCCCTGCACCAACTGGCTTTCTGCTGGAGAATTAATAAACCCATCCATATCCTCCACTTGCCGGCCCAGCATGCTTTCTTCGGTAGTGGCGATCACCTTTCCTTCCTTTTCAATCACACTCAGGTCTTTTCTCG